>JAEXCN010000449.1 GCA_023402175.1 Pseudomonadota bacterium | reverse complement strand
TCGCGCGCGAAGACCTCTCGCCGCACCTCCCTCGGGATGTACCGGCGTCGCGCAGTGCCGAAGGCGTCGTCGCCGCGCTTCTTCGCGCGAGTCCCGCGCGCTGGTGGCGCGGCCTCGTTGTTCGTCGTCGTTGCGTCCGCCCGAACGGGCGAGCTGCTGGTCGGCGGCGAGACCGCGACCGAATCCGTGAACGCGATCCCGCCTGCACGCGTGCGTGCGTCGAAAGTATCCGCGCTCACCGTTGCATCGTTGATCGCGGTCTTGCCCGCATGTGCGCATGCGTCGGGAGTATCCACGCTCCGCGTTGCATCGGTGCTCGCGGCCTTGCCCGCATCGACGCCTCGAACAGGCGGGGGCGTTCCGACATGCTCGGCGGCGTGCGTCGTCGGATCGGCACGCTTCGATCTCGTCGGACGCGAGACCTTCCCGAGCCGCTCTCGTTCGAGCTTGGCGAGGAGCAGATCGAGCGAGACGTCGAGGATGATCTCGAGGTCGCCCGCCGGATTGCGATGCCGCATGAGGTCCTTGATGCGTTCGAGCTTCGCCTTGATGTCGGCGGACACGGTGAGCTCGACGCGGTACCGCGTCGCCGAGAGCGGCTCGACCTTTGGGCGCATCTCGGCGCCGACCGAACCTGTCGCTGACGGCGCGACTCCTTCCGATGCATGCGGACCCACCACGGGCAGCTTCACTTGCGGCGCGACGGGCTCGATGCAGCTGGCGACGTCGGGGCGCGGGAAACGTGCGGCGATGACCGCTTTCACCTCCTGCGTGCTCTTGCCGATAGCTTTGCGAAGGAGCTCTTCGTGGTTCTCCTCCGTGAGGTGTTCTCGAAGCACGTAGACGGCGCTCAAATGCACTTCCCCGCGTTCGAGCAACGCGAGGGCGGGCGGAAACTGTCGAACGACGCGAGCTACCGCGATCCGTCGATGAGCCTCGCCTTCGCTCATTCCGAGCTTTCGAATGCAGAAATCCCAGATCGACGAATATGCATATTCCCGATCGAGTCTTCGAAGCTCGACTTCTCCGAGATACTCGAGGAGCCGAGCCTGCCAGACGTGTCCCTTGCCGACGTGCGCGCTCAGTCGAGCGAGCAGCTCGACGTTCGTGAGTTCCCCCAGCTTCTGCATGAACCCCTTCTAGCATGCAGATCTCGGCCTCACGGAGCAGCCCCGCCTGCGAACGAACGATGACCGGATCACCGCGCGAGCCCTCCGGGGCGCGAACACGAAGCAGGAGCCGACTGGCAGCGCTCACGCGCTGCTCTCGCTACGAGTCGTGCTCTCGAAGCAATGCAAGCGGCAGATTTCGTCAAGTGCAAAAGCCAAAATCGCAATCGCCTCTTCATCTCCAAGCGACGAGGCAGCCGATGAACATCGAGAACGCCTTCGCGCCGCGACGACCGACGTCCGACCGACTGCTTCGACGGCGGGAAGATCGACGAGTCGCTGGTGCTGAACACTCCGTTCGTGAGCTAGGAGCAGAGCCTCGCGTTCGAACAAGAACAACCGCGCCCGCGGAGATCGAAACGAGTGGCTGGCGCATCGATTGCCTCGAGACCCTCAATCTGTCTCGAGGTGCAATCGATGTGACAGCCGCTCGTCCAGATTTACGCGACGCGGCGCCGACGCGTGCGGCAGCGTCGAAGCGCGTGAGCCTCGCAAGACTGTTGATCCCCACCCCGTTCAGTTCTCGCTCTCGACGCCCTCACGCGAGCAACCCCGGCGCCGACGACGCACGCCGCGGTCTGCTGCTCGTGAAGCACCGAAGCCGTTGTTCGGACATGACCAGGGAGACGCGGACCCGCAAGCGCTCAGCTCGCTCGCAATGACTGGCGCTCTCCTCGACGCCGAGGACAGCCGCTTCGCTACCGAGCACGCGAACGCCCGAGGACGCCCTCCCTAACTGCAAATACGACCTATCCGGAGTTGCTGCCGTCACAGGCGCGAAGGCCATAGGGATCGCGCTCGCGTGGACCGACGTGTCCGCCATCTGCTGCTCACGGATCGACTCCGCGAAGCTCGTCCGTGTCGAATCTTCGCCACTGGCGCCTGCCGCCGAAGGTCCCTCTCGTCGCCGACGACGCACGCCACGGTCTTGAGCTCGAGAAGCACCGAAGCCGTTCGTCCGTCAGAAGCGCGGACACGCAAGCGCGTAGATCGCTCGGGATGACACGTCGCTGCCGCCCGACGCCGAGCGCAGACTCTGCGCTCACGCTTGCGTGGACCGAGGTGTCCGCCATCTTCTACTCGCGGATCGAGTCCGCAAGCTCACTGGCTTCGAGCCGCCCGTGTTCTCGAGCCTGGTCGCGTTGACGCAGACGGCTCACGAGACACCGCGCGTGTAGCACGCGGGCGAGGTTGATGGCCGGACGTCGGGCTGCTTGTCGCGGTCGAGCGTCCATGGCGAAGAGACGGGACTTTCCCCGTCGCAAGTGGAGGACCGACCGCGAGCACTGCGAGGATGAATTCGAACCGGCCGCGCCAAGCCCCTCAGCGCAGGCCGTAGATCCGGCTCCACACGTCCCAGCACGGCGACGACACGATGAACTCGAGCACCTCGCGCACCCGTGCGTTCGCCGCGAGCGCCTGGCGGCGATCGTCGATGCGCGGGATCGCGACGGCGTCCGGGGCGAGCACCTGGGCGACCGCGCGCATGTCGCGACAGAGCACGATCGCGCAGTAGAGCGCGCGCCGCGACTCCTCCGCTTCCCACACCGAGAACTCGGCGTGGAGATCCGCCGTGCCCTCGGTCGCGATGCGCTCGAGGTCCTTCTTCGTCTTGCGCGGCAACGCCGAGCTGATGCGCTTGCGGAGCTCGCGGATCGCCGGACCGTCCGCGTCCGGCAGCGTCGCGGCATCGAGCATCGCGACGGCTTGCTGGCGCGGCGCGACGTAGAGGCTTCCGTTCGAGGCCATGCGCGCGCACGCGTACGCGCCGTGGAACGCGGCCAGCGCTCGGCCGGCATCGTTCAGGAGCTCATTGCCGAGCACGAGCGAGCGCGGCTCCGAGAGGAGGAGAGCGACCTCGCGCCCAGCGCCGCGATGAACGTTGGGCGCGTAAACACCCAGGGTCATCGCGATCGCGCGGATGTCGGACGCGATCGGGTACGTGTCGGGCAGGCGAGCGCGCGTCTCCAGCATCGTCTCGGCGCCCGGGAAGATCTTGCCGAGATACGGCTCGAGCTGCGCGAGCACCGTCCGGAGAAAGCGCGCGCGTGTCGGACCGACGAAGCGCGACATCGCCTCGTCGTAGAGGAACGACTCCGGCAATGGACGAAGCGGCGTTGCATTCGCAAGGACCGTCTCGACGTCGGACGACGTGCTCCCGAGGAGCGCCGCGGCAGAGGCGAGCACGGCGGCGATCTCGCCACGGCCCATGCTCCGCGTGAGCGTGACGAGCGCTTCGAACGGCCCCGGCGCCGTCGGATCGACGGCAACGGCGCGCCGGAGCTCGGCGAGCGCCGCGTCGTCGTTCCTCCCGATGAGACCCGTTGCGAGTGTGAGCCGCGTCTCCATCGACTCGGGGAACGCCTGGATCGTCGCCACGAGCTGGCGGTCGGCCGCTTCCGGGTTGCCGAGCTCATCACGGAGGATCCGCGCCATCGCCGTCCGCATCGGGAGGACGCCGGGCGTGCTCGGACGCACACGGCTGACAGCCGCCTCGGCGTGGGCCACGAACGACCGGTAGTCGCCGTCGCGGACGATTCGGTCCTCGAGCGGAGCGATCATGGTCGGGTCCGCGATCGCGAGATCGAACGCGCGTGCGAGCGCGGCTTCACCCTCGGCCTTCGACGCGGCATCCGGTCGGCTGCGCTGCAGATCGGAAAGCGAGACGAGAGCGCGTACGCGGTCGACGGCCGAGCCGCTCCCGGACAACGCGTCGTACAGCTCGCGGGCGCGCGCCTCGTGCCCGCTCCGGGCGGATATGTCGGCGAGGCGGAAGGATGCGTCGCGATCGTCGGGCCGCTCGCTCACGAGCTGCTCGAGGATCTCCTTGCCCTTGACGTCGTCGCGGAGCTCGTCGGCGTAGATGCGGGCCTGCGCGAGGCGCGCGCGCCGCCGGGTCGTCACGGACGGCCCGGTGCGGTCGGCGGCGTTCGACTTCATCTGCGCGATGCGCTCGTAGAGCTGCAGCGCCTCTTGCCAGTTGCGAACGCGCTCCTCGAGCAGCGCGAGCGCCTGGAGCGTCTTGACGTCCTCCTCGTGCGGCGTGAGCGCGATGGCGCGCCTCAGATCGACGATGGCACCCGACGTGTCTCCGAGCTTGCTCGCGAGGATCGTCGCGCGGCGGGTGAGCGCTCGGGCCTGCGCGCCGGGATCGTGCTCGAGCGCATCGGCATGCGCGTGGAGGACGGACGCCGCTCCCGCGAAATCCGAGGACGCCTCGAACAAGAGGAGCGCGCGTTCGAGCGCATGCCCGTGACCCGGCTGCGTCGCGAGGAGCGCGCGGTAGCTCGCGAGCGCGCGCGCTGGATCGTCGAGGCGCTTTTCGTAGACCTCCGCCGCAAGGGCCCACGCTTCGGCGACGTTCTCGCGGTCGAGCGACGCCTTGGCCGATCGCTCGGCGAGGGCTGCGACCGCGCTCCAGTCGTTCGCGAGCGTGCGCAGCCGGCGCGCGGCGTCGATCGCCGGTACGAGCTCCTGATCGGCCTGCAGCGAGAGCGTGTAGGCGGCCTCGGCCTCGCTCGTGCGCGCACCCGTCTCGTCGAGCACGCCGGCGGCGAACGCGAGCAGCGCTCGGAGCGAGGCGTCCTGCGTGGCACGTGCGCGTGCGACGAGCGTTCGCGAGAGGCGGGGCTCGTCGGACGAGCCGGCGGCGACGCATCGGATGAGGCCGTCGAGCGCTCGAGGATCGTCGGGATCGCGCGCGATGAGGCGCTCGTAGATGTTGGCGGCTGCATGCCCGGCGGGGGTGTGCTCGATGCCGAGGGCGAGCACGAGCAACAGGCCGTTCTCGAGCCGCTGGTCGCTCGTGTTCGCTGCCATGACGGACAGACAGCTCGTGATGCCGTCCCTGTCGCCGATGAGCCGTGCGAGGCGGAGGCGGTCGACCGCCATCGACGCGGGCTTCGCGCCGGTCGCGAGCGCTTGCTCGTAGAGGAGCGCCGCCCTCGGCAGATCGTCGAGGCGGAGCTCGGCGTTGCGCGCGAGGCGGACGAGCACGCGCTTTCTCGCAGAGGGCTCGCTCGTCGAGTCGAGGATGGTGGCGAGCGTGGCGTCGACGTTCGTCCACTCGCCACGCGTCTCCTGCAGACGCAAGAGGCCCCAGAGCGCGGCCTGACGGTCAGCGTCGCCGAGTCCGCCGCGCGGACCCGCATCGGAGAGACCGCGCGCATACGCTGTAGACGCCGTGTCGGTGTCGTCGAGGCATAGCTCGAGGATCACGGCTGCGCGAATCCGCGCGCGAACCCGGAGCTGCGGATCGCCGACGGCGTCGGCATGGATCTGGAGGACCTGCGCGAGCCGGCGGAAGTCGCCCGTCCCGCGGAGCAGACGCTCGAGGGCGGCGGCAACCGGCACGTATGCGGGCGCGCGATGGAGCGCCTCGAGGTAAGCGGCGATCGCGTCTTCGACGCGTCCAATCTGCTCCTCGTAGATGCGAGCGATCCGGACGAGGCCTTCGATGACGTCGTCAGGGCGCGTCGCGAGATCGAGCAGGCGACGCTCGGCCTCGATGACGCTCTCCCAGCGTCCCTCCATCTCGTGGACGCGGACGATCGCGCGTGCGGCCGCCTCGTGGCGAGGCGCGCGATCGATGACGACCTCGTACGTCGCGAGGGCGCGGCGCAGGTCCTTCACGCGCGTCTCGAGCGCCGCGCCGATACGGTAGACGGCGGCGATCTCGTCCGCACCGTTCAGCATGCTCGCCTGCGCTTCGAGCACCTCGACGTGCTCGCTCCAGCGCCCGGCGGCTGCGAGCGAGCGCGCGAGCGAGACGAGAATGTCGTAGCGATCCTCGGGACCCGCGAGCGCTTCGCGTCGGAGATCGGCCGCGCGATCCGGTTGCTGCGCGCGCGCATCGAGAACTTCGGCGAGCTGGAGACGGAGCGAGCGCGCCTTTCGCGGATGCGTGGCCTTCGCGACGGCGTTCTCGTACAGCGCGATGAGGCGCGGCCACTGCGACGAGCTGCGGTACATCCGATCGAGCGCCTCGAAGGCGGCGGCGTTCGTCGGATCGAGCGCGAGCGTGCGCTCGTAGAGCAGCGCGGCTTCTTCGGGTAGGTCGGCCGGGCTCTGCGCCTCGACCAGCTCGGCGAGCGCCGCATAACTGACCGCACGGACCTGCGGATCGACGATGCGGTCGGCTTCGCGTCGCTCGAGCTCGATCGCGAGCGGCAGGCCGCGCGCGCGGCACACCCGCAGGAGCGCCTGCACGGCCGGCGCGAACGTCGGACACGCATCGACGGCCAACCGATACGCCGCGAGCGCATCGTTGCCGCGTCCGAGCCTGTTCTCGTGCAACGCTCCGAGGCGCACGAGCGTCCACGCCTTCTGCATCGGATCGCGCACGCGCGCGAGGAGCCGTTCATACGCGGCCGCAGCGTCGTCCCATCGGCCTGCCGCCTCGAGCACACGCGCGAGCTTCTCGACCGGGCCCGGATCCGTCTCCGCGAGCGTCGCCGCGCGCACGTAGCAATGCGCCGCCCGGGCGAAATCGCCGATGCACTCGGCGTAGACGTCGCCGGCGCGCTCGTAGTGCTCGCGCGCAGCGCCCGTCTCCGCCGTGCGGTCGGCCTGCGCCGCGATCACGCGCGCGTATTCGTCCCACGCGTGACGACGAAGGAGGATCGCCTCGAGCGTCGCCTGCGCTCCGGCGTTCGTCTGGTCGGCCTCGAGCGCGCGCCGGAGCGACGCGAGCGCGCCGTCATCGTCGCCGAGCCATCGATCCCGGAGCGCGCCGACCGTGCCATGCAGCGCGCTGCGCGTCGTCGCGTCGTCGGTGATGTGCGCCATCCGATCGAGCGCCTCGACGGCGCCGCCGAAGACGCGCTCGTCGGAGCCGAGCTCGACATCCCAGGCATCGGTGACGGAGCGCGAGCGGAGGTGGAGGCCGGCAATGGCATCGAGCGCGCCGAGATCGTTCGGCTCGAGCGTGAGCAGCTCGCGGACGGTCCGCATCGCCCCCGGGATGTCGCTCGCGACGTGCTCCTCGATGGCCGCTGCCTGCCACAAGAGCGCCGTCCGCTCGCGGCCTTCACCGACGTAGGCGAGCTCGCCACGCGTGCGCTCGAGCACGGCGAGAGGATCCGCGCCTTGTTCGGCGAGCCATCGCCACGTGCTCGCGACGAAGCGCGCGTCCGGCGCGAGCTCGGAAGCCTGCATGAGAGCGCTGTTCGCCGCGAGCGGGTCGCTCATCCCGTCGAGGAAGATCCGAGCCTGTGCCGCGAGCAGCATCGCAGCGCGCATTGGATGCTGCGGAGCGCGCGCTGCGATTTCGCGCGTGAGGACCTCGACAGGGAGTCGCCACGGCGAAGTCGGCGGCGCGGAGGGCTCCGGCTTCGGGCTGCGCGGCGGCGTCGGGATCGTCTGCGGCTTGGCCGGTGGCGGCGTGGACGGCTCGTGGCCGCGCGGCGCCGTCGGGATCGTGTGTGGCTTCGCCGGCGGCGGCGGTCGCTTCGCAGACGCCGTCTGGAGACGAAGCCCCGGGTTCGGTGCAGCGGCGGGTGCAGCAGCAGGCGCAGGCCGCGGTCCCGGATGGACGGAAGGCTGGGACTTGGCAGCCGCCGGCGGCGCGGCCGGCTGCGTGTCGCGCGGACGCGAGGGCGTCGCGCGAGGGACGTGCGCGCGCGGAGAGACGGAGCGCGACGAAGAAGCGGGCGGAGGTGGCGGCGGAATCGAGGGCCCGAGCGGCGGCGCGGCCGGCATGGGAGGTACCGATTCGAGCGCGCTCTCGTCGAGCTCCGTGTCGAGGCTCGTCGATCGCTTGTCACCGCCTTGAGGCATGTCCCTCTCCAGGTCTCCCCACGTGCGTGCCTTCGCCATGGCCGACAGAAAGCGGCCACTCCTCCACGATACCGGATCAGGAGCCGTGCGACAGGGATCGCTTCCTTACGGAGATCCGCATGTGCGTGGCGCTTGACAGCTCGTCTCGATCCGCGCTCAGTCGAGGCCGAGCATCCGCCAGTCGAGCGCGTCGACGTTGCGGTCCGACTTCTTGAACTCCACGGTGAGCCGAGAGCCGAACGCCTCGCCTCCGATCTGGAGCGGCACAGGACGCGAGAACGTCATTCGCACTTCGGTCGCGAACCAATCGTGCATCCCGCGGAGCGGGTGATCTCCGCGCCACAGCTTCGGGATGTCGTAGACCGCCTTGATCGCCGTCTGGTCGTAGACGCGGATGTTCAGCCAGTCGAGCAGGCGCTCCGCGAACGGATAGGCCTTGAAGCCGTAGCCGAACTCCGGGCACGTCGCGGCGCCGGCGACGCTCGCCATGCCCTCGTAGAGGATCGTCCCGCGCCGGACGCCCTCGAGCCGCCTCAACTGGTGGCTGGCGTCCATTGCGTACACCTCGTCGCCGAGGTTCTCGATGATCACGTGCGGCCGTCCGTGGAGCAGCGTCTTCGGCACGGTCCTGGTGATCATCGCCGTGACGTAGCCCCAGACGCTCTTCGCGACGCGGCTCGACGGAGACTGCTCGACCTGCTGGCGGTAGTCGTCGAGGATCTGCGCGTCCCAGCCACAACCGCCGAAGAACGTCAGCATGCCGTCGCACTCGAAGAGCGAATAGCGCCGCGTCGGCACCGGGCCGCCGTGCCTCGCGAGCGCGCGGACGCAGTTGTCGAGCTTTCGCGCGCCGAGCGCATGCGCCCACGCATTGCCGGTGCCGAGCGGAAGCGCGCCGACGGGAGGGAAGGGCTGACCCTTCGGGACGACCCGATCGAGCGCATTGAGGAGCGCGACCGCCGAGCCGTCGCCGCCCGCCGAGAGGATGCAGCGCACCGAGCTCCCGTTCGCGAGCACGGTCCGGAGCCAACCCTCGACTTCCTGGATGCTGCGTGTGAGGCGGACCGTGGCGCCTGGCAGCGCGCGCGCGATCTGCACGGCGATGCGGCGGCCGCCGCGCTTCGCGTTGGCGTTGACGACGATGTAGAGGCCTTTGCCGGTCATATCGAGTCTACAGTCCGCTCGCGATCGCGCGCCGGACCTCTTCGGCGAACGCGTCGCGCGCGCTCTTCTTCGGGAGATGCGAGAAGCGGGCGGGATCGATCGCGGGGTGGATGGTGACGTAGACCTCCTTGCCCGGTCTCGTGAGGATGCCCTTCGCGCGAAGCACGTCGCGGGTCCCGCGGATACTGACGGGCAAGATCGGCGCCCCGGCTTCCATCGCGAGGACGAAGCCACCCTTCTTGAAGGGGAGGAGCTCACCCGTCATGCTGCGCGTCCCTTCGGGGGCGATCCAGATCGGGGTGCCGCTCACGAGCTTCTGCTTGGCATCTTGCAGGCTCGCGATCGCGCGCTCGGTGTTCTGGCGATCGATCGAGATGAACCCTGCTGCTCGGATCGCGCTGCCGAACACAGGCAGATCGAAGAGCTCGCGCTTGGCCACCATGCGGATCGTCGACCCGAGCACGTAGTAGATGATCGCCACGTCGTAGTGCGACTGGTGGTTGCTCATCACGACGTACGGCTGCCCGCTCTGACCGAGCGATCCAGCCGGGATGTTCTCGCGCCCGTGGACGGAGATCATCATCTCGCTGTTCGCGACGACGCGTGTGGCCCACGACTCGAGACGCTCGTCGCAGACCTGTCGTGTCACCGTGCCGCGGAGCGCGTCCACGACGGTGGGCGCGGACACGTAGAGCGTCTCGTAGACGTTGCGCAGGGAGAGGAAGAGGGACTTGCCGAGAGGCATTCGCTGTCCGAGCAAACGAGGCGCGTATCCTCCCACAGAAATCATCCGGAAAAGGCTGGAGAAAGGCGTGAGGGTCGCTGCGGTTCTCCCGTGACCGGCAGCCCAGACGCACGGAAACCGCGTGCTTGCTTGAGAGGAAAAGGCCCCATACCATCGCTGTGCCGCACTCTGTCGAGCCGCCTTTCTCGAATGAATCAGCAGGCTTGTTCGAGGGCGCTTCTCCCGGGAACAAGATGAGCGAAAGCACGATTCGTAGCGCCCTCGGCGTCCTGCAGGACGAGCCCGACAACGAGCAGGCATGGACGGATCTCCGTTCTGCGCTCGGCTACACGGGCGGGTCGGTCGATCCGGGAACGATGAATGCCGGCGAGCTCGCCGCGCTGCTCGAGGCGGCCCGGCGTGCGCACGAGATGCGGCGCGAGTACGAGGCCGTCGCCGAGCTCCTCGAGATCGAGACCGCGCTCGCGACGGGCGATCGTCAGGCCGAGCTCGCGCTCGATCTCGCGCGCATGCGCGACGACATCCTGCTCGACGATGCAGGCGCGCTCTTCGCCTACCGTCGCGTCCTCGAGCTCCGACCCGGCGACGCGGTCGCGACGGAGGCGATCGAGCGAAGCGAGATCAAGCGCGGCAAGTGGAAGGACCTCGCGCAGAAGTACTTCACCGAGGCAAAGAGCGCGATCGACGCAGGGTTCAAGAGCTCGCTCCTCGTGAGCGCGGCGGAGATCGCCTACCGATATGCGCGGCCGGAGCTCGAGGCGCGTGCCCGTGAAGAGTCGAAGAACGAGC
Organism: Pseudomonadota bacterium; assembly: GCA_023402175.1. Taxonomy (GTDB): domain Bacteria; phylum Myxococcota_A; class Polyangia; order Polyangiales; family Polyangiaceae; genus Labilithrix. Next base: position 4,882 of record JAEXCN010000449.1, on the reverse strand, counting down.
TCGAAGAGAGCGGGCCGAAGAGCAAGCGGAAGAACAAGAAGAAGGACAAGGGCGGCAAAGAGGGCAGGGATCCGCGCCGCGACCTCCTCGAGAAGATCATCGGCCTCCTGCGCGACGCGCTGACGGCCGATCCGAAGAACCGGCGTGCCGCGATCCTGCTCGAGCGCATCCTCCGCAGCGAAGAGCGGTGGGAAGAGCTTGCCACCGTCCTCGACACGTTCGGCGCCGAGGTGACGGCGAAGGACGAGAAGCTTGCGGCATACACGCGTCTTGCGCGCATCTTCGCGAAGAAGCTCGGCGCGAAAGAACGCGCCGCCGGTGCCTACGAGAAGGTCCTCGACCTTTCGCCCAGCCACCCCGAGGCGACCCGCGCGCTCGTCGATCACTTCACCGAAGGCGAGCTGTGGGACCACCTCGTGTCGCTCTACGAGGGGCAGCTCTCGGGCGGAGGCGTCCGAGCCGGTCAGGAGGTCGGGATCGTCCTCCAGATCGCGATGGTGAACTGGAGGATGCGCAACAAGGCGGAGGCGGCGGAGCCGTACTTCGAGCGCGTTCGCAAGCACGAGCCCGCCCACCCGGGAATGCTCGGCTTCTTCCGGGAATGGTGCCCGCAGAAGGGCGAGCAGACGCGCCTCGTGCAGATCCTCAGCGATGCGCAGCGCGCGCTGCCCGACGGTCCGGAGCGGGCGAAGCTCGCGGCGGAGATCGCGCAACTCGCCGAAGAAGGCGCCAACGCGCAGAAAGCCATCGAGCAGTGGCGTGCGCTCCTCCGCTCGCAGCCGAACAACGCCGACGCGCGCGAAGCGCTGAAGCGCCTCTATCGCTCGACGGGCTCGTTCAACCACCTCGCCGATCTGCTCCGATCGGAGCTCGAGCGCGTCGCGCCGGACGATGCCGCAGCGAGGCTGCCGGTGCTCCGCGAGATCGCGGAGATCTACCGGGAGAACATCAGGAGCGACTCCGCGCTCGTCACCGTGCTCTCGCAGATCATCGCGCTCGATCCGAACGACGCGACCGCGGTCCGCGAGCTCGCGCGCGTCTACGAGGCGCTCGGCCGATGGCGCGATCTGCTCACGACGCAGATGCGTCTCGCGGAGCTCGAGCCGGACGACGGCGTGAAGGCCGAGCTCTATCGCGCTGCGGGTCGGCGCTGGCTCGAGCAGTTCTCGAACGTGCAGAACGCCGTCGAGGCGTACGAGAAGCTGCGCGAGGCGCGTCCCGAGGACAGCGAGGCGATCGAGAAGCTGAAGGAGCTCTACGGCAAGCGCCGCGCATACCGTCAGCTCTACGAGCTCTACGAAGAAGAGACGAAGCGCGTGAGCGGCGCCGAGCGTCGCGCGCTCTGGGTCGAGATGGCGAGGCTCGCGGCCGACCGCCTCGACCGCGGCGCGGACGCGACGCGCCTCTACAAGATGATCCTCGCCGAGGACCCGGACGACGCCGCGGCCCTCGACGCCCTCGAGAAGCAGGCCGAGCGCGAGAAGGACTTCGCCACGGTCGCCGAGGTGCTCGAGCGGCGCGTGCAGATTGCCGACGATCCGCAGGCGCGGCTCGCGATCCTGCAGAAGCTCGGAAGCGTGTACTCCGAGCGCCTCCAGGATCACGCCGGGGCGCTCCGCGTGTGGCGCCGCGTTCTGGATCTCAGCCCTGGTCATGCGAAGGCGCTCCGGATCCTCCGCGAGAGCCACCTCGCGATGAACGACTTCGACGGGCTGACGGAGCTCTACGCGTCGACGAACGACTGGGAAGGGCTTGCCGAGGTCCTGTCCGGCACCGCCGATCGCACGAGCGACGCGCAGACGAAGATCGATCTGTCGTTCCGCGTTGCCGAGATCCTCGAGGAGAAGATCGGCGCACCCGATCGCGCGTTCCGTTCGTACGAGCGCGTCCTCTCGGTGAGGCCGGACGACAGGCGCGCGGCCGCGGCGCTCGTTCCGCTCTACGAGCGCGACGAGAAGTGGGCACGGCTGCCGGCGCTCTACGAGGTGCTCATCGCGCACGCGGCGGACGATGTCGAGCGGCGCGGTCTCTACGAGAAGCTCGCCGCGGTGAGCGGGCATCGTCTCGCCGACAAGGTGGCGGCGTTCCGCTACGCGAGGAAAGCTTACGAGCTCGCGCCGACTTCGAGCGGCGCGCTCGAGATCCTCGAGGGCTGGGCGCAGGTGTCGGGCGAATGGGGCGGGCTCGCGCAGGCGATCCAGGCACGGCTCGACGCGCTCGCTGCTCGCGGCGAGAGCTCTGCGATCGACGAGCGACGTGAGCTCCGGATGAAGCTCGCCGAGGTGTCGGCGGAGCATGCCGGCCGGCCCGACGACGCCGCGCTTGCGTACAAGGAGCTCATCGAGGCGAACCCCGACGACGAGGTCGCGATCGGCGGGCTCGATCGGCTCCTGCGGTCCTCGCCCGAGCGCCGCGACGATCTCCGCTGGCTCTTCCGCCTCCGCGCCGACCGCGCCGAGGGGCGCGCGGCCGTGCCACTCCTCGCCGAGTGGGCGCTGCTCGAAGAAGAGGCGTTCTCCGACACCGCGAAGGCAACGGAGCTCTACAAGGAGCTGCTCGGGATCGATCCCGAGCACGCCAGCTCGCTCCGTGCGCTCGCGCGCTTGCTCCTCGCAGCAGGAGACGCCGAAGGCGCCGTGTCGATCCTCCAGCGTGAGCGCGATCTCGAGCAGGGAGCGACGCGCGTTGCCCGCGAGCTCGAGATCGCACGGCTCTACCTCGGTCCGCTGCGGAACCCGCGCGAGGCGCTCGCCGCGACGAAGCGTGCCATCGAGATCTCGCCGAACGACGGGGCCGCCATCGCGCTCGTCGAGGAGCTGATGCCCCTGTCGGAGACGCGGAAGGACGCGGCGGTCGTCCTCGAGGCCGCGTACGCGGCTTCCGGGCAGCTCCACAAACAGGCCGAGGTCCTCGGCGTGATGATCGCGACGGCGCCGTCGAAGCAGGACCGGCTCGAGCTGCATCTGCGGCTCGCGTCCGTGAAGCAGAGCCTCGGTGATCGGCTCGGCGCTTTCGACGTGCTCGCGAAGGCGGCCCTCGAATATCCGATGGAGCTCGATCTGTGGGATCGGCTCGCGGTGCTCGCGAACAAGACGGGCAAGACGCAGCAGTTCGTCGAGACGATCGCGCAGGCGGTTCCCGAGACGGGCGAGACCGGTCTTCCGTCGCACGTCGAAGTCGATCTCGCCGAGCGCGCGGCGACGCTCTACGACGAGAACCTCGGCGAGATCGACCGCGCGATGCCGTATCTCGAACGCATCCTCGCGCGCGATCCTGGCAACGTTCGCGCATTCCTCCGGCTGAAGCAGATCCTCACGACACGCGAGCGCTGGCGCGATCTCGAGGGCCTCTACGAGCGCATGCTCGCCGCGACCGAAAGCCTCGAGCGTCGCACGGAGCTCCTCGCGGAGGTCGCGATCGTCGCCGAGGAGATCACCGGCGATGCGCCAAAGGCGATCCACTACTACGAGCGCATCCTCGAGACCGAGCCGGGACACGAGCAGGCGATCTTCGCGCTCGACAAGCTCTATGCAGCACACGAGCGTTGGCAGAACCTCGCCGATCTCCTTCGCCGCCGGATCGAGCTCGCAGGTAGCAGCAGCAGCGGCCACCTGAAGCTCCGACTCGGCACGCTCCTCTTCGTGAAGCTCGGCGATCCGAAGAACGCGCTCGACTACCTCGAGGAGGTCGTCCTCGCAGACGCTTCGAGCCGCGAAGCGCGCGAGCTCGTCGAGAAGTGCCTCTCGCATCCCGACCTTCGCCAGCGCGCAGCCATCATCCTCGAAGGCGTCTACGCCGATCGCGAAGAGATGCGCGATCTCGTGCGCGTGCTCGAGGTCCGTCTCGAGTTCGTCGGCGACGACGTCGAGCGCCGCGAGCTGCTCCGGCGTATCGCCGAGCTGCGCGACGAGCGGCTCACCGACGACGCGGGATCGTTCGATACGTACGCGCGGCTGCTTCCGCTCGCTCCGGGCGACGTCGAAGCCCGACGGCGCTATCTCGAGATCGCGACGCGGCTCGGCAAGCGCGACGAGGCAGCCGACGTCCTCGTGACGACCGCGAAGAACGCCGAAGCGCCGCAACCCCGCGCCGAGATCCTCGGCGACGTCGCTCGCATCTACGAGGCCGCCGGCCAGGTCGATCGCTCCGAGGCGGTGCACCGCCAGGTCCTCGAGCTAGCGCCGGACGACCCGTCGATCGCGCTTCCGGCGACGCGTGCGCTCGAACGCATCTATCTCGAAGGCTCGAGGCATCGCGAGCTGGCCGAGGTCCTGCGCGCTCAGGTCAGGCTCGAGGAGCAGAGTACCGTCCGCCGCGCCCTGCTCGGGCGAGTCGCGCGGCTCGCGGAGGAGTCACTCTCCGACGACGCCGCGGCGATCGACGCCTGGAAGGAGCGGCTCGAGGAGGACCCGGCCGACGACGAAGCGCTCGCCGCGCTCGATCGGCTCTACGAGCGTGCTGCGGATCACCGCAACCTCGTCGAGGTGCTCCGCACCCGCGAGCGGAACGCCGAGGACGCGAGCAAGCGCAAGGCGCTGATGGAGCGCGCCGCGCGGACGCTCGAGATGGTCGGCGACACCGAGGAGGCGATCCTCGCGTACCGCGCGGTGCTCGACGACTTCGGTGCCGATCGCAAGATCCTCGGCGCGCTCGCGGCGCTCTACGAGAAGGCGGAACGCGCGCGCGATCTGTCCGAGACGCTCGAGGCGGACCTCGCGCTCGCGACGGAGTCGGAGGATCGGATCCAGCTGCTCACGCGCATGGGCAACGTGCGGCGACGGAGCCTCGGCGAGATCGGCGAGGCGATCGAGGCGTACCGTCAGGCGCTGACGATCGATCCCGGGACGGTGCCGGCCCGCGAGGCGCTCGAAGACCTCTTGAA
>JAEXCN010000321.1 GCA_023402175.1 Pseudomonadota bacterium | reverse complement strand
GGTCCGGGGCAGTACGGCCCGGGAGGTCCGGGACAGTACGGCCCGGGAGGTCCGGGACAGTACGGCCCGGGAGGTCCGGGACAGTACGGCCCGGGAGGTCCGCAGGGACCGATGGGGCAGGGCCAGCCGGGGTTCGGGGGGCCGCAGGGACCGACGGGCGCCGAAGGCCAAGAGGGCCAGCCGGGTGTGGGAGGCCAGCAGATCCAGGCGTTCATGGACGGCCTGCGGGAGGCGATGCGTGGTCGCATGCAGCCTCGCTCGGAGGGATTGGAGCACCCGCGCGGTCCGGACGGCGCCGCGCCCGGACAGCCGCAACCGGAGGGGCAAGGACAGCACGAGCACGACGACGACGACGACTGAGATGCGCCGCCGCAGACGACGAAGCGCTCGCCGGAGCCCTTCCCGGCGAGCGCCTCGATGCCGCTTCGTGATCCTCAGTTTGCGTTCATCATCGCGTCGAGGTCGAACATCCCCGCGCTGATGTTCGAGACATCGCTGCCCTTGGCGTGTGCCGCGACGGTCGTGAAGCCCGCCTTCAGGTAGCGGTCACGCTTCACCCAGAACGTGCTCTTGACGTCGGCCTGCACCGTCATGCCGATCTCGAGGTTCTCGTGCGGAACGAGCGCGAGCAGCGGGAACGTCGCGGTGTGCTCGTCGTAGAGCGGCGCGTTGATCCGGTCCGCCGCCTTCAGGAGATCGTCGAACAGGCGCGCCGCCGCCTTCGCACGGTCGTTGCTCGTCGATTCGATCACTGCGCTCTCGTACGCGCGTGCGTCGTTGCCGTCGACGCTGAAGCGGATCCCGAGCGGGTACGAGACGAAGCGCTTGCCGCGGAGCGCAACGGGGACGAGTCGCTCGGCGTCCGTGATGAGTCGGTAGCTCTTCGCGCGTGCGTCGAAGAGGCTCGCCATCGCTTCGATCTCGCGACCCCACTTCTCGTCGACGGCGCGGCGAACGGCCTCCTTGTCCATGTCCGCACCGACCTTCTGGCGATCGGCGTAGACGGCGGCGAGGTATTCCCGCAGCGCGCCGGCGTATTCGGCCTTCGAACGAGAGGCGAGGAGGCCGAGCGCCTTGTCGTCGAGGCGCATGTCGAGGGTGAACGAGGCGTTCGGCCCGTTCGCGAGATCGAGGTTGTGGATGCCGACCGACTGGAGCGTGAGTCGGACCTTCGCCGCCTCGCGGACGACTGTCTGGAAGTCGGCCGGGAGATCGGCGATGAACGGCTCGATCGCGGCAAGGCCCTGAGCCTTGAGGCTCGTCATCTCCGGAGTCTCGAGGAGCCGGACGTTGCACTGCTCGTCCCACGTCTTCGTGTTGCGCTCCCGGTCCTCCTCGACGGGGCACTTCGACCAGACGAGCCGCTCCATCTGATTCCCGAAGGCGTCGAGCGCCTCGACGGCGCGCGGCCCGACGAGGCCGAGCAGCGTCGCGTCGACGTTGTCGATGATGACGTCGTCGTCCATGTGCTTGTCGCCCACGGCCGTCTGCAGGAAGAGGTTGGCCTCGCTGCGGAACGACTCCGGGTTCTGCGCGTCGAGCGTCTGCGCCGCGATGCCCGTGCGCGTGAAGCCGTGGTCCATCTGGAACCAGCCGCCGTCCTTGTGGACGCTGTCGAAGAGAATCGACTTCGCGCCTTCCGGCGTCTGGACGACGAACGAGCCCTCCTTCTTCACGACGGCGCGGTGGTAGACGTTCATGCCGAGCAGCTCGAAGCCGAAGTTGCGCGTCGAGGTCGTCGCAGCGCGGACCGCGTCGAAGTCGGCGATGACGGCGGGGGCACGCTCGCCGAGATCGCGATTGTAGAGAGCCTGCGCGAGGCGCACGTCGAACTTGAGCGCCTGCTGGAGCGCCTTCTCGACCTCGTCTTGATTGCCTCGATCGAGGTGGAAACGGAACCGGGAGAGGCTCACGCGCGAGCTGGCGTTCGCCGCCTGTCCTTCGATGCGGAACGAGAGATACGAGTTGAGTCGCTTCTCGATGGCCTGCTCGACGAGATGAGCGAGATCGATGCGCTTGCCGGCGAGCTCGACGGCGCGGAGGCAACGCTCTCCGTCCTCGCAGATGCCCTTCACGCCCCAGCCGTCGCGTACGGCCGCCTGGAAGGAGACGCCGTGTCCGTTCTCGACGCCGACGTCGACGACGACCTCGTCTCCGTCGAGGCGGACCAGCTGCACGTCGAGCTGCCCGCCGATGACGCCCGAGACGCCGGCGGAGACGACGATGCGGTAGGCGAGGCTCGTGGTCGGCTCGGCGACGAGGATCGGAGCGCCGATGCCGAAGTTCGCGCCGAGCTTGCCGAGGCCGCGGAGGGCGAACATCTCGCCGGGCTTCATGCTGCGGATGTCCTGGACCGAGCGCGGATAGACGAACCCGCGCATCTCCTTCGCGGCGGCGAGCGGCGCCGAGAGGAGCGAACCGATCTTGTCGTCGTCGGCCGCGAGGATGACGCGGGAGACGAGCTCGGCGTTGCTGTCGAAGCCGAGAGTGACGTTCGCGCCGGTCGTGAGGCCGCTCGCATCGAAGCTCCATGCTCGGCCGAGCCCGGCGCGAGCCGAGAACGCGGACTCGACGTAGTACTTGTCGGCGCCGCTCTGGAGGTGGCGAAGGCGCGTCGCGTTCACCTGCGTACCGAGCGCGCTCTCACCGAAGCGCGCCGCGAGCCCGCTGACGACCGTGTCGAGCGCCTTCACCTCCGCGCTGTCCGGAAGCACACGGTTCGGGTCTGCCTGCGCGGCAAAGACCTGCGGGGCATCGAAGCGCGCGCCGAAGTTGCTCGATGCGAGCTGGTCGTTCAGACCGTCGGTCGCGAAGCCGACGGCGACGCGCGTGAGGTCACCGAGATCGAGCCGCTTCGCGTCGGCCCAATACGCCTTCAGGTCGGTGACGGCCGCCTCGGAGCTCTCGGGCTCTGCGTCCGACTCCGCGGAGCACGCGGCGGTGGTGGCAATCGAGAGGAGAGCAAGGAGGGCGACCGAGCGGGTGCGCATGATGTCCTACACAGGTACACATGTCGTGCCACGGCGGTCGTCAATGATTTCCATTGGTTCCACGCAGGTCTCGCGCGAATTGCGCAGGGTCTGAGGATCTGGGGATCCAGATCGTGGCCGCCCCGGGGCGCGCGAGGCGGCGGTTCATGCTGACGGCCCACGACGCGTCCCGGCGATCGCCGCCCACTCCAGAGCGGCACGCCCGCGCGGGCTACGTGCCGAGCGAACGAGCGCGCCGCCGCATTCGTAGCAACTTGTCTCGAAGCGTCTGCGGCGCAGCCTCGCCGAGCGAGGGAATGCCGCGATTTCCGGCAGGTCGTCGTCGGCTCGCCCGTTGCCTTTTCGATCGCGTGGCGCTCTACACCATTCGGAAAGGGCAGGGGCCTGGGAAGCTTTCGCGCGAGGAGTTCGGCCGCCGCTTCCGCGAGCGGTTCTTCGATCCGGCGTTCGACGCCGAGCGAGAGACGATCGCCCGCCTCGAGGCGATCGCCTGGGATGCTTATTGCCAAGGGCGCAAGGCCCCCTCGACCGTTCCGGCAGGTCCGGGCTTCGCCGATCCGACGTATGCGCTCTCGACGGAATGGCTCGAGACGAAGCGCCATCTCGAGACAGCGCAGAAGCAGCACGCCGATCGGACCGCGAAGACGCGCATCCTCGTCGTCACGGGTAGCTCACGTAACGACGACACCTGTCCCTCGGAGGTCTCCAAGTCGTGGCGCCTCGCTCAGACTGCGAAGAGCGCGATCGAGGACGAAGGCGCGACCGTCGACCATCTCGACTTGAGCCTCCTCACGAGCGAGTACGGACGAGACATCCACCCTTGCAAGGGCTGTCTGTCGACGGCGATGCCGCTCTGTCACTGGCCGTGCTCCTGCTACCCGAACCACGCGCTCGGCCAGGTCAACGACGCGATGGCCGAGATCTACGAGCGGTGGGTCCTCGCGCACGGCGTGATGATCGTCACGCCGGTCTACTGGTACATGGCGCCGAGCCCGCTCAAGCTCATGATCGATCGTCTCGTCTGCGCCGACGGTGGCAATCCCGACCCGTCGCTCACGCAAGGCAAAGACCCGAAGCGCGCCAAGGACGTCGAGCTCGCCGGATGGAGTTACCCGCAGCACCTCGCTGGCCGCACGTTCGCCGTCGTGGTCCACGGCGACGTGGCCGGGATCGACGCCGTGCGGCACGCGCTGTCGGACTGGCTCGAGTGGATGGGCCTCGTCGACGCGGGCTCGTACGCGAAGCTCGATCGCTACGTGGGCTACTACGAGCCGTATGCGACGAGCCACGAGGCGCTCGACCGGGATCACGCGCTTGTCGACGAGGTGAAGAACGCGGCGCGCGCGCTCCTCCGTGCGACACGCGACGTCCGCAGCGGCGAGACGAAGCGCCCCGAGCGCGGTCTGTCGCGCCCGCGCCCCAAGTGAGCCAACCCCTGCGAGCCGCGTCGCTCTCAGGCGACCCTGCTGGGAGCGTGGCGGTCAGATCGGGTCTGACGGCGGCGCGCTCGAACGCGGCGAGCTGAAGACAGCGTCGTCCGCGAGCCCGGCGAGGAGATCGATGAAGCGCGGCGCGAGCTCGCGCGCGAGGACCTCTTCGACGGCCTCTGCGCTGTCGCACTCGAGCGCTTGCTCGGCGATCGCTTCCGCTTCGGCGACCGTCAGGCGGCGAATCGCTTCCTTGATCTCGGGGATCGCTGCCGCCTCCATCGAGAGATCGCGCAGGCCGAGGCCGACGAGCAGACATGCGGCAAGTGGGTCGGAGGCCATGGCTCCGCAAAGCGACACCGGCCGGTTGTGTCCCTTCCCGACGTCGGTGACGGTCTTGATCAGCCGCAGGATCGCCGGGTTGAACGGAGAAGCCTGAGCGGCGAGGGACTGGCTCGCGCGATCGATCGCGAGCGCGTACTGAACGAGGTCATTCGTGCCGAGGCTGAAGAACTCAGACTCGCGCGCGAACACGTCGGCCATCACCGCGGCTGCCGGGACCTCGATCATCATGCCAAGTGGGATGTGCTCCTCGAACGACAGGCCGCGCGCCTTCACCTGCTCGACCGCCTGCGCGAGGAGCCGCTTCACCTCGCGCATCTCGTGCACGCTCGCGACCATGGGCACCATGATGCGGACGTCACCGTGCGCGCTGGCTCGCACCATCGCACGGAGCTGCGTGAGGAACACCTCGGGCTGCTTCAGCGCGAGGCGTACGGCGCGAAGACCGAGCGCCGGGTTCATCTCCGCCGGCATCTGGAACGTGCTCGCGAACTTGTCGCCGCCGATGTCGAACGTGCGCAGCGTGACCGGCTGCGGGCTCACGGCTTCGACGATCGCGCGATAGACCTCGTACTGCTCGTCTTCGCCCGGCTGGGTGGTCCGGTCGATGTAGAGGAACTCGGTGCGGTAGAGGCCGATGCCCTGAGCACCGTGGTCGACGGCGAGGATCGCTTCCGCAGGGAGCTCGACGTTCGCCTTCAAGGCGACGGGCACGCCGTCCGCGGTGACGCAAGGCTTGTGGCGCGCGGAGAGGAGGCGCCGCGCGAAGGCGAGGTGCTGCTCGGAGCGCATCCGCGCATCGCGGATCGACTGCTCCGTCGGGTGCACGGTGACGAGGCCGGTCAGGCCGTCGACGACGAGCATGTCGCCCGTGCGGATCTGCGCAAGTGCGTCGGCCACGCCGACGACCGCGGGGATCTCGAGCGCGCGCGCCATGATCGACGTGTGGCTCGTGCGCGTTCCGACGCAGGTGACGAAGGCGAGGGCAGGCTCGCGAACCATGCTCGCCGTGTCGGCCGGCGACAGGTCGCGCGCGACGACGATCATCGGCTCGTCGAGGCGCACGGCATGCTGCGCGGTCTCCCCGACGAGCGCACGAAGGAGCCGATCGCAGACGAACTCGACGTCGTGCCGCCGCTCGAGGATGTACGCGTCGCCCTCGGCCGATTCCGGCGGCCCGAACATCGCGACGATCTCCTCGCTCGCCTCCGAGACCGCCCACTCCGCGCACTTCTTGTCGTGCCGGATCTTCCTCTCGACCCGCTCGTGGAGCGTCGGGTCGGCGAGCATCATCTCGTAGGCCTCGAGGATCGGCGACGCATCGTGCATCGCCTTCGGCATGCGGTTGCTGACCTCGCGCAGCGTCTGCTTCGCGTCGTTGACGGCCTGCTTGACGCGATCGAGCTCTTGCTGGACGTGCGCGCTCGGCACGTGACGGCGCACGAACGACGCACGCAGATCGCCGAGCACGAGCGCCGGTCCGACGGCGACACCGGGGGAGCCTGCGATGCCCTTGAGGACGTGCGACTCTTGCCGCTGCTCGAGCTCCGCGGAGCTCGGCGGCACCGACGCGATGCGGTCCTTCGAGTCGGACAGGATGCGCTCTGACGACGAGTCGCGCACGGACTCGCCGGAGCTCGGCGACGACGGCACCGCCGCCGGGACAGGCGTATCCGCGCGAGCCGAAGGGCTCTTCGGGCTCGCCGACATTTCGGGAGCCTTCATCTCGGGGGGCGGAGCGGGACCGCTCTTGCGCGTACCCATCAGGTCGGCTCCCCGAAGCGATCGGCGATGAGCTCGCCGATGGCCGCTACACATTCCTGCGCGTGCTGCCCGTTCGCCGTGACCTCCACCACGGTTCCCTTCGATCCGCAGAGCAAGAGCACGCCCATGACGCTCTTCGCGTTCGCGTTCTGACCGCCGTGCGAGACCACCACATCGCAAGGGTAGCGCGCAGCGAGCTGCACCAGCTTCGTGGCGGCGCGCGCATGGAGGCCGAGATCGTTGACGATGGTGAAATGGGCGGTCGCGCGTTCGTTCACGGCATGCTCCTCGGCGGGACGGAGGTGACGCGTGCGGGCGGCTCGTTGCGCCCGATGTCCCGGTGGACGACGGCGATTTCGATGCGCGGATGAGGTTCTCCGTCGCTCGGCGTGCGCGCGGCGGGTGCCGTGGTCGACGGCGGGTGCAGCGTCGTGTCCAGCGCAGCGGCCACGTGCTCGGCGAGAACGACGCTCCGGTGCATCCCCCCGGTGCATCCGAAGGCGATCGTGAGGTAGCTCTTGCCCTCGCGCTCGTACTTCGGGACGACATACCGAAGTAGGTCGAGGGTGTGCGCGAGGAACTCGCTCGTCTCCGGCAGGCCGAGCACGAAGTCCTTCACCGGTTTTTCCGTCCCCGGCACGCGCTTCAGCTTGGGAACGAAGTACGGGTTCTTCAGGAAGCGCACATCGAAGACCATGTCTGCGTCCGCCGGCGTCCCGTACTTGAAGCCGAACGAGAGGACGCGGATCGCCATACGCTCACTCGTGCCCGAGGCCGGCCCGAAGTGGGCGACGACCTGGCGACGCAGGTCGTGGACGCTGAGCGGCGTCGTGTCGATCACGCGCGTCGCGCGGGCGCGGAGCGGGGCGAGGCGCTCGCGTTCGACAGTGAGTCCTTCGAGCACGGAGGCGGCATGCGTCAGCGAGCCCGAGGTGGCGAGCGCGTGGGGACGGCGGGTTTCGCTGAAACGGCGCAGGATCGTCTCGTCGGAGGCGTCGAGGAACAGGACCGAGAGGTCACGGCGGCCGCCGTCTTCCAGCTGGGAGAGCACGCGGCCGACCTCACCGAGGAACACGCGCACGCGGACGTCCATTCCGAGCGCGACGCGCGTCATGCCGCCTCGTTCGCACAGCTCGACGGCATCGGGCGCGAGCACGGTGGGCAGGTTGTCGATGCAGAAGAACCCGAGGTCCTCGAGCGCGCGGAGGGCCGTCGTCCGACCTGCCCCCGAGAGGCCGGTGACGACGACGACCATCGGTCGCCGCGCCGACGACGGCACCGGCGGCGGCGCCGATACGGTGTTCTCCACCGCGTCGGTCATTCGCTCCCTCCCTTGGGACGGAACGCGGGAATCCAGGCCGAGCTCTCGTTGCTGTTGAAAGGCTTGGCGGCCGGCTGCGAGCGCTCCGACTCCGAGTCGTTCCAGCGCGGGTCGGGGCGCGCGACGCTGCTGTTCGGCGGCGGCGGAGGCGCGATCTTCGCGCTGACCGGCGCGCTCACGACGACGCTCTCCGGTTGATCGTCGATCGCGAGCTCCGGGGCGATCCCGGCGTTCTCCTCGAGCCGCGCGAGCAGCTCGCGCGCGCTGTGCTTGCCGGCGCGGCGGAGCAGCTCGTTCCGTGCCGCCATCTCGAGCATCGCGCCCATGTCGCGCCCCGGGCGGACGGGCACCGTCACGAGTCGGATCGGCGTGCTCAGGATGTTGTAGTACTCGTCGTCGACGCCGAGGCGGTCGTACTCCTTGTTCTCGTTCCACTCGTCGAGGCGCACGATCATGTCGATGCGCTTGCGCTCACGGACAGCGGTGACGCCGAACAGGTCCTTGATGTTGAGGAGGCCGAGGCCGCGCACCTCGACGTGATGACGAAGGATGTCGGCGGGCGAGCCGAAGACCATCCCCGGAGGGCGCCACTCGCAGCGAACGACGTCGTCGGCGACGAGCCGATGGCCGCGGAGGACGAGCTCGACGGCGCATTCGCTCTTGCCGATGCCGCTCTTTCCGAGGAGCAGCAGGCCGATGCCGAACACGTCGACGAGCACGCCGTGCAGCGACGCTGAAGGCGCGAGCTTCTCGTCGAGCAGCGCGTGGAGCGCGTTGATCGTGCGGCTCGAGCGCGCCTCGCTCAGGAAGAGGGGAGTGCCCGTCGCTTCGGCGGCTTGCGCGATCGCGCGGGGCGCCTCGTCACGGCGCGTGACGACGACGCAGGAAAGCCCGAGCGAGAAGAAGCCGCGCGCGGCTTCGCCTCGTTGCTCGTGCGTCAGCGTGTCGAGATATGAGAGCTCGGTTTCACCGAGCACCTGGACGCGCGTCGGAACGACGCCGTAGTAGTGCCCGGCGAGCGCGAGCCCGCTCTTCTGGACCCGAGGATGGCGAATCGGGCGCCCGAGCCCGCTCTCACCGGTCAGGCGCTTGAGCTTCACGCTCAAGCGCGCATCTTCGATGAGCTCCGCGACGGTCACGTCGACCATCGGCGGCGGAGCTGATCGCGCCGGCTTCGATTCGCCTTCGCTCACGACGCCCCCTTCTTCTCCGTTCCGCTGTCGAGGTCCTTCGGGCTGGCTGAGGCCGCTGCGGGCGTGAGCTCGCGCGGCGTGCTTGGAACGGATCCCCCTTCTTCGACGCGGATGAGCTCGAACACGCCCTTCTCGTCCTTCGAGCCGACGAGGCGTGCGCGAAAGTCCTTGTTGCGGAGCAGGCGCGAAACGCGGGCGAGCGTCTTGAGGTGCTCGCCGGTCGCGCGCTTGGGCGTGATGACCCCGAAGAGGATGGTGACGTTGGCGTCGTCGATGGCCTGGAAATCGACGCCTTCGGGGACGATGAGGAGCGCGGCCACTTGCTCCGAGAGCTGCGGAAGAGCGCCGTGAGGAATCGCGACGCCCTCTCCGATGCCTGTGCTCTGGAGCTGTTCGCGTTCGAGCAGCGCGCGCTCGATGTCCGCGACCGAGACCCCGTCACGCGCGCCGAGCAGTCGGGCGAGCATGCCGATGGCCTTCTCCTTGTCGAAAGCCTCGCCGTTGGCGCGCTTGATGCCGACGCGCTCCGGCGAGAGTAGGTCGGTGAGACGCATGATTCGTGTCGACTCTGGAGGAGGGGCCCACGGGCTCGCCCTCGTGGGAGAGCGAGGCGTGGGCCCGTTCGGGGGAACTGCTCTGAGCTAACTAGCTCGTCGCTCGCCTTTTTTGTCGCTCATTCCTCCCGATCATCGGGAAGCAGATGATCCGAGGCGCGCTCGGCGCCCTTCTTCTTGGTGGTTCCGTGCCCGTCGCGGATCTGACGTTCGAGCTTGTCGATGACCTTGTCGATCGACGCGTACATGTCCTCGCTCTCTTCGTGCGCGTGATAGTGCTTTCCCCCGGACTGAAGATCCACTTCGACCATGTGAATCGTCTTCTGGCAGCTCAGCGTCACCTGCGCGTGCAGAGGTTGCCGCAGGAACTTCTGAACCCTGGAGACTTTCTCCGTCGCGTAACCCTTGACCGCATCCGTTGCGTCCATCTGTCGGAACGTGATGGAGATGTTCATACGCGTCGCTCCCTTTCGATCGCTCTTGCGTGGCGCTCACGATAGGTCTTCTTGCCGCTGGTCACGTTTTTCCTAGGGCGAAAGCGTTCGGGGTGATTCCTCCTCGTGCGCTGCCGTGCAGCGCGTGTTTCGGAGAGTGTATCTCCGGCCAGGGCCAGCAAGCTAATGGGAAAGGCGGGTGGTCTCGCTCTTCCCACGCACGTCCTTGAACGTGCTTTGAGAGCTTCGGTTGCGTGCATGCTCGTCGAGCGCGCTGATGCGGATATGAGCGCCAGCGCGCAGGTATCGAACACCCCAGCCTCTCGAAACCTTCCGGTCGCAGATATGAGCGCCGGCATCGGCAGCGCGGCGACCGCCGCGTCGTGCCGCTGACGGCAAATCGCCTGCGGTCCGGCGCGGCGCTCCGCGTCGGGCGGGCCAGCATGGGCTGGCGCGCCTCGTCGTCTGCGGAGCCCCGCGCCGAAGCGCAGGCGATGCAAGCGTTCGACGTGCGAACGTCGGTCAGAAGAGCTTCTTCCGCTTGCTGGATGCCAGAATGCCGAGCATCTCGCGGTACTTCGCGACCGTGCGGCGCGCGATCTGGATGCCGTCCTGCTTCGCGAGGATCTCGACGATCGCCTGATCGCTGAGCGGGTTCTGCTTGTCCTCGCCGTCGATGATCTTCTTGATCGCCTGCTTCACGCTCTCGGAGGCGATGTCCTCCTCGGCGACGCGGCGGATCGACGAGTTGAAGAAGTACTTCAGCTCGAAGAGGCCCTGCGGCGTGTGCACGTACTTGTTCGTCGTGACGCGGCTGATCGTCGACTCGTGCATGCCGACGGACTCGGCGACGTCACGCAGGATCATCGGCTTCAGGAACGCGACGCCTCGCTCGAAGAACTCGCGCTGCTTCTCGACGATGCACTCGGTGACGCGGATGATCGTCTTGCGGCGCTGCTCGATCGCGCGGATGAGCCACTGCGCGTTACGGAGCTTCTCGCCGATGAACTCCTTCGCGTTCGGATCCTTGAGGAGCTGCTTCGTGAGGGCCTCGTTGATGTAGAGGCGCTGCACGCCGCGATCGTTGTCGGTGACGATGAACTTGTCGCCTTCCTTGACGACGTAGACGTCCGGCGTGATCGCGATCTGCTTCTCGTCCGTGTCCGTGAAGTTGCGCGCGGGACGGCTCTCGAGCTTCTGGATCTCCTTCACCGACTCGTAGACGTCTTCGATCGGCACCTTCAGGTCGCGCGCGATCGCCTGGTAGTTGTGCTTCTCGAGGTTGTGCAGGTGCTTGTCGAGGATCTGGATGTCCAGGTCCTCGTAACCGAACACCTCCGCCTGGACGAGCAGGCACTCGCGCAGGTCACGTGCGCAGACGCCGACGGGATCGAACTCCTGCATCATGCGCAGGACCTCGGGCGCGTCTTCCGGATCGAGGCCGGATTCGCTCGCGAGCTCCTCGATCGTGAGATCGGGCGTGCGCGTGCCGTCGGGACGCTCGACACCTTTCAGGTCGAGGAAGCCCTGATCGTCGAGGTTGCCGAGGACGAGCTCCGCGAAGCGCTTCTCGGCGTCGGTCATGTCGCTCATCTGGATCTGCCAGCGAAGGTGATCGACGAGCGACTGGCCCTTCGTCAGGTTCTGCTCGATCGGCGGCAGCTCCTCGAACCCGCCACGGTTGGCGGGGAGCGGCTGCTGGAGGGTGCGGTTCTCGAGGAACTGCTCCCAGTCGATCTCGTTGACCTGCTTGCTCTCCGTCTTCTGCGCTTCCCCCGACTCCATGCGCTTGCGGTCATCGAGCATGTCGATGCGCCGCTCACCCTGCTCGATCGACGTCGTCTGGATGTTCTCCGCGGAGGTCTCGGCCTGCCGCGGGCGCGGCTCGAAGTCCTCGTCCGCCAGGACGGGATTCGCGTCGCACTCCTTCCGGATCTCCTCGATGAGCTCCAGACGCGAGAGCTGCAGCAGGCGGATCGCCTGCTGGAGCTGCGGGGTCATCACGAGCTGCTGGCTGAGCTTTAGCTGTTGTTTGATTTCCATCGGGTTCTTCTGGCGGAGAGAATCTCCACGAGGATTCGGATGACCGGAGCACCCAAAGGCTCTGTGGGGGTCGCGTAGTTCCGCCAGAAAAAGCTTACACGCCGAACAGGGTCACGGAAGCGAAAACAATGCCAGCGGGGAAATTTGCCTCTCGGGCTACGTATTCCCGCGCGCTCCGTGCTCGCACCTTCTCAGTGCGTGAACCGCGCGCGGACGCGCGGATCAGAGGCTCTTCGGTGCGCCGTTTCGCTCGGGCTTTTCGCAACGTCTCGAGCCGAACCGTGACGCAAGCGCGGCAGCGCTGGAGCTCGCGCGCGCATGGCTCGCGTCCGTCACGCCGAGCGCGCGATGTCTTCGTCGCCGTCGGTCGTGAGCGCCGGCGGGAACTGACTTTCGTTCGCAGCGATGTGCACGTCGATGTCGAGCACGTAGCCGCGCCGCCGACGAACGAGGAGACCACGGAGCCCGAGACGCCGGAGCGAGTGGACGGCCGTGTAGACGCGCATGGCGGCGGCCGTTGGAGTCGCGCGTTCACCCGGCCACCCTGCCTCGAAGGCAGAGGTGACGGGGAGCACGGCGCCCGGCGACTCACGCTTCATCCGCCCGAGCGCGAGGAGCAGTCGGCGGAGAGGTATCCGGGTCTCGATGACGACCGGAGGGCGCCCTCCGATCTGGAACCATTCGGCGCCTGCGGCGATGACGAGCCGAGGCTGGAGGACATCGTGTCGAAGCGGCTGCATCACGGTAACCATCCCTTCCGTGACCCTCTGCTGCAGCCGGTGTGCCGGTCGGTGTATGTGGGATATCGGCAACTTCTGAAACGTAAGCGGTGATCTGCAGTCGATCACCCCCCTCACATCCGAGCGATCCACGTGGATGTGGATCACCCTCGCTGGAGCCTTCGAGCTCGTCTCCCGAAGCCGGAAGCCCGGCGCCTCAGAGACCCGGCGGCGGGATCGTCCGCGACCAGCTCCCGAGGTAGCGGCCGACGACGAGCGGGTGCTCGCGGAACGCTTCGGGCTCGGCCTCGGCAGCGACCTCTCCGTCGAGTAGCAGGACCGCACGAGTGCACACGCGGAGCGCTTCTTCGACGTGATGGTCGGCGAGCATCACGCAAACGCCGTCGTCGCGAGCGAGTGAGCGGAGCATGTCACCGAGGCGGCTCGCTTGCTGCGGATCGACGCCGGCGAACGGCTCGTCGCAGATGAGGACCTTCGGCGGGCGCGTGAGCGCGCGCGCGAGCTCGAGGCGGCGCCGCTCGCCTCCGGAGAGCTCGCCGGCGCGGACATCCATGCGATCGTCGAGCGCCACGCGGCGCGCGAGCTGGTCGATCGCAGCCTTCTCCGAGGCCGCGTCGGCCCGAGGATGAACGATGCGGTGATACGAAGCGAGGTTGTCGCGGATCGACAGGTCCCAGAGGACGCTCGGCGTCTGCGGGACGTACGAGAGCCCTCGGCGCGCGCGGCCCCAGAGCGGGAGCTGCGTGACATCGGTGCCGAAGAGCTCGACACGTCCGCTCGTCACCGCGATCTCGCCGACGAGCGCGCGGAAGAGCGTCGACTTGCCCGCGCCGGACGGTCCGAGAACGCCGAGCACCTCGCCGCCGTTCGCGGAGAGATCGACGCCGCGGAGGATCGTCTTATTGCCCCGCGCGACGCGAACGGCGACGGCGCGGATCGCGTCGTTCTCGTCGCTCTGCGTCACGGCTTCGGGACGGGGATGGAGCCCTTCACCTGGGTCGCCGTCACGCGTGCGGTCGCGAGCTCGATCGTCGCCTTTTCGGCCTGGATCCATCCCTGACCGCGCGAGAGCTTCACGCCTCCGCGCATCTCGAGGGTCTGCTTGACCATGTCGAGCTCGACCTCGGGAGCCTCGCCGTGCACGCCGCGAACGTCCGCGACGACGCCGCCGGAGCCCTTCGCCCATCGCACGTGAGGCGTCGCGTCGAACTTGAGATCGAAGCGAGGGCAGCGGACGGTCATGTCGCCCTTCGACAGGACGACCTGCCCCGTGAGGACCGCGGTTCCGGCCGCGACGTCGACCTCGAGGCTGTCGGCCTGCACGCCGACGTCACCTTTGCCGACGTCGAGGAGGGGATCGGCCGTCACG
>JAEXCN010000218.1 GCA_023402175.1 Pseudomonadota bacterium | reverse complement strand
GGAGAGAGCGACGGTGTCCTCTTCGTTGCATTCGCGCGCGGCGCAGCACCTCCGGCGATCCCGCAGGTCACGACGCTCGCGCACGAGGCCGCGCTCCTCGCGCGCGCCGGCGACGACGCGCGGTTCGCGAACGACCTCGACCGCGCACGCCACCACGATCTCGCTGCGCTCGAGCGCGCTCCGCGACACGCGGAGATCGGCCGGCGCATCGCCGAGGTCGATGCCCATGCGGGTGGACGCGCCGAGGCCGCCGTCGCGACGCTCCGCTCCGCCGATCGCACGCCGTACCTCGGGCAGCTCCTCGGCGATCTCCTCGTCGAAGTCGGTGACGTCCCGGGCGCGATCGCCGCGCTGCTCCGCGAAGGCGAGCGCGATCCATCGGCCGCCGTCGCCGCGCTCGTGTACGCGCGCGCTGCCGAGCTTGCGACCGATCCGGCCGACGCGCTGTCGTGGCTCGACGCCGCGATCGCGCGTGCGCCGAGCCTCGCGGAGCTCCGCTGGGAACGCGCATCGCGCCGGCTCGTCCAGGGACGGCTCGCCGACGCGCGCGCCGACTTCCAGGAGCTCGAGGCGATCGCGATCGGCACACGCGAGCGCTACGAGGTGCTCCGGCGGGCAGCCGACATCTATCGATCGCGCGGCCTCGGCAACGACGCGAGCGTGCTCTACGAGCGTGCCCTCCTCTATCGACCCGACGATCCGGAGACGGTCGCCGGGCTCGGCGCGGCGATCGCCGCCGAGGGTCGTGCGGCGCGCGGTGCAACGCTCTTGTCGCGCGCCATCGAGATCGCGACCTCGCGGATCCCTCCCCTTCGAACGGCGTGGATGGAGCTCGAGCTCGCACGCGTGCTCGGCGATCGGCTCGGAGATCGACCGGCTGCCGTCGCGCGTCTTCGTGCGATCCCCGACGATGCTCCCGAGGCGATCGACGCACGCGGGCTCGAGGGACGTTACCGCGCGGGGCTCGGCGATGCCGCCGGCGCATCGCTCGCGTTCGCGCGGCTCCGCGAGCGCGCGGGGCGAGAATCGTCGGCGGTGCCGTGGCTCGACGAAGGGGCGCGTTTCGAAGACGCCCGCGGCGAGCTCCATCTCGCGCAGGCGCATCTCGCCGTGGCGCTCGCGATCCAGCCGACGAACGCGGAGGTCGAGGCTCGCTACCGCGACGTATCGCAGAGGATCGCGCAGGCTGCAGGCGTGCGCGCGTTCGCACACGCTGACGTGCAGATCGCCGTCCTTCCTCCCGCGAACGACGTCCGTTCGCAGACGACGCTCGCCGCTCCGCCGGAGCGCACCGACGACGTGCACGGCCGCGTGACGTTGCACGCGCCGGTCGATCACGACGAGGCGCGCGGGCGCGAGACGATGCACGCGCCTCCGTCGGCGACCGATCTCTCCGCCGTCGAGAGCTCGGTCATCTCGATGCCGGAAGCGGAGACGCCTTCGCCCGAAGAGGACGAGGTCCGGATCGAGGCGCTCACACGGACGCTGCAGGGCGATCCCACCAACGACGACGTCGTCGACGAGCTCACGATCCGGCTCACGCGGCTCGGGCGGAGCATGGAGCTTCTCGCGCTGCTCTCCGCGCGGCTTGAAGATGCGCCCCCCGATCGGCGCGACGAGCTCTTGCCTCGGCATCGCGCGGTGCTCGAGAGGCTCGAGCAGGAAGCGCGCGCAGCGGGGCGCGATGGAGAGGCCGCTCTATTCAGGATGGCGCGCGACGCTAGCTGACGCCGTCGCTCGGGAGCTCGCCACCGGCAGCGCGGTGCAGCGTCTCGGATTCCAGGAACGTGCTTTGCACCTTCAGGGCTCATGCGTGGCGGAAGCTCAAGCGTGGAGAAGGCGCTCGAGGAGCTGTACAGCAAGGGCCCGAGCGAGTTCACGAAGAAGCGCGACGCGATCGCCAAGGACCTGAAGGCCCAGGGGGACGACGAGGCTGCCTCGGCCGTGCGCGCACGCCGCAAGCCGACGCAGATCGCCTGGGTGCTGAACCAGCTCGCACGCCGCCATCCCGACGATGTCGCCGAGCTCGTCGACGTCGGACGCGAGCTCGCACGCGAGCAGCGAAAGGCGCTCCGCGGAGAGGCGACGACCTCGTTCCGCGAATCCATCGATCGACAGCGAAAGGTCGTCGGCGGGCTCACGCGCAGGACCGCCGACCTCATGAAGGAGCTCGGCCTCGATCCGAGCGGACACCTCGACGAGGTCGCATCGGCGCTGCAGGCGGCGCTCGTCGATCCCGCCGTCGGCGCGCAGCTCGAAGAGGGTCGCCTCGAAAAGCCTCCCGAAGCCGCGGCGGGCTTCGCCGGGCCGTCCGGCCCGATCGCGGTGACGACACGAGGCGCCTCCGAAGCCCCGCGCCAGCCCGCGCGGCCGGCGAAGAAGGCACGCGCCGAGCGCCCGGCCCGACCGAATCGGCGTGCGGAGGCGACGGCGAGAAAGCGCGAAGAGGCGCGCGAACGCGCCGAGCGTCAGGCGCAGGCGCTCGCCAAGAAGCGCGCGCTCGCGAAGGAGCGCGCGGAACGTCAGGCCACCCAGCGCGCGGAGAAGAAGGCGATCGCCGCGCTCCGTGCAGCCGAGCGCGAGGCCGAGAAGCGCCGCAAGGCCGCGATGAAGGCCGAGGAGGAAGCGCGAAAGGCGATCGAGCACGCCAAGGAGCTCACGCGCGCAGCAGAGGAGAGCTCGAAGCGCGTCGCCGAAGCGAAGCGCGAGCTCGCGCGCTTGGACGAGCGGTAGAGCAACGCCGCATCCGGAGACACCGCGCGACCGGACAGAGCTCGAAACGTGCGCCGATCTCGCGCTTGCCGTCGTGCCGCCTCGGCGACGTCACCCGACCGGGCGCAGCTCGAACGTCGCGACGGTCTCGCGCTTACCCTCGCGCGTCCCTTCGATGCGGACGACGACGTGACTGAGAAACGTCGTCCGCGCGACCGGCTCGTCGCAAACGGCGTAGAGATTGCCGTCGCTCGGATCGAACTGGGCGTCGTGGAACGTCCAATGATGCTCGCCGTTCGGCTTCGTCAGCGTCGAGACGATGTCGCGGTAGCCGCGCATGTCCACCGAAACGCGATACGCGACGAGCTTCGTGTCCGCCGGCCAGGGTACGATCTCGTTCACACCGCTCGCCTCGATGTCGATGTAATGCACGTGCGGCTTCGCGCGCAGCGCCTCGGTCTGCTCGCGCGTCAGTCCGCCGGAGAACCCAGCGCGATCGCCGAACCATGGCGCGATCGTCGCAAGCGTGTCCAGGAATGCGAGCTCTGGAAGGTCACCATTCGCGGCGGCGTCGAAGAGCGCTGCCTCGAGCGCGTCGACTTCGGGATCGCCGTCGTCGGCCGTGCGGCTCGTGTAGTCGTCGACGTCGCGGATCCAATCTCGCGGCGCGCTCACGCGGCGACCTCCTTCCCTGCCGTCTCCATGCACTCGCGAAGCGCATGGAGCGTCCGGTGACGGAGGACACGCGCATTCGACTCGCTGATGTTCAAGAAGGCCGCGACCTCCGCATGGCTCTTCTGCTCGGCGTACGCGAGCCGGATCGCGTCGCGCGCGCGCTGCGAGAGCTGCGTGAGGCAAGCCTCGAGGCGGAGGACGTCCACGGTCGCGTGCTCCGGCGGCCCGACGTCGAGCGGCGTGATGTCGGCGGAGAAGAGCTCCCAGAGCTCGTCGCGCCGATCGCGCCGGCGGGCGCGCTCACGCGCTACGTTCTTGCAGATCCCGAGGACGAAACCACCCACGCGCGGAGGGTCCTCGACCGCTCCCCGGCGGAGCGCCTCGACGAAGAGCATCAGCACGTCCTGCTGGAAGTCTCGCACCGCGTCCGCGCTCTGGAGACGACGCCTTGCGAAGGCGCGGATGGCAGGAGCGAGACGGCTGCAGAGCATGGTCTCCGCGGACCGATCGCCACGCTGCGCACGAAGGACGAGATCTTCCGCGCTCTCGACTGCCCCTGTGACCATCTGGCCAATCCTACCAACTCTCCGGTGCGGCGGAATCGGGGCCGACGGAAATCGAAGCGCCTCGTGTAACGGCCTCCGAGGTCGCAGCACTTCCTCGTGCGTGACCGGAAAGGACCCAACGAGGAAGGCACGGCAGATGGTTCACGAAATGAAGCTCGGCTACCTGGTGTTCGAGGCTCGCGTCCCCGAGAAATGGCGCACGTTCTGCACGTCGATGCTCGGCCTACCCGCGCCCGCGACGAACGCGGACGGCAGCGAAGGCTATCGGCTCGACGGCGCGATCCAGCGGCTCGTCGTGACGCGGGGGCAGGCCGATGACC
>JAEXCN010000214.1 GCA_023402175.1 Pseudomonadota bacterium | reverse complement strand
CTCGTCCTCGTACACGTCGTTCACGAGGTTGATGCGCTGGGCGCGCTCGGCGTCGATGTCCTTGCCCGTGAACGCGAGCTCGCGCGTGTGCCCGTGCCCGATGATGCGCGGCAGTCGCTGAAGGCTCCCGAGATCGGCGACGATCGCGACCTTCACCTCGCGGACGCTGAAACGCGCATCGCGGGAGCAGAGACGAACATCGCACGCCGCCGCGAGATCGATTCCGCCACCGATGCAGGGCCCCGCGATCGCCGCGATCACCGGCTTCGAGCAGCGCTCGACGAGGTCGGCTGCGCGCTGCCACTCGCCGATGAGACGAAGGAGCTGCGTGCGTTCCTTCGCGAGGTTCTCCCCGGAGAGGAGCGGCATGAGCGTCGGGGCAACGGCCTTGAGGTCGAGGCCGTACGTGAAGACGCCGCCCTTCCCTCGCAGGATCACGACGCGAACGGAGTCGTCGCGATCGAGCTCGGCGAACACCTCCGGCAGCTCACGGAAGAATGCCGGGCCCATCGCGTTGCCCTTTCCGGGTCCCGTGAGGACGACCTCTGCGACGGTGTCCTCGCGCTCGACCGTGACCGACTCGAAGGCCTTGGTGCTCGTGCTCATCGGGCGCATCTTACGCCGTCTTGTCTACGTCCGACGCGCGCGATCGTTGGCTCAGCGGCGCGCGATGAAGACGCCTGCGTTCTCCTCGCTCCAGACGACGCTCGTGCCACCGACGGCCATGCCGGTCACCATGCCGCGGCCACACGCGACGAGCTTCTCCTGCGCTGCGTCCGCGGTGGGCTGGATCGCGCGGATCACGTGCTTCACCTTCTCGTCCGGCGCCTCGGAGCGGACGTAGAGCGTCCCGTCGCGCGCGATGGTGGCGCCGAAGCGGGCCTGCGTGATGCTCTTCTCCGCATCGAGGATCGTCTTCGGGTTGCCACCGGTGAGATCGCGCCTCTCGAGGGCACTTCCGACGCTGCAGAAGGCGGCGAGCTCGTTCACCGCGAGGCTGCAGGATGCGTAGCCGATACCGAAGACCTCCGTGGGCTCGCCCTGCGGGATCCCGTTCTCCTCGTCGGCGAGCGCGACCTTGAAGATGCGCTGCTGATCGCGCACGTACCAGACCGCGCCGCTCGCGATCTGCGGGTTCGTGATGACGCTCGGGCTCTGCGCGAGCACCGTCTGCGCAGCGGGATTGTCCTTGCTGACCTCGATGATCGTGTCCCCGTTGCCGGTGTCGGCGAGGAGGTAGAACGATGACTCGTCGGACGCGAAGACGCGCGTGCCTGCCGCGTTGAAGTTGGTCCCCGTCGACGTTCCCTCCGATGCCGCCGGGAATTCGGGGAACGCGGGCTCCGGCGCCTGCACACCATCCTTGTCGGTGGGCGCGATCGCCTTGATGACCCGGATCGTCGCCTCGGGCGCGTCCCCGGTGGTCTCGACGAGGATCAATGCCGTGTCGTCGACGAAGGAGCTGACGAGATTCGACGACGTGAAGATCTCCTTCTTGCCCGCCCCGTCCTCGAGCACGCGGAGGACCTTGGGACCGGACTGGTAGAACACCGCGGAGCCCGCGATGTGGACGTCGCGCGCGTCCTTGGCGTCGGACAGGGCCGTCGGAGACTGCACCGCGGCACATGCTCGTTCCGCAGGCGTCGCGTCGGAATGGGTCGGCGTCGCAGAACCCGCGCTCTCCGTATCTCCGCTCGCCGTACCGGAGCGGTTTCGAAGCCCGGGCGCGGTGCCGTCGTCCGCGCAGCCAACCATCGCCACGGTCGCAAGAGAGACGAAAACGCCGAGAGCTTTGCGCATCGCGAACCTTCCCATCCGCCGGTCGCCGAGCGACCGAGCCAACCCGAGTCATCCGCCCGGGATGGGCTGGTGCAGTCCGCATGCCGCTGTTTTTGGCGTCCCTAGTTCCGATTTCTCGGGATTTTTACACCATCACCACCGCGTCTCACGCACCAGGGCTGGATCTTTCCGTGCCCTCTGATCATGCGCGGTGGACCCGCTAAACGTCAGGAGCGAACGAACGGGCGAGCGCGTGGCTCAGGCCGCTTGCTGACAGAGCAGGAACTTCGCGAAGTGCTCGGCGACGTACGCCGCCGCATCCGCGACGCGGTGCGCATGACGCTCGTCCGCGTCGATGACCTCGATGATTGCCAGACAGCGGCCCCACGACATCGCCGGAGCAGCGACGACCGTACGCGGAGATCCGACCGCGTGCAGGCGCTTCGGCGCGAGGCGAGGCAGCTCGCCGTCGAACTTCATGGTGACGGACTTCTGGTTGCAGATGACCGCGGACGCGACGAGATCGTCGTCGCTCGGCTCGGACGATCCGATGATGTCGAAGTCACCGTCGCCGTGCGCACCGATCGCCCGGAGCTCGCGGCTCGTCAGATCGTGCGCGTGGATGACGACGGTGCGTGCCCCGAGAGCCTTCGCCAGCGTCTCGGCGCAGAGATCCGCGGCCTCGCCCATCGAGCGAGCGAACGTCAGGCCGTACATCCCGTCGAAGATGAGATCCGTCGGATCGCTCATCGTCAGCCGCGCGACCGACGACGCCGCGGGCGGAGCCGGCTGCGCGGCGACCGGCTGCGCCGGTGTCACCGGGCGCATCATCGAGACCGGCGGCGGAACCGTTGACGCAGGCGCGGGTGGCGCGATGGTGGTGGCGGACGGCGAAGGAACAACGTCGACCGGTGCAGGCGAAGGCATCGATGCAGGCGCGATCGACGCAGGCGCAGGAGCAACGACAAGCGGCGGGGGAGGCGCGATCGACGCGGGCGCGATCGAGGCAGGCGCAGGAGCAACGGCAACCGGCGCGGAAGGCGCGATCGACGCAGGTGCGGGAGGCGCGATCGTGATCAGCGGCGGAGGAGCGACAATCACCGGCTCCTCCGTCCACGCCGGCGGCGCGACGGAGGCAGCGGCTTCGTCCCATCCGCGCTCGATCTCCATCTCGGTGTTGGCCCGTGCGCGCGCGGGCTCGGAGAGCTGGCTCTCCGCATCGAACGTCGGGACCGGCGGCGACGCCAGGACCTCCGTCGGGACGTTACCGCTCGCGACAGCGCTCTTCGGAGCGATGGTGCTCGGCGGCGCGGGCGGGATGCTCGTCGCACGCGGAGGCGGAGGAGCCGTCGTCTTGCGCACCCCCGGAGCCGACGGCGGCCCCGACTTGATCGGCTTCACCGCGATGCCGACGATGTCGGCGTCTTCGAGATCGAGCGTCGGCATCCGCTCGCGAATGGGCTTTGCCTTGTCGATCAGTGAAGGACCCGACGCGGACGCGGGCGGAGCGATCGAGGTCGTCGAGGTCGGTGCAGCAGGGGAAGCCGATGTGCGGGGGCGGGGGATCGACGGTCGGGCACTCGCGCTCATGCCTGCGTCTACGAGCAAGGCGTGTTCCGACACGAGCGAGCGTCTGGTTACCCGGAATACCGGCGAATATTCGCGGCCATTACACCCGCGAAGCGCCGCGCTGCCGCTATGTTCCTGGATCGAGACGCCTGACACAGCGGTCTACCAGACGCACGCATTAGCCACGGAAACGGTGAAACTTTCCAACGACGGCGAGCGGCGCTAAGCACGCGCGGCGATGACGTCCGTGAGCGAGATCGACTGGGCGACGTGGACGCCGACCGACCGCGCGACGCTGCTGTTCGTGATCGAAGGCAGCCGCATCCTCCTCATCGAGAAGAAGCGCGGTCTCGGTGCCGGCAAGGTGAACGCCCCCGGCGGTCGCCTCGAGCCGAACGAACGCCCGATCGACGCCGCCGTCCGCGAGCTCCGCGAGGAGCTCTGCGTCGGCGCGAGCGGCGTCGTCGAGCACGGCGAGCTGAGCTTCCACTTCGTCGACGGCTACAAGCTGCATTGCCACGTGTTCCGCGCGGACACGTGCGAAGGCGAGCCGACCGAGACGGACGAAGCGACACCGCTCTGGGCGCCGCTCGAGGCGATCCCGTTCCAACGGATGTGGGCCGACGATGCGCTCTGGCTTCCCATGCTCATCGCCGGCGAGTCGTTCCGCGGCCGCTTCGTCTTCGACGGCGATCGCATGATCGACCACGACCTCGTGAGTCTCGGACGGCTACCGGCATACGCGGGCCGGAGCACGAGGTCGTAGTCGTCGACGAGCGCGCCGTACGTGCGCTCTACATCGATGACGGGCCTAGTGCCAGGCCGTCGCCATCTTCACGGGCTGGTTCGTGCGGTCGTGCTCCTTCACCGCCGCCATCGACTGCGGCATGCACTTCACGCACGACGGGAAGTTCGAGCCGTGATCGCACGTGATGACGGTCGCCGTGGCCGGAGCCTCGAACTCGGCCTCGTCGAGGTGGCGACCGCACGCGATGCAGTGGATGTGCTGGTGCTGGTGATTGGTGGCGGCCTGCGGGCGTGCAGGAGCCAGGGCCTTGCGTTCGCGCTTCGTGAGCTTCGGCTGTCGCTTCATCCGGACGGCAAAATACAGGACCGAACGCTTTCGTGGCGACAAGAAAGGTCGAAACGCACCAAGGAGCGCGCCTCCGGGAACTTTCACGAGCGCGAGCGTACGAACAGCAAGAGTGCGCGGCTCATGAAGATGCTCCCTGCGGGTGTTCCCGGTCGCTTCGTCCAGGTGCGTCATCGGATGGCGGCGTTCCTCCACGACGCTCCGCTTCTCTTCATCGGCGTCGTCATCGCGATCGCGGTGCTGTTCCGCGTCACCGTCGGAGCGATCCGTTCGGCGTCGGCCGAGCCGGAGACGTCCGCGATCGGCTCGCCCGTCGCTGCGTCGAAGGGCGCACTCCACGAGCCATCGACGGCGCGTTCGGCCGTCGGGCCCCTTTCGCCCGGCGCGCCGACCTCTCCCGCGACGACAGCGGATCCGACGCGCTCGGAGACCGCGAGCACGACCGTCAGAGCCGGTGGTCCACTCCCGCGGCGTGGCCACGACGGCTCGCCACCCCGGAAGAAGCCGCGCACGCACGGCCGGCGCTGATCTCGCGCGAGCTCGACCGCGGATTCTGAGCGGATTGACACAAGGCGGAGTCGCCCGTACGCGTTCGGGCGGACCATGTGCCGTAACATCCGCGTCCTCCATCACTTCGAGCCGCCCACGACGCCGGATGAGATCCGGGCTGCGGCGGAGCAGTATGTCCGGAAGGTGAGCGGCCTGTCGAAGCCGACGAAGGCTGACATCGCCGAGTTCACGCGCGCCGTCGAGTCGGTGACACGCGCGACGATGCGGCTGCTCGAGAAGCTGCCCGAGCGTGGGGCGGCGCGAACGCGCGAAGGTGAGCGTGAACGCGCACGCGCACGATGGACGTCACGCGCTACACGCATCGCGAGGACCGTGAACCTCCCCGCAGCCGAGAAGCCTGCCGCGAAGCGGGAGCCCTCCCGCCGATGATGATTGGCCGCGTCGACGAGGTCGATGGGCACTTCATCGCGACGAGGTTCGTCGCGCTCGCCGTGCCGACGGAATGCGTGTATGTTCCAAGTAAGAGCTCGCAGTCGAAGACGACCACCGCGTCGCGAGCGAGTGTGCGGATCCAGACGCACTGGCGCAGCGTCGCGCTCGCATATGCGCGCGTCTGGCTGCCCGTGTTGGCCATCGCGATCCCAGTCGCCGAGGCCGTCTTCGATCGGCTGCACGTAGCGACCGTGGTGCTGAGCGCCGTCATGATCGCGGTGTCGGTCCTCGCGTATCGCGCGGGCCGGCTCTCTGAACCGGAGAAGGCGCGCCTCCGTGTCCTCGGGACGGTGACGGGCCTCCGCATCGATCCTTCGAAGCTCCAGCCGAACATGCGCGAGATCAAGCGCTCGTCGCTCGGCGAGCTGATGGAGAAGGGCGGGATCCCGATGCTGCCCGCCGAGATCCTCTCCGTCCTCGACGAGATCCCGATCCCCGCGCTCCCGCTCGTCTACGGCTACGCTCGTTATGCCGGTGACGACGCCGAGTGGCGCGAGTGCGCGGACGCGGTCTATCAGCGCTACGAGCTCGGCGAGATGTGAGCGCAGCGCGCTCGCCGCTCAGCGTGGGCGAGGCTCGAGCTTCGGCGGACGCGCGCCGTGGACCGGAGCTCCGAGCACCTTGATGTAGCCGAGCTCCGTCGCGGCGTCCGTCGCGCGCAAGAGAAGCCCTCCGCGGCTCATGTCTCCGCGCCCGACGAAGTCACCGGGGAAGAGCAATCGTTCGCCGAACACCTCGAGGAGCGGCGCGGTGTACTTCGCCTTCGCGACGCTGCCGAGGAGGACGACCTCGCCGGCATCACCGAGCGCATCGCGGACGAGCTGCGCATCGCGGACGAGCGGTGCACGGAACTGCCGCTCCGCTTCGTGGATGTCCGTCTCGGCGAAGGCCTCGAGGTGTTCGATCGTCACGCGCGTCTCTGCCGGGACGAGGCCGCGATTGGCAGTGATCACGAGCGCGCCGCTTCCGATCCACGGGTCATTCGCCGGTGGTCGAGCGAAGCGCGTCGCATACGTGAGCTTTCCCCGGAAGTAGAGACCGGAGAGCATCTTGAAGACCTCGCCGATGGGCACCCCCTCGCGCGTGCGGAGCGCCCGCGCGATGTCTCCGGCTCGCCTGGGCTCGAAGATCGCTCGCGCCCGTATCCCGTCGAGGCGCGCAGGCGAGAGCAAGAACACCCTCGGGTGCGGAGCGCTCGCGATCTGCTTCGGCCGGGCCATCGCGCTCGACCCTACCTCGCTCGGGCGAGCCCGTCAGGTCAGCGGCCGGTAAGACATCGATGCGTCGCCTCGTCCGTGGAGGATGCTTCGAACGACGATCGCCCGTGGGGGCCTCGGATGGTGGCCGCTGCTCTCCGGTGGATCACCGCGGACACCAATGTGCGCTCTTGTGGGCAGAAGTAGATCCAGCGCGCGGGGCGTCGCCCTCACGAGACATCGTGAAAACGCGCGGCTTCTCGGCGTGAGCGTGATGGCCCATGCCGTGCACTACTCGGGGACGCAGCAATGAACTTCCCCTTCCCGAGCAGCCCCGTTCGTGCGCTTCCGACGACGCCCTCGCTGCACGCGATCGACGGAGACGAGGCGGCCCGGGTCAGACAACTCCGTGCGCTGCTCTCCCTCCTGGCGCTCTATGCCACGGCGCTCCTCGTCGTCATTCTGCTCTCGGACGGTGCGGACATCGGATGCATCCTCGCGGGCATCGGGGGCCACGTCCTCTATGCGAGTGTGAAGACGGCGCTCGCGTGGCGCGAGGCAAGCTGGCTCGAAGAGGCCCGCGTGCGGGTCGTTCGTCGACGTCGCCTCGGCCTCGCCTGATCGCGACGCGCCGCGCGTCAGATCACTTTCGAGCGCTTCGCCGGCGTGCGACGAGCACACCCGCCACCGCCATCGCGATGCTGGCGGATGCTCCCCACGACGCATTCGCCTGCGGCGCTGCACATTCACAATTCTTCTGCCGCTTCGGCGACGAGCACTGCGACGTGAAGCCATGGCGCGGGGTCGGGTCGCACGCGTCGGCGGCGATCGTCTCGGTCAGGCTCACCTCCGGGCTCACGGTCCGGATCTCGCTGTTCGGATAGATCTCGCAGATGCCCGCGATATCGTCGCCGGCGAGCGTGCGAAGCGCGATCGTGCCCGGCTTGTAGCTCGCGTACATCGTTGCGCGCGGATCGGTCGCGTGCGCGAGCCCGAGGAAGTGTCCCGCCTCGTGCGTGACGACGCTGAGCAGATCGAAGCCGTTCGCCGGGACCTTGTCGGTGGTCGACAGGTTGCGCGCCGAGGAGTTGATCTCCATGTCGGCATCGTAGATTTCGCCGGTCTCGGCGTTGAACGTGACGGTCGTGAGGCCGAGCGTGCTGTTCGGATCGTTGTACGGCCAGCCGTCGTCACGGAAGACGATGAGGTTCTGGTTCGCCGTCTCCTGGTTGTATTTGACCTCCGAGCACTCCGCCGCGCCGATGTTCGAGACGGCGATGCCCACGGGGTTGCCGTCGGAGCACATCACGTTGGCCCACGTCGCGAACGCCTCGTCGATCACACGCTTCGCATCCTCGAACGGGATGTTCCTGCTCGCCGCCTCGTTGATGCTGTAGCTGACGCAGGCATTGCGCCAGAACAGCAGGAGGCCTTCGGTGTAGCAGCCGCGGCTCGGACTATAGCTCGGTGGAAGCGGCTGGGTGGTCGTGCGACAGAAAGCGTGAGCCGTCGTCGGCAAGGCAAGACTGCAGAAGGCCACGGCCGCGAGCGTGAGGCGCATGCCGCGACGCCGAAGCAAGAAACGCATCCTTCGAGAGTAGCACGCAGCCTGGCGATGGTCGCCCGCCGAACCACGTCTGCGAGCTGGCTCGAGCGTGTCGAGCTGGCTCGCTGTCTCCTTCTGTTCGTCGGCTCGGCGACTCGGCGACTCGGCGACTCGCACGGCGCGCGAGCGCGCCGCGCGATCGCGCGCTATCGCTGTCGCGGCGCCGGCACCCAGGTAGGAAGCCACCGTTTCACGTCGCAGCTCGGTGCGACGTTCGGGGCTCGCTCACATGCGCTCGCCGGCGCGCGTGGAGTGCGGACCGCTCAGCCGAAGGTCTTCGCGTACGCGTCCTCGTCGAATCCGACGAGGACACGCTCGTTCGTCACGACGACGGGGCGCTTCACTAGCTTTCCGTCCATCGTCAGCCAGCGGACGATCTCCTCGTCCTTCGCCGCGTCGACCTTCGCCTTGCCGATGGCGCGGTAGCTCTGCCCGCTCGTGTTCAGCCACTTGCGAACGGAACGATCGCTCTTCGGGATCCATTCGGCGAGCTCGCCGGCGGAGGGCGGCGCGTCGACGATGGGCCTCAGCTCGATGCCGATACCGCGCTCGGCGAACCACTTGAGCGCCTTCTTGCAGGTGCCGCACGCTGCGTACGAGAGGACGAGCGGTTTGCCGCCGGACATGTTGCCCCTCCTAGCACATCCGGCGGCGCCACATCACGCGGTCCCGAGGCTCCTTCGGAGCGCGGTCGTCTCGCGCTGCAGCGCGAACGATGCGAGATCGCGCGACGATGCTCGACCGAAGACCGCTGCGAGCGAAGGCGGGCCCGGGATCCGGAGCGCCTCGGCAAGCGCCGCATCCGTCGGCGCCACGGCCTCGAGCGATGCACGGAGGCTGCCCGAGAGGAGGAAGGCGGCGCGCGCCTCGGTCGCGGCGACGGACTCCGCAAACGCCGCCTCGTCGATGACGGGCGCTCGCTCGAGCGTCGGCGCGAGGTCCTCGAGGATGCGCCGCCGCTTGCGGTCGAGCGCACGCCGAACGCGCAGCTCGAAGTCCTCCACCAGCGGCTCGACCCGCTCGTTCGGTCGCGCCGAGAAGCCGGGCGCCACCTGCCGTGCAAACGCCACGAGCAGCGCCAACACCTCGTGCGATCCGAGCGCTCCGAGCCACGGTACACCGAGCGCGATGCGCGCCATCGGCCGCGCGAGCGCCGCGAGCGCATGCGCGTCGGTCTGCGCGCCGACGGCGGCCGGAACGATGATCCAGGGCACCTCTTCACATGCGATCACGGGCGCCGTCACGTGCTCCGAAACGGCGAGCTCGACCTCGGTGACCTCGAAGGCCTTCGCGACGCGCTCGAACAGCGGCCGAATCGGATGCGGCATGCGCGGCTTCACGCGGTCACGCGTCGACGAGCCCATCTCGGCGAGCCCGACACGCGCAAGCTTGCCCGCGAACGGAACCGCGATCTGCGCGACGTCCCAGATCGGATGCCGTCCGAGCGAGCCGGGCATCACGGACTTGCGAAGCGACCCCGCCGAGAGACCTTCGGCGTAGCCGACGTTCCGGATGCGCGCATCGAGCTCTGCCTGCTCGTTCGGCGCGAGGTCTCCAGCGACGGCCCGAAGCTCGCGCGCGACCCACTGCTCCGCGGAGCGGCCTGCGCCCGAGAGCGAGCTCTCGAACAGCCTGACGAGCTTCGTGTCGATCGGCATTCGCCGCGTCGGCGAGACGATGACCGGCACGAGAGCCTCGAGCGCCGGCTCGTGACGACCTCGCGCCGCGAGCGCACGCGCGAGCGCCACGCGCGCATCGTCGCGACTGTCGTCGGAGCGGAGAGCTTCCTCGAAGCGCTCGATCGCCTCGTCGTAGCGCCCGAGGTCGAGCTCGATGTTGCCGAGCCCGACGAGCCACGACGGATCGATCGCGCGGCCGCCCTCGTGTGCACGTGCGACCGCTCGCGAGAGGACGCGTGCAAGCGTCTGCGTGTCCTTGCCGACGGCAGCGCGGACGCGTTCGAGCATTCGCGGATCGGGCGAGAGGGACGCCGCTTCGACGAGCGCGCCCTCGGCGCCGGAGACGTCACCCATCGCGCGACGCGCATCCGCGAGCTCGAGGAGCGCCTGCAGTCGTTCCGTCGATCCGGTCTCGCCGACGACGAGACGACCGAGGAGCGTCGCGCGCTCGTCCTTCGAGACGAGCTCACCGAGCTCGAGCAGACCGCGGATCGCGCGCGTGTCGTGGGGATCGATCTCGAGCGCGGCCCGGAGCTCCTGCTCGGCGAGCGCCGGCTGGTTCATCACGCGCCGGTAAATGCTCGCACGTCCGACGAGCGCGACGAGCTTTTCGGCGCGCTCCTCGGTGGCGGCGATCGTCTGGGCGAGCGCGACGAGCGCCTTGTCCCATGCGCGCTGCCCGATGAACAGCTCCGCGAGGAGGAACAGCGACGGGACGTGCCTCGGAGAGACCTCGCGGATCCGCTCGAGCGCAGAGATCGCGAGCATCGGGTCCTTGAGGTTGTTTCGCGCCACGTCGGCGAGCTCGGACGCGATCGGAACGATGGCGTCGGCGCTCGTCGCCTTCGAGAGCACGTCGTGGAGCGCGCGTGCGAGATCGGCGAACGCTCCACGGCTCCTCTGGACGTCCGACAGGCGAGCTGCGGTCTGGACACCTTCGGGATCGGCGCGGAGCGCCTGCTCGAGCAACTCGGCGGCGACGTTCTTCTCGCCGCGCGACGCGCACAGGTCGGCCGCATCGCGCAGGAGCTCGGCCCGCGCCTTGTCGTCCGTCAGGATGTCGGCGAGCGCACGCGATGCGGTGATCGCCGCGTCCTCGTCATCGAGCTCCGCGGCGATCTCGGCGAGGAGCGACGCTGCCGTGAGGCTCTTCGGATCGGCCGCGAGCGCCTTCTTGCAATGCCCTCCCGCCTCGGGCGAAGCGCCGGCACGTCGCAGCGCGCGCGCGAGGTCGAGATGGAACACGAGTCTCTCGGTGTCGTCCGATGCGTGCTCGACGCGCCGCTGCAGCGCACCGATCGTGGTCTGAATCGCAGCTCGATCGTTCGCGAGGACACGCTCGTGCGCACGCCGGACGAGCGCATCGAGCCCGGCGACATCGGCCGATCCGAGCGCTAGGAGACGCTCCCAGGGCTCGTAGTCGTCGCTCGGCGGGAGCGTCCAGGCGAAGAGCTGCGCAAGGCCCTCGAGCGCGCGCCGTGCGAATATCCCGGCGGGATACGCGTCCGCGGTCAGCGCGAGCGCGTTGGCCAGCTGCGGCGCAGATCCGGCGCGGCGAGCGAGCCGCTCCGCCATGCGCAAAGTGGCGATGTCGCGCGCGCCGGTCGCGAGCAGCGGCTCGGCGGTCCCGGGCTCGCCGAGATCGATCGCACGCACGGCCGCCGTGAGCGGCGAAACCAGCCCGCGCGACGACGCGCTCAGCGGCGCACGCGCACCGATCCGGCGCAGGCGATCCGAGATGAAGCTCTCGTCCGGCATGGCCTGCAGTGCGAGCTCGTAGGCCGCGACGGCATCGGCATCGCGAGCGCGCCGCTCGTCGAGCTCGGCGGCCCGGACGAAGAGCCGCGCGCGAACGTCGTTCGAGCTGGATCGCTCCGCGAGTGCTGCGAGCTCCGTGCGAAGGCGGTCGTCGTCACCGAGCGCTTCGAGCGCCTCGAGCGTCACCGCTCGGATCGACGCGTCGTCCTGGAGCTCGCGCGGAAGGCGCCCGAGCGCAGCGAGCGCACGCTCCGGCGCACGAAGACGATGCAAGAGGAGGTCGGCCTCCGCGAGGACGAGGCTGACCTTCGCCGCGCCATCGCCTGCGTCTGCGGCTCTCTTCGCGAGCGTGTCGGCGGCGCGCTCCCAGCGCTCGGCGGACGCATGGAGTCGCGTGACGACTTCGGCGGCGCGTGCTCCGACCGTCGCGTCGGCCTGCAGCTCCTCTGCGAGTGCGAGGGCCCGCTCCGGATCGACCGAGGCGAGCGCCTCCGCGGCGCGAAGGCGGAGCTCGGCGCGCGCGGGCGTGTCGGCGGTGACATCCGCCTGGGCGAGTATCGCCCGTGCGAGGCGCGTGTCGTCGCCTGCGCGCGTCGCGGTAGACGCGAGCCCGATGATGGCGCTCAGACGTGCGGGCTCGATCGCGAGGACGTCCTCGTAGGTCCGCACGGCAGCGGCCGCATCGCCTGCAACGTCGTCTCTCAACCACGCGAGCTTCTCGAGGAGATGGATCTTGCGATCGGGATCCTTCGTCGCCCGCACGGCCTGCTCGTACAGGCTGATCCGATCGTGGACCGCCTGCGCTGGCGCGACGGGCGCGAGCCGTTCGGCGAGCGCGTCGTAGACGCCTGGCGCGGTGGGCGCGGTCAGCCATGCGGCCTCGCGCTGCTTCGCAGCATCCGCTTCGCGGCCTGCCGCGTGAGCAGCCGCAGCCGACGTGAGCAGCGCGCGTGCCTTCTTCACCGGCTCGTCGACACGCGCGGCCTCGCGCATCCAGAGGACGGTCCTCGCCTCGTGTCGCTGCGCGCTCGTGAGGAGGCGATCGAGATCGGTGAGGAGCGTCGCGTCTTCCGAGTCGACGACGCGCGCGCGCTCGAGCGCGAGGACAGCGTCGTCGATCTCACCTGCGCGCTCGGCGGAGATCGCGATCGCGCGCAGGAGCGCGAGCTCTTCGCGCGGATCGTCGAGCCACTTCAGCGCGGCCTTGCGGGCTCGCAGCGCCTCGGAATGACGCCCGTCCTCGTCGTAGAGGCGCGCGAGCTCCTCCGCCACGCGCAGGTCGACGAGCCGCGCGGTCGGTGCACGGCCGTGCGCCCGCTCGAGCACCTTGATGATCCGCAGGCGATCCGTGCCTGCGCGGAGATGCGCGAGCGCAGCGTCGAGCTCGAGACGAGCAGCACGAGCGTTCTCGGCCTCGAGGCTCGCTTCGGACTCGAGGAGGCCCGCGAGCTGCGCGTCGTCACGATGACGAACGGCGTGATCGACGAAGGCCGCGCGAACGGGTCCGATTCCGGGCGAGAGATCGAGCGCACGAAGGTACGCAGCACGTGCGCCGGGCGTATCATCGAGTCGACGATCGAGGAGGAGCGCTCGCTCGACATGGAGCCACGCGGCGACCTCGCTCTCGTTCGTCAGTTCCGCGAGTCGACCGAGCATCTCGACGAGCTCCGCGTATCGTCCGGTCGCGTCGAGCGCGACCTCCGCACCGTAGATGGCGCCCGGGTGATCGGGGACGAGCGTGAGCGCCTCGTTCCACGCGGCGACGGACTCGTCGGTGACGCCGGCCTTCGCCTCGAGGAGACGAGCGCGCTCGCAGAGCCAGTCGGCTCGTGTGCTCTCACGCGCCGCGTGCGCAGCGAGCTGAGAGACGTGAACGAGCTGCTCGTCGCTCTCGTCTCGACCGAGCAGCAGCGCGCGCAACATCGCGTGTGCTGCCGGAGCATGCTCACAGGCACGCGCCGCGGCCTCCGCCTCCTTGCGCGCCGAAGCGATGTGCCCGCGATCGATCTCTGCGCGCGCGAGCTCGAGACGTGCGCGGAGCTCGCCGACGGAATCGCCGCTACGGGCAGCGACGAACGCTCGCAGCCGACCGCGTTCGGCGTCGTCCGGATCGGGCAACGCGCCGGGATGGATCTCGCTGGGCAGCGGCAGGCGAGCGCGCGGCCGGAGCAGCGGCGGCGAGATGACGCCGTGCGTTCCCGTGAGCATCGCGATGTTCTGGGCGGTCGCCGCGGC
Organism: Pseudomonadota bacterium; assembly: GCA_023402175.1. Taxonomy (GTDB): domain Bacteria; phylum Myxococcota_A; class Polyangia; order Polyangiales; family Polyangiaceae; genus Labilithrix. The sequence continues at coordinate 6,429 of JAEXCN010000214.1, read as the reverse complement.
AGCGATGATCGACGCGCGATTGTCTTCGACCTCGACGAGATCGTCGGAGCTCAGCTCGACGATGCTCGGCGGCTCCGGCTTGGATCCACGCATGGGCCTCAGGGTACACCTAGGCTAAGATGACGGGTGCGCCGCAGTACCGTCGGCGAGGGAGATCCACTTGGTTCGTCCTGTAATTCTTTACGTCGCCGTCGCACTCACCTGCACGGGGGTACTGGCCACCGCATGTTCCGGTGCAGAGACTCAGGATGTGCTCCTCGGAGCGTCGGGCTCGTCGTCCAGCGGGGCGACCAGCAGCGGCACCGGCAGCAGCAGCGGCACGACGGCGTCCTCCAGCGGAGCCTCCGGAACGTCGGGCGGCAATGGCACGTGCACCGCCGAAGAAGAGCCGAACGACAACAAGGATGAGGCTAATGTCCTCTCTCCCGTTCGATGCGGCACCCTTTCTCGCCGCGACGACAAGGACTTCCTCACGTTCCGGCTGAAGCCGGAAGCGAAGACGATGTCGATCAACTTCACCGGCCGCGTTCGGCTGCGCGTCGACGTCGCGGGTCACGACACGACGGAGCTGACGCCGGACAACGCCGGTATCGTCCCCTTCGTCACGAACGCCGACTACTTCGTCGAGGTCACGCCGCTCACGGACAGCAACGCCGAGATCAAGTGGCGCGTCGAGGTCGTCGCGAAGTGAGCGTCGAGCGCGATCGAATCAGAGCGCGATCTCGGATCAGGTCAGCCGGCCGAGCGGGCCCAGATCGAGGTTGAGGTCTTCGGGAGCGAGCCCGAAGCGCGCTGCAAGATCGTGCACCGCCTCCTCGAGGCGCATCAGCGCGAGGCCGATGCGCTCGATCTCTTCGGGATCGAGCGTCTCCGCTTCCATCCGCCGGATGGCCTGACGTTCGAGCAGCTTGCGCAGGAACTCGACGAGCGCGAGCACGAGCTGCGCGACCGACTTCTGCACGTCTTCGGGGTTCGCGTTCCATCGCGGGAGGAGCTGCGCGCTCTTGCGCTCCACCTCCGCGCGGAGGCTCTCGATCTCCTGCACGTGGAGCTCGGCGACGTTTGCGTTCGGCAACGTCATTCCACGGCGCGTTCGCGGCGTCTTCGCAGCACGCTTCTTCGTCGCGGCGGTCTTCTTCGTCGCGGCGGTCTTCTTCGTCACGGCGATCTTCTTCGACCTCGACTTCGACTTCGACTTCGACTTCGTCACGAGAGCTCCGCGAACGCCCACGGGGGCCAGGGGCCGGTCGTCGTCACACGAACACCGCGTGGAAGCTGCGCGATCGAGCGCGCGAGCGCCCTGCGCCAGGCCGGGACGTCCTCGCGCGCGACGAGATGATAGACGGACGCGAAATACAGGCCGCGATCGCGACGCCGATCGTGCCGTTCGGCGCGCGCGTCGCGTACGAACGGCCGCGTCGCCTCGGTGATCACGGCGATCTCGGGCACCTGCTGTCGCGCGAGCCGTTCGGCGATCCAGCGCGTGCCAGGACCCACGCGCTCGGGAATGACGGGCGGCGTCTGCCGTCCCGCGACACGAAGCGTGAGCTGGACGGCGCCGCGCACACGCTCGAACGCAGGACCGATCGATCCCTCGAGCGGCCGAAGCAGCGCAGCGAGCGCAGCGCGATCGGCGACGGTCGTTCCGAAACGAAGCGGCAAGACCGCCGGTACGAGCTTCGCGATGCGCCGGACGACGCGGTCGTGCCCGACAATCGCGCGCGTCGTCGCTTCACGCGGCTTACGCCGGGGCTCGACGATGACGAAGGTCTTTCCGACGCGGACGACCGAGAGGGCCTCGCGTGCGAGCCCCCTCCCGAGTCGCTCCTTGCTTCGCGGCGGTCGATCGACGAGCGCGTAGAGATACAGCGTCACGCGCGCTTCGCTCGTGGCTTCACCGGAGCGGCAGCGCGGCCGAGTAGCGGCGATCCGATGTTGCCCGCCATGCCCCTCGGCGCTGCGTGCCTCGCGCGGCGTTTGGACGAATCGGGAGATGGTCCGAGGATGCGATCGGCCGCGCACAACACGGCCGACAGGCGAAGGTAGACGAGATCGATGTCGGCCACGCCGAGGACGAGATCACCCGTGAGGACGATCCCTTTCGTGAGCACGTGATCGACGATGTCGAGAAGCGAAGCATCGATGCCCTCGAGCACCGGCTCGGGCAAGGCCGCTTTCGATCGTTTCCGCGCGCTCATCGGGCTCCGATGAAGCTGTACGCCGGCCATGGACCGCTGAGCGTGATGTCGAAGCCGTCGGCCGCGAGCTTCTCGGCGGATGCGGCGACGGTCGCCTTCACCTTCTCCACGTCGGGCTGCGCGACGAGGAAGACCGCATCGAGCAGCACCCGTCCGGCCAGCTCGCGGTTCGGCGCGGCGCGACGCTGCGCGCTCTTCACGGTGCGCGCGAGGCTCTCGTAGAGCGCATCGACGCGCTCGGCCGCGAGCGCTCCCGTGCTGCGACGCTGGTCGTCGAGCGCCTTCTTCCGCAGCAAGAAGTCCTTGCCGCTGGCGACCTTCTTCGAGCGAGCCTCCTCGGCAGCGGCACGCGCGGCGCGCGCCTCGTCGAAGAGGATGCGCAGGCCCCATTCCTCGCAGCCCGCGATCCGAGCGACGACGCGATCGAGCGTCTTCTTCATCTTGCGGACGTGGTCGACCGCTCGCTCATCCGTCGAGAAGAGCGTGAACAGCTTCATTGGGACGACGGTGCCGAGGCTCTGAGCGTACTCGACGACGGCTTCGTGCTCGGAGGCGCGCGCGCCGACCCAGTCGATGTCGCGGAGCTTCGCGTCGATCGCGGCCGCGTCGTATTGATCGAGCGGCGCGCTCGCGGCAATCAACGAATAGCCGTCGCCCGCGTCGAGGAGCCTCGGCTTTCCTGCGTCGGCGAGCCCCTTCGGAACGCGTGAGAGCTTCGGAGCGTGTTCGCTCTTCACGACGCAATAGACGTACGTAGCGCTCGAGCTGCCGTTCATCCGGGCCGCCAGCATAGCTTTTCTGTCGGTCATTTGGAGCGCGCCCCACGTTCGGTCCACGCGTCCCGCCACAGGCGGAGTTGCCGAGCCCCGCGCGGGCCGGGGTAAACGGCCGGCGCCGAGACGAGCCGCGGCGAGCGTGCAGCGCGGTACGCGAGGCGTTCGAGCCGATCGAGCTCGACCGTCTCGGTCTCGGCGGCTTCGGCGCAGCGTGCGCACTCGGGCGAGGTGACGGCATTCGCGACGATCGCGGTGACCGGCACGCGCAGCCGCCTCAGCTCGCTCGCGAGCCGCTCGGTCTCGAGCCGTGGCAGCGCCGCGGGACGCGTCACGATGACGAACGCGCAGCGCGCCGGGTCCGTGAGCAACGCCGAAAGCGCGCGTAGTCGGCGAGCGAGCTGCGTCAGATCGCTCGCGAGCTCACCGAGCCCGACGACGCTCCGGTACTTGAGGATGATGCTCATGAGCGCGTGCACCCACTCGAGCGCGCTCTGCGGCAACGCGAGGAGGCGAAGCGTGTGCCCCGTCGGAGCGGTGTCGACCACGACGACGTCGTAGCGGCGCTGCCTCGCTGCGCGCCCCGCATCGTCACCGGCGTCCCCCAGTAGCGCATCGAGCAACGTGACGAGCGCGAGGAGCTCGTCGATGCCGGGCGGCGCGAGATCGACCAGGTCCTCGAGCACTGCTCGATCGAACGTCGCGTCCATGCGTCCGGTGAAGATCGACGAGAACAGCTCGTCGATCGCTTGCCGATAGCGCTCGCGCTCGAACTGCCACGCCTTCGTCGCGTCGAGCTCGCGCACGTCGAGGTTCGGCAGGACCGCGCGCGGCTCGTCCGTCGTCTCCATGTCGAGGGCGTCACCCAGCGAATGGGCAGGGTCCGTCGACAAGAGGAGGACCCGCTCGCGAGGACGCGTCCCCGCGATCTCGATCGCCGACGCCGCCGCGACCGTCGTCTTTCCTACGCCGCCCTTGCCACCGAAGAGCGCGAGGCGCACCGACGGAGCGATCGGCGACATCGCCGGCGGCGGATGGGCGATCGTCGCGCCGCCGTTCGCCTCCGCGCTCGCGAGCACGGCGCTGGCCCGCCCTGCGCTCTTCGTTCGTCGAGAAACGCGCGCACTCCCGAGGTCGAGGTGTCGCACGCTGTTCGCGATCTCGAGGAGTGAGCCGAGACCGCGCGGCTCGTTCGTCCGCGCAGGCACCTCGAGGACGGTCGCCTCCGAGAAGCTCTCGTCGATGCGCGCGCGCCATTTGTGCTCGGCGACGGCGCGCGGCGTGCAGAGCGGGCACGGCCGATCCGGCGACGGCCAGACTCGGTTCGCGACGACGACTTGGACGTGGACGCCGAGCGCCCGGATGCCGGCGACGCCGTCCTCGGCTTCGCGAACGGACAGCTCTTCGGGAAGCGTCACCCATGTGAACGACGCGCGCGCGGGATCGCCGAGCAGCTCGCGGATGCCCGCTGCCTCGCGATCGATCTGCGCGATCACCTCGTCGGCGAAGTCGGGCCGCCACGCACCGCCGAGGCTCGACGCGAGGAAGCGATGCTTCGCATGCATGTCGTCGAGCACCTGCGCGAGCCGCGAGAGCGTGTCGGGCATCTCGAGCAGGCGCAGCGTGTGTCCGGTCGGAGCCGTGTCGACGACGACGCAGTCGACCGGCTTCGCCCGCGAGAGTCGAAAGAGCTCGATGAGCCCGACGAGCTCGTCGACGCCGGGGAACGACAGCGAGAGGAACTTGTCGATGTCCTCCTCGTCGAGGTACGTGCCGCGATTCGCGATCGTTCGGATCGCCTCGTCGCGCTCGCGCAGCCAGCGGCGAAGCGCCTTGTCGGCATCGAGCTCGGCGGCGAAGAGCTCTCCACCGGGGACGGATCGAAGCTTGCCGAGATCCCGGACCGCGCGAGGCTCCGCACCAAGCTCGAGGTCGAGCGCATGGGACAGCGAGTGCGCCGGATCCGTCGATACGACGAGCACGCGCGCTCCGTCCGCCGCCGCACGGACCGCAGCTGCCGCTGCGCAAGTCGTCTTTCCGACGCCGCCCTTCCCGCCGAAGAACGTGAAACGCGGTCCTCTCGCGCGAGTCACGATGCGACGGTAGCACCTCCGATTCCGCCGGCATCCGGCTCTGTGCTGGCCCGCACGGCTGAGCTAGCCTGCGCCCATGCGGATCCTCCTCACGGTATCGGTTTCGACTGTCCTGATCGCCTTCGCCGCCGGTACGGCTCACGCCGCCACGCGTACCGTCGGCCCAGGGAAGACGTACGCGAAGCCGTGCGAAGCGATCGCCGCGGCCCAGGCAGGCGACGTCATCGAGGTCGATGCGGCCGGCAACTACAACGGCGACCACTGCTCGTGGTCGACCGACAACCTCACCGTACGCGGAGTCGGCGGCCGCGCGAAGATCGACGCCGGAAAGGTCCCCGCGAACAGCGCCGCGAGCAAGGGGATCTTCGTCATCATGGCTCCGAACGCGACGATCGAGAATTTCGAGCTCGCAGGCGCCGTGGTGCCCGACCAGAACGGCGCCGGCATCCGCCATCAAGGCACGAACCTCACGGTGCGAGGCTGCTACTTCCACGACAACGAGAACGGCATCCTCGGCGCGCCCGCGTCGGACAACACCGGTGAGGTCCTGATCGAGAACAGCGAGTTCGCCAACAACGGCGCCGGCGACGGTCAGTCGCACAACATGTACTTGAACCACTATTCGAAGTTCACGCTTCGGTACTCGTACACGCACGGCGCGAAGGTCGGTCATCTCATCAAGTCGCGCGCGCTGCAGAATCACATTCTCTACAACCGCATCACTGACGAGCCGGGCACGACCGCGAGCTACGAAATCAACCTGCCGAACGCCGGTCTCTCGTTCGTGATCGGCAACCTGATCGAGCAAGCAACGACGACCCAGAACTCCGCGATCATCGACTACGCGAGCGAGTCGAACGGCATGAACGCCGATCGACACCTCTTCGTCGTGAACAACACGATCGTCAACACGAAGGGAAACGGGACGTTCGTGCAGAACCAGGCGACGGAGCCCGCCGTGCTGATGAACAACATCTTCGCGGGAGGAGGCACGATCACGTCGCAGGGCAATGCGGTCCTCACGACGAACTTCACGGGCTCGATCGCGGATGCCAAGCTCGCCAATGCGGCGACGTTCGACTATCACCTCCTCACCGGCTCGCCCTGCATCGATGCCGGGACCGATCCCGGGATGATGGGCGGTCAGGTGGTGACCCCGGTCAGTGAATACGATCACCCGTTCAAGTCGCGCTCGCGCGTGAGCGTCGGGAAGATCGACATCGGCGCCTACGAGTTCGGCAACCCGGGCACGCCGGACGGCGACGCCGGCGCGTCGTCGAGCAGCGGCGGCCCCGACGGAAGCGACGGCGGCTCCTCCGGCAGCAGCGGCGACGCCAGCAGCGGCGGCGCGAGCAGCAGCGGCGG
>JAEXCN010000211.1 GCA_023402175.1 Pseudomonadota bacterium | reverse complement strand
GTGGGCAGGTCATCATCGAGGACCTCGGAAGCGCGAACGGCACGCTCGTGAACGGCGAGATGGTCCAGCACCACGCCCTCAAGGAGGGCGACAAGATCCGCCTCGGCGCGACGACGACGCTGAAGTTCACGTACCAGGACAAGCTCGACGAGAGCTTCCAGCAGCAGATGATCGACGCCGCCCTTCGGGACGGCCTGACGCGCGCCTACAACAAGAAGTTCTTCCAGGACCGCCTGGAGACCGAGTTCGCGTACGCCCGTCGACACAGGACGATGCTCTCGCTCGTCATGTTCGACGTCGACTACTTCAAGCGCATCAACGACACGTACGGTCACCTCGCCGGCGACGCCGTCCTCGTTCATCTCGCGCGCATCACGCAGGCGACGATCCGCACCGAAGACGTCCTCGCACGCTACGGCGGAGAAGAGTTCGCGGTCATCTGCCGGGGCATCGCGTTGCTGAACGCGGGCGTCCTCGGCGAGCGGCTCCGTGCACGCGTCGAGCAGGAGAACTTCGACTATCAGGGCACGCGACTGCCCGTCACGATCAGCGTCGGCGTGGCTGCACTGCCCGAAGCGAACGTCGCGACGCCGTCCGAGCTCGTTCGCGACGCCGACAGCGCGCTGTACGAATCGAAGCGGTCCGGTCGCAATCGCGTCTGTCTCAACGGCCTCTGACGTAGTCCGACGAAAGCGGCGCAGTCGTCGAATCCGTTTTGAACGCGGAAGACGGATACGTCTCGCGAGCTCCACCCGCGCACTGCTTACGACACGTTCGCCGTTCGGACGACGCGCGCGAACGATCGCCAGACAGATCGTGAAAGATGGCGTGCGCAGTGACCACCGAATGCAGGTGCGTGTGCTTTGCCGGGAAATTACGCATTCGACGATGACGCGGTGAGCCGGAGGCGGATGGATCTGAAACGCCTACATGAGCGCGTTCGATCGTGGCGAGCTGCATCGATTGTCATTCCCGCGATCGTTCCCTTACGCTCGGCAGCATGGACAAGGACGGCCAGCAGAGTCCTTCATTCGCCCCGGACTCCGAACCGGTTCGAAGCGGATCGATGCCCGTGATGCGCCTTGCGGGCACCCCGTTCGCTCCCGGAGAGGTGGTCGGAGGGCGATATCGCATCGAGCGCATCGTCGCCGAGGGCGGAATGGGCGTGATCGTCGCCGCCCACCACTTGGAGCTGGAGGAGAAGGTCGCGATCAAGTTCCTGAAGGAGGAGTTCGCGTCGAGGCCGGAGATCGTCGGACGGTTCGCACGCGAGGCGAAGGCGGCGGCGAGGATCAAGTGCGAGTACACGCCGACAGTGTTCGACGTCGGCATCTCTCAGGAGCGCGGGCCGTACATCGTGATGGAGTATCTCGAGGGAGAAGACCTCGAGCTGGTCCTCGACACGAGCGGCCGCCTTCCGTTCGCGCGCGCAACCGAGCTGATCATGCAGGCGTGCGAAGCGATCGCCGTCGCGCATGCGAACGGCGTCATTCATCGCGACATCAAGCCGGCGAACCTGTTCCTCGTCAGGGGCGACCAGAACATGCCCGTCGTGAAGGTGCTCGACTTCGGCGTCTCGAAGACGGCGCTCACCGGGAACATGTTCGGCGGGGCGATCTCGCTCGTGAAGACGCAGACTCTCGTCGGCTCTCCGATCTACATGTCGCCGGAGCAGATCCGGGGCAAGGAGGAAATCGGGTTCACCGCCGACGTCTGGTCACTCGGCGCGGTGCTCTACGAGCTCGTGACGGGTGTAACCGCGTTCAACGGATCGAGCATCACCGAGCTCTGCGCCTCGGTCCTCGAATCGGAGCCCGCGCCGATCACCGATCGCGTCCCGGACGTCCCCGCAGGCCTCGCCGAGACGGTCATGCGATGCCTCGAGAAGAACGCGAAGGAGCGATTCCAGAGCGTCGCCGAGCTCGTCGTCGCGCTCGCACCGTATGCTCCGAAGCGCGCGCGCATGATCGTCGACCGCGCGATCGCCGTCTCCAAGAGCGCAGGCCTCGTGCCGGCAAGCTTCTCGGCGCCGACGACCCTCGCGCCGCCTCCGTTCTCGTCCGGGCCGCCCGTCGCGATCCCGGGCCCGAGTGCTCCACCAAGGAGCCTGCTCGAGACCCAGCCCGATGTCGCCGCCAGAGCGACGTCGCGGCGCCCGGCCCTCGTCATCGACGACACTGAGCTGCCGTCGCCTTCGCAGACGAAGAAGCGCAACGCCACGATCGTCGGCGTTCTTCTCATCGCAGCAGGCGTCGTCTTGGGCGGCGTCTATCTCGCTCGCCGGCCCGCGGAGCAGGGCGCGCATGCGCCACTGGCAGCAGCGGTCGAGACGCCGGCCGTCGGCTCGATCCCGGACACGTCGCCGACCGAGTCGCTCACGATCGCGGCCCCGCAGAACCCGCCACAGGCGGGCGCAACGACGTCGACGACTGCAGCCCCCAAGGGCTCTGCGGGCGGAGCAGCGAATCCACACGCGACGATCCGTGGCGCGGTCCCTCGTGTCCCCGGAGCGCTCGCTTCGGCGAAGGTCGGACCGGGCTCGGCCCAGCCACCGACGTCGGCGGACGGCCAACCGCAGAAGAGGGCGGACGCGGTGAAGAGCGCGATCGATGACAGGAAGTGATCCGCCGATCACTTCGCACGTAGCACCAACGAGAGCGGTCGCCACGCCCGAGCCGAGGGCCGGAGATCGCCGTGATGCCTGTTCTTACTTCGCAGGAGAGAGAACCGATGATCACCCGGCTTCGCACATGGTCTTTGACCTTGGTGCTCCCGTTCGCCGGCGGCGCGCTGCTCGAAGGCTGCGCGATCGTGACGAACGCAGGCGACTATTCGACGAAGGAGTGCGCGACCAATCAGGACTGCCCTGGCGACAATCGGATCTGCCGCAAGAGCGATGGGCAGTGCGTGAGCCTCGTCACCGCCGAATGCACGACGGTGCTCGGCGACTACAAGGACGATGACGCGGTCATCCTCGGCGCGACCGTCGCTCTCACGGGGTCGAACGCTTCCGTGGGTATCCCGGAGAAGAACGCGATCGCGCTCGCGCTCCAGGACTTCCGAACCTCGGGCAACGGGCTGCCCCCGGTGCCGGGCTCGACGAAGCGCCGGCCGCTGTCGGTCGTCGTCTGCGATGACGCCGCCACCACCGAGGTTGCCAAGCGATCGGCCGAGCACCTCGTGAAGACACTCGAGGTCCCGGCGATCATCGGGCCGACGTGGAGCGGCGTCGCGGTCACCCTGCTGACGACGATCACCGTCCCCGCCGGCACGCTGATGATCGGCACCGGGACGACCAGCCCGGATCTCACGAGCCTCCAGAAGGACGGCCTCTTCTTCCGGACGATCACGTCGATGACGGGCGAGACGCGCGCGATGAGCAGCCTCGTCTCCGACATCGAGACCCGCGTCCGAGCGAACCTGAACGGCACCACCGAAGACATCAAGGTCGCGCTCCTGCACAAGGGAGACTCCTACGGGAAGGGCTCCGCGCAGGTGATGCTCAACACGCTGACGTTCAATGGGAAGCCTGCGCTCGACGTCGCCAGCCAGGCGAACTTCACGCAGGCCAACTACGGCGACAGCGGCAACCCGACGGCGAGCCCGCTGAAGTACCCCGAGACGGTCGCCGAGGTGCTCGCGAAGAAGCCTCACATCATCATCGCCATCGGCACGGGCGAGGTGTTCGCGAACCTCGTCGGTCCGATCGAGCAGCAATGGGACATCTCGCTGCCGTACCGGCCGTACTGGATCTTCCCACACAATCAGTTCACGAAAGCGACGACCGACTTCCTCGTCGCGAACGATCCTCCGGGACGCAATCTCCGACAGCGGTTCGTCGGGGCGACGCCGGGCACCGAAGATCCCAACTATCAGCAGTTCAAGCTGAACTACCCGACGGTAGCGACGCCTGACGGGCCCGATCCGAACAGCTTCGGAGCGTCCAACACGTACGACTCGGTCTACGTCGCCGCGTTCGCGGCGGTGGGCCTCGGCTCCGAGAAGATCACCGGCCACTCGCTCGCCGGCGCGATCGCGAAGCTGAAGTCGGGCCCGAAGATCAACGTCGGCGTGAACGATCTGAACCAGGGTCTCACGCTCTTGTCCCAGGGTCAGTCGATCGATCTCGAAGGCGTCTCCGGCCCGCTCGATTTCGACCTCGCCACGGGCGACGTGAACCAGCTGATTCAGGTGTGGTGCATCCCGCTCGGTGATGACGCCCATCCCGCGTCGCCGCGCACGTCGGGATATCACTTCGGTCTCGACGGCAACGGCGCTGTCGGTTCCTTCGACCTCGTTACGACCACCTGCAAGTGGTAGGCGCAAGGGAGCTCAAACGTGAACGTACGTGACGTCGACACCACGCTCCGTCGTGGCCTCTCTTCCGTGCTCGGCATCGGCTTCGCCGCGGGCCTCCTGATGCAGTCGACCCCGGCTCAGGCCCAGGGCTCCGTGGCCGAGGCGCTGTTCCAGGAAGGCAAGCGCCTGATGGCCGAGGGGAAGTACATCGAGGCATGTCCGAAGTTCGCCGAGAGCCAGCGCATCGATCCCGGTGCAGGCACGCTGACGGCGCTCGCGCTCTGCCATCGTGGCGAAGGAAAGACCGCGTCGGCGTGGAGCGAGTTCAAGGAAGTCATCTCGCTCGCTCGCCGCGACAACCGGAAGGACCGCGAGCAGGTCGCGCTCGACAACGTCGCCGAGCTCGAGCCGAAGCTCTCGCGGCTGCGCGTCGTCGTCGATCCGGCCGCGGAGGGACAACACATCGAGATCCACATCGACGACACGGTCGTCACGCGCGCTGCCTTCGGTCAGCCCCTTCCGGTCGATCCCGGAACGCGACGGATCCTCGCAACGGCGCCCGGCAAGAAGCCCTTCGAGACGACCGTCCAGGTCGGAGCCGAGCACGACGACAAGAGCGTCAACATCCCCAAGCTCGAAGACGACCCGCGTGCGATCGAGGCGATCGGCGAACGCAGCGCGCCGGCGCCGTCCGCTCCGCCTGCGGATCGTGCAGCGAAGACGAGCGGCGAACAGCGGCTCGTCGTTCCGACACTGATCTCGCTCGGCGTCGGCGTCGTCGGAGTCGGCGTCGGAACGATCTTCGGCGTGCAGGCCCTCGGCACCAAGTCGGATCTCGACGGGGTCTGCGAACCGTCACGCAAATGCGGGCCGAGTGCGCGCACCGACATCGACTCGCTGAAGACGTCGAGCACGATCTCGACGGTCGGCTTCGTCGTCGGCGGCGTGGGCCTCGTCGGAGCCGCCGTGCTGTACATCGTCGGCCGGCCTTCGAAGGAGACGACGACAGCGACGGTGCGTCCCGTCGTCGGCCCTCACGGCGTCGGCGCGACGTTCTGAGGCTGACGCGCAGGCGTCAGCGACGGCTGCGCGCGGGAGGTGGTTCCTTGGGAGGCGCGGCCTTCAAGGTCACCTTCTCCGCGCGCCGGCCGGTCATGGTCGGCCACGAGACGGGCGGCGGCGGAAACGCCGGGCGCGCGAGGAGGTATCCCTGGCCGAAGCGGGCGCCCGCCTCCTGCACTGCCTCGAGCTCCTCGACGGTCTCGATGCCTTCGGCGACGACCATCGCGTCGAGCTCGCGGCAGAGCACGACGATCGCCGAAACGAGCTTGAACATGCGCGTGCCCTTGCGAAGGCCCGCGACGAGATCGCGATCGAGCTTCACCACGCGCGGGTGGAGATCGGCGATGTAGCGAAGGTTCGAATAGCCCGCGCCGAGGTCATCGACGACGAGATACACGCCGCGGCCTCGCACCTCGCTGAGGATGCTCTGGCAAAGCCGGAAGTGAGAGAGCGGGACGCCCTCCGTGATCTCGAGGTAGACGTCCTCCGAGTGCTGGAAGATCGGATCGTCCGGCTGCACGACGAACTTGTCGTTCAGCTCCGCGGGATGGATGTTGAGGAACAACGGATGCGTCGGGCATCCTTCGATCGCCATCTCACGGATGATGCGTCCGAGCTCGCCGGTACATGCATGCTGCACGGCAGCAGCGAAGAGGCTCATGGGGCTCTCGAAGTCCGGTGACTTCGAACGAACGAGCGCTTCGTACGCGAAGATCTTCTTCGTCTTGAGATCGACGAGCGGCTGATACACGACCTTGAGGTCGCGCATGTCGAGCAACCGGCGGATGGCCACCGTTGTGCGGCGAGGTTCGGCGGCAGCGACTCGACTCACGATCGACCCATCATAGAGGACGCCCATGAGCGCGCGACGGGTTTCTTGAGGCCGCGGAGCGCGGCGCTCACGACGGGAGAGTCTCCGCGAGGCGGCCCTTCCGGAATACCCACATCTGGCCGGGCTGACCGATCGTCCATTGTTCGTCGCGCGTCAGCGGCGCCGTCGCGACGACGGCCACGCGGTCGCGCGGTGTGGTCACCGTCGCGAAGTCGACGACGATGTCGTCGTCGGCCAGCGTGGCCTTCGCGAACGGGGCCTTCCGGATGATGTAGCAGAGCCTCGTCGCACAGCGCGCGAACAGCTGAGAGCCGTCGCCGAGGAGGAAGTTGAAGGTGCCTCGCTCGCCGATCTCGGCTCCGGCCTTCGCGACCGCGCGCGCAAGCTCGGCGCCGCCGGGATAGCCCTTCGGGAACGCACGCTCGAGCCGGTTCATCAGCGCGCAGAACGCGTATTCGCTGTCGGTCGAGCCGATCGGCTTGAAGCGCCCAGGCCCGAGCCGCTGCTTGATCCCGCGAACCGTCCCGTTGTGCGCGAACGTGAAGTGCCTGCCCCAGAGCTCACGCACGAACGGATGCGTGTTCGCGAGGTTCACCGGGCCGCGCGTGCGCTTTCGGACATGCGCGATCGCGAGCAGCGTCTTGATGGGGTTGTTACGGATGTAGCTTGCAAGCGCCGAGTTCGCGGCCGCTGCCGGCTCGAGAAAGGTCCGCACGGATCGCCCTTCGTAGAGCGCCAGGCCCCAGCCGTCCGCGTGTGGCCCTCGCGCTCCGCCTCGGATCGCGAGACCCGAGAATGAGAAGACGATGTCCGTCGGTACATTGCACTCCATACCGAGGAGCTCGCACATGGATGAGGATCGAACTTAGACGCCCTTTTCGCCTCGATCAAGGAAGCGCACGGAGCCACGCGCCGAGCCGCTCTAGAGCTCGCGGCGGGATCGTGTGAGGACCGCGGAACGGCTCGAACGTGACCTCGAGCCCACTGTTTCGGAGCGCATCACGCAAGCGCTCGGCTATCGCGAACGGCAGGATCGCGTCGCTGTCGCCATGGCTCTGGAAGACGGGCGTCTCCTTTCTTCCGGCCATGAGCGGCGTCCATTCATGCTCCGCGATCATCGTCCCGGACATGAGCACGAGCCCGCTCAGCTTCCGTGCGGGCTCACGCAGCGCGAGATCGAGCGAGAGCATGGCGCCCTGCGAGAAGCCGCCGAGGACGAGCCTGTCGGTCGGCTCTCGCTTCGCGAGCTCGTCGAGCATCTCACCGAGCGCGGCGCGCGCCTCGGCAAGCCCTTCGGGCACCTCGCCCGACTGGTCGCGGAGCTCGCCGAGCGCGATCGCCCGCTCGAGCCGGGCGAAATCGATGGCCCACCACGCACGGGCATCCATGTAGAGGGCCTGCCCGAGCAGGTCGTGGAGGCTGTGCAGCGCCTCCGGGAACACGAAGACGGTCCCCGGGGGCGCATCGATCGCATCGGCGAGGGCGACGAGGTCGTCACCTGGAGCACCGAAGCCGTGGCAGAGGACGACGACCAACGGAGCCTTTTTGTCTCCATGGTTCTCGGCGGTTACCCCCGGCTTCACGATCCGACGGACCCGCAAGGGTCCGAGCTTCAGCGTCTCCATCGTGCGCACGACTCTACCCGACGGAGGTGCGGTCGACGGCCGGAGTAAGGAGGAGGCCTGACACGAGCGACATGGTGGATCGTGCGTCCATCTATTTGAAACTTTACGTGAATCGTTTGCTCGGATCGCAATACTGAGCGTAGACTTTTCTTGGGGCCCAATCGATGTCGTCTCTTCCCTCCGTGCAGCCCGGCGACGTGCTCGCTGGGAAGTATCGCGTCGAGCGCGTGCTCGGCGCCGGAGGCATGGGCTACGTCGTCGCGGCTCGCCATCTCCAGCTCGATCAGCTGGTCGCGATGAAGTTCCTCCGCCGCAGCGCGCTGGAGAACACCGAGGCGGGCACGCGCTTCCTCCGCGAAGCGAAGGCGGTGGTGAGGCTCCGCAACGAGCACATCGCGAAGGTCTACGACGTCGGCACGCTCGACACGGGCGAGCCGTACATCGTGATGGAGTACCTCGCGGGTTGCGATCTCTCCGCCCTCGCGAAGCAGCGTCACCTCATCCCCGCGAGCGAAGCGACCGAATACGTGATCCAAGCGTGCGAGGCGCTCGCCGAGGCACACGCGCTCGGGATCGTGCATCGCGACATCAAGCTCGCGAACCTCTTCGTCACGCGTGGCCCCGCGGGCGGTCCGCTCGTCAAGGTGCTCGACTTCGGCATCTCGAAGACGAATCCGTTCGGCGACACCGAGCACGAGATGACGCGCACGGCGTCGATGCTCGGCAGCCCGCGCTTCATGTCGCCGGAGCAGATGCGTGACCCGCGCGCGGTCGATGCGCGAAGCGACATCTGGTCCCTCGGCGTCGTCCTCTATCGACTCGTGTCGGGTCGTCCACCGTTCGAGGCGGATACGCACGGTCGTCTGCTCACGATGGT
>JAEXCN010000174.1 GCA_023402175.1 Pseudomonadota bacterium | reverse complement strand
TGCATCGACCTTGTCGACGATGCCGTCCTTGTCGCGATCGGGGCAGCCGTTCGTGCTCGGATCGCTGGTGCGCGGACCCGGCTCTGCCGGGCAGGCGTCCTGCGCGTCGATGATGCCGTCGCCGTCGGTGTCCGGCGGCGCGGGCGGACAGCCGTTCTTCTTGGGATCGGGATCGCGTACGCCGGGGACGTCCGGACAGGCGTCCTCGAAATCGTAGATGCCGTCCTTGTCGCGATCGGGCTTCTCGTACGCGGGCACGTATTCGATCGACAACAGCCCGCGCAGCTGCGGCGCGCCGTAGCCGCGCGTGAGACCGCCGCCGACGCCTCCGCCGAGGCGGACATCGCCGGCGTCGTAGTGCAGACCGAACAGCCACTCCGCGGGCGTGCTGCGCGTCTTGAAGAAGGACCGCTCGTCAGTGAACACGCTCGTCGCGAAGACCTCGGGTCCGATGACGAGCTTGTCGTCGAGCGCCTTCAGGCCAGCGCCTACCGAGCCGAGGAGCTCGCTTCCGAGCTGGCTTCCGGCGTAGGCGTCGTCGCGCGAGCGATAGACGATCGCGAGGCGCGCAGCGTAGGTGAGGGGACCGAGGTCGCCCGCGGCCATGACCTGCGGGGCGAGGCGCGTCGATCCATCGCCGGTGAACTGCGAGCGCTCGCCCGTCGGAAGCCATGCGCGCAGGCCGGCAGCGAGCGTGAACGCGTCGCCGTACTCGCCGAGAATGCGGACGTCGGCGGCGAGCCGGAGATCGCCGATCGCCGCCTTGTCCGCGGCCTTGAAGCGGTCGCCGTTGACGACGCTTGCCTCGCCGTCCTGGTAGACGGCGATCGGGAGGTTGAGACCGAGGCGGAATCGCTCGCCGAGGACGAGCGCGCCGCCGACGTGGGTGAACAGCTGATGCCGGACGAGCGCGCTGCGCTCGTTACCAGCGCGGTCGTAGACGACGAGCGGCTTGTATCCGTAGTCGAGCGTCGCCCCGAAGGCGGGCCGGAGATCGCCGCGGAAGTCGAGCGTGTCGTTCACGAAGAACTGACTGCCACGCTCGGCAGGCTCGAAGCGATTGATCGCGAAGCCGGTGCGCGACTGGGCGCTCGCCGACGTGGAGATGGAAAGGAATACGGCGGTCGACAGCGCGCCGAACGCAAGCTTGGTCATGTTCATGTTCACCCTGGATCAGCGGCTGGGCTTTTGGGTGCTGCAGTGAAGGTTGCTCGCGCGCTCCGACTCTCGTCGCCGGCGGCGTCGCGCGAGGAAGAGACCTCCGAGCGCGGCTCCGAAGATCGCGAACGGTGACGCGGTCGAGGAGATCGTCGTGTTGCAGGCGCAACCGCCGCCTTCGATGATACCGGAGGTGTCATCGGGGTCGGCGATCCCGCCGTCGGTGCCGGCGTTTGCGGAGGGCTCGCATTGCCCGATCGGTCCGCCGTCAGCTGCGACGCACTCCTGTCCCGGCGGGCACGCGCCGTGGACCTGTCCGCCATCGGATGGAGCGGTCACGCCCGGGCGGCAGCCCGGAACGCACTGCTCGTTGGTCGCGTCGCAGACCTGACCGAGGTTGCAGTCGGTGTCCTCTTTACAGCCCTTGCAGGTGCCGTTCTCGCAGAGCTCGCTCCGGCACTGGCCGTCACCGTTGCACGGCTGGCCGTTGGGCAAGCCGCAGAGGTCGTCCTGATCGAAGCAGATCTCCGAGCGACACTCGCTCTTCGCTGCGCACGGCGATCCGTTCTTCAGGCCGCAGAGGTCGTCCTCCTCCTCGCACTTCGCGGACAGGCATACGCGCTCGCCGTTGGCCGGCGTGCACTCACCGTTGATCGGCGGGATGCCCGGGACAGGCTGCCCGTTGGGCGTCTTCGGCGTGCAGACGTTCGAGCCATCGGCGGCCTGCGGAGCGCACCATTCGTTCTGCTTGCAGTCTGCATCCGCCTGGCATTGCGTCCCGCAGTTGCCCGCGAGGACGTTGCAGATGGGTCCAGGATGCCCCGGGCCCGTGCAGTCCGCGTTCGTCGTGCACTTGCCGCACGAGCCGACGACGTCGGGCGTGCCGGTCGTGAAGCAGTACGGGCTCGCGGTGAGCTGGCAGGCCTGCGAGGTGCCCGAGCCGAAGTCACCGTTGCACTCCTGACACGATCCGTCCGCCATGCAGACCGGCTCGACCTTCACCTTGCACGCTTGCGGAGTACCGCCGCCGTACGGGCCCGAGCACGCCTTGCACTCGCCGGTCGTCGTGTCGCAGACCGGCTTCGGATCCGCGCACGGGTTCGGGCTGCCGGGAGCGGGGTCGAAGCAGTAGCCGCCCTCCGGCGGCGGCTGCGTCCCGCCAGGAGCACCCGGCTTCGAGCCGCCCTGGCCGTTGTTCCCAGGGGTGCCGGGGTTCACGTTGATGTCGCAACTCCCACTCTTCGTCGCGGCCTGGAAGAGAACGCGACCGCCGCCGCCGCCGCCGCCCGCGCCGAAGATCCCGGCGCCGAGCACCTGCGCGCTTCCGCCATTGCCGCCAGGGCTCTCGATGGCGTCGCAGTCGAGGTTGCCGGTCAGCCGGACGACGATCGTTCCGCCGGCGCCGCCGCCGCCGGACCCTTCGCTCGCGACGCCGGTCGGAAGGCCGACGAGACCGCTGTCCTCGCCGTTGCCGCCGTTCGCTTGCAGCTTGCCGTTGCCGGCCATCGCTGCGCCGCGGATGTAGACGACGCCGCCGCCGAAGCCGCCGAAGCTCACCTGGCTCAGGACGCCGACGATGTGGCGGCCGGATCCTCCTCCGCCGCCCATCGTGAGGCGCGCGTTGATGTCGTAGTCGATGCCGATGCCGCCGAATCCGCCGGCTCCGAGGTTGATCAACGAGCCGCTGCCGTTGCCGCCGTTGCCGCGGTTCGCGCCGCCGCCGCCGCCGCCCTCGAGGCAGTTGCCGCCGCCGCCCGCCATCGAGATGTTGCCCTTGCCGCCGAGGTCCGTGCGGTACTGCGCGTGGACGACGCCTTGTCCTTTCGGCGCGAACGACTGGTTCAGAGGATTGCCGTCGAGCGCGGCGTTGTTGCAGAGGATGCCGACCGTGTTGATGGCGCGCTGCTCGGGGAGCCCGCCGTGGAAGCCGCGCCCGTTCGCGTGGATGGTGCCGTTGTTCGTGATGGCACCGTTCGCCATGAAGATGAGAATCCCGCCGGCCCACGGGTTGTTCGGATTGGGCTTCGCCGGCGTACCGCCGACCTCTTGCCATGCCGTCGCGACGAGCGAGCTTCCGGCGGGCACGTCGACGGTCGTGTACTCCGGGACCTTCACGATCTGCGAGACGTGCTTCGTGAACGCTTTGAGGAGGGGCTTCGTCAGGGTCACGGTCTGGACGCCGTTGGCCGGCGCCGCGACGGACGCGATGCGCGCGAATTCGTACTCCCCAGCGAGCCCTGGCTCGTTCGTCGGGGTCGACGTCGTCGCGAGGCTCGTCGCGAGATCGAGACGCTTCGTCGTGTTGCCGGACGGAGCTTCGGAGGACGCGACGCCGGTCGCGCGCCAGACGAGGATCAAGTCGCCTGCTGCGAACGCCGTTGCCGAGCCCGCGTTGACGCCGATCGCCTTGCCGATCGAGATCGTCGTCGCGCCTGCGGCGACGTCCGCCATGATCGACGCGTACGAGTTGATCTCCTCGGCCTTGGCCGCGGCGACCGTCTTCGCGCCGCTGTGTCCGTCACCTACGCCGAAGACGTCGGCCTCCGCGCGCGCGTCGCGCGGCTGCACGATCGCCGCAGCCATCAAAGCCAACGTTGCTACGCCCAGTCGAAGAAGCGCTTTCGATCGAAGCCGCATGCAGTCCTCCGGTCCCACCCCTGTCGATCCCCCGACCGTCCCATGTGGGGAGACGATCATCTCTACAGGGATAGCATTCGACCGCGACCGTTGTAAACGGGGAAACCAAAAAGTCGCGCTCGGTAGGTTTGCGGAATCACTTGTGTAAGTCTGAGTAGGCGCGGCAATGGATCGCGGTAGGCACGCGTCCGTGCCCTATCCGTAAGAGGCTTACCGCCGCGGTTACCGGGCCGACTCGACCAGCCGCTGCCATCGTCGTGTTCGGGCCCGCACATGGGCTCGTCGGCGGAGACGGACGGCGTCGAGGCCCCGGCAACTGAACCCCCGATCGGCTCCGCCCGTTTCCGGCCTAGTGCGTCCGTGGTAAGCCCCCGCCACACCGCATGTTCGACGCGATCGCGAAAGGTTTCCGGCAGGCCAAGAACCGTCTGGCCGGATTGACGGAGCTCACCGAGCAGAACATCGACGCCGCGCTTCGTGAGGTTCGGCTCAGCCTCCTCGAGGCGGACGTCGAGCTCGGAGTCGTGAAGGCGTTCCTCGCGCGCGTGAAGGACAAGGCGCTCGGTGAGGTCGTTCGCGTCAAGGCGAAGGCCAAGGACGGTCAGGCCATCACGGTCTCCGCCGGCGACCAGTTCACGAAGATCTGCCACGACGAGCTCGTCGACTTCATGTCGGCCGCCGACGGCGCGGCGATCGTCTACGCGGACAAGGGACCGACCGGCATCATGATGGTCGGCCTCCAGGGCTCCGGAAAGACAACGTCGTGCGCGAAGCTCGCGCGCTACCTGCAGAAGGAGAACCACAAGCCGCTCCTCGTCGCGGCCGACATGCAGCGTCCGGCCGCTGTCGAGCAGCTCCAGGTGCTCGGCAAGAGCATCGACGTCCCGGTCTTCAACATCCCGGGCGCATCGCCGGTCGACATCTGCGCGCAGGCGGAGGCGGAAGCGTCGAAGCTCGGCTGCGACGTCATCATCTACGACACTGCCGGCCGTCTCGCGATCGACGAGAAGCTGATGCAGGAGCTCGCCGAGATCAAAGACAAGGCCGAGCCCGAGAACATCTTCCTCGTCATCGACGCGATGATCGGTCAGGACGCGGTCAAGGTCTCGAAGGGCTTCCACGACCGCCTGAACCTCACCGGCGTCATCCTCACGAAGCTCGACGGCGACGCGCGTGGTGGTGCTGCGCTCAGCGTGAAGGAAGTCACCGGCGCGCCCGTTCGCTTCGCGGGCATCGGCGAAGGCACCGACAAGTTCGAGGAGTTCCGTCCCGAGGGCATGGCGAGCCGCGTCCTCGGCATGGGCGACGTCGTCGGCCTGATGAAGGACTTCCAGGAAGTCGTCGACGAGGAGAAGGCCGCCCAGGACGCGATGAAGATGCTCCAGGGCGACTTCTCCCTGGACGACTTCCTCTCGCAGATCCGGATGATCCAGCGGATGGGCAGCCTCAAGGACATCGTCGGGAAGATCCCCGGGATGGACCAGCTGCCCGCGGACGTGAACCTCGACGATCGCGAGCTCGTGAAGATCGAGGCGATGATCTCGAGCTTCACCGCATTCGAGAAGAAGGATCCCTACGCGCTCATCCGTGAGCCGTCCCGTGTGGCGCGCATCGCGAAGGGCTCGGGAACGCCGGAGCAGGCGGTCAGCGAGCTCGTGCAGCGCTTCCTCTTCATGAAGCAGATGATGTCGAACATGGGCGGCATGGGCGGCCTGCTCGGCAACCTGCCGGGCATGAAGCAGCTCGGCGCGATGAAGAACCTGAAGAAGATGGCGTCGCAGATGGGCGGCATGGGCGGCTTCCCGGGCATGCCGGGCATGGGCGGCGGCTTCCCTGGAATGCCGGGCATGGGCGGCTTCCCGGGGATGCCGGGCATGGGCGGCTTCCCCGGTATGGGCGGCTTCCCGGGGATGCCGGGCATGGGCGGCGCGCCCGGCGAGAGCCTCACGAAGATGAAGGCGCTCTCCGACAAGGAGAAGAACGCGAAGAAGGCGCAGCGCAAGCGCGAGAAGGAAGCGCGGAAGAAGAGCCGCCGCTGACGCTCGCTCGCGACCGTTCGTCGCGATCGCACGACGAGCTCGACATCCCGCCGCGAGCGCCACGCTCGCGGCGGTTCGGCGCTCAATGCTCCGCGGACGCCATCCGGTAGATCTTCCCCTCGCCGTAGTGCGCGACGAGGATCTCGCCGTCTGCGTCGAGCCGTATCGAGACGACACGCATCCGCGGATACTCGTGGATGCGGACCGGCGGCGTCCCCGGCTCGTCGACGTTCGCGGACCAGAAGTAGCCCGAGGATGCGTCCGCGTAGATGTACTTTCCGGTGAGCTCCGGCATCCCGGTCCCGTGATAGATCACGCCGCCGACGATCGCCGCCGCCTCGGTGTGGGGATGGACGAAGAGCGGCTCGACGAAGTCACCGTCGCATCCCGGGCCCGCATCGAAGCAGGTGAAGCCCTCGCGCGCGGCCCATCCGTAGTTCTTCCCGGGGAAGATCTCGTCGATCTCCTCCCACGAGAGGTGACCGACGTCGCCTGCGAAGAGACGCTTGCTCTTCGCATCGAACTCGATGCGCCACGGGTTGCGGAGGCCCCACGCATAGATCTCCGGCCGGCCGCCGCCGCTCGCGAAAGGATTCGTCGACGGGATGGAGTAGGGATCACCGTTGTCGACGTCGATCCGCAGGATCTTCCCGAGCAGGTTGTCCGTCCGCTGCGCGTTCTCGCAGTACACGTCCAGCGGGTCGGTGCCGTCGCCCGAGCTGATGTAGAGGAAGCCGTCCGGACCGAAGACGAGCGTGTTGTTGTTGTGGTTCACGCCTGGGTGGTCCCAGACGAGCAGGCGCTTCTCCGTCGCGGGATCGAACGTCAGGCCGTCGTCGGTGCTCTCGTAGCGCGCGATCACCGACTGGAAGGAGACGTTCTCCGCCGGCGGGTCCGCCGGATGAGGCGCCGTGTACGAGACGTAGAGGTACGGCGTCGCCGGGAAGCCCGGATGGAACGTGAAGCCGAGGATCCCCTGGTCGTAGCCACTCGTTACGCGACTCGAGATGTCGAGCACGACCGCGTCGGTCGAGCCGTTGGAGTCGACGATGCGGATGCGGCCAACCTGTTCGGCGACGTGGAGCCGGCCTGCTCGCACCGCGATCTCGATGGGCGTCGTAAGGGGACCCGTCGACACGGGCACGAATCCGATGACTTGCTTCGGTGTCGTGAGCGGCGGGTCGTCGATCGGCACCAAGCCGTCGGGCCGAGCTGCTGTGTCGCCGTCCGTGGCTGCGGGCGGAGGGGACGACGGGCCCGGGTCGAGCAGTGCGGGCTTCGACTCCGTGCACGAAGCGATCGTCGCCGCCGCGGCCAGGAAGGAGAGAGCGCAGAGGACCTTTTGGCGTGAAGCGTGCAACACGGTTCATGTCTCGCCCGAGCGCGCATCGCGCGCATGCGATACCGGACCGCGGCCGGAAGAATCCCGACGAGCCGTGAGCGATGGCGGACCCCGGCGCGCCGACGGGACAGGCTCGGCCGGTCGGGCTCGGTCGTGGACCAGGGCCTTGCGTTCTGTCGCTCCGACGTCTTAGATGCGGCCAGAAGGAGGCTCCGTGCGTAACCTCGTCCTCATTGCGGCCCTCGGGCTGTTGCCACTCGCTCCTGCGTGCGTCGGCGGGAAGACGCAGATCAGCGCAGAGGACAAGGAGCGGCTCAAGGCCCACATCCTCGATGCCGTCCCGCCGGACGCGAAGAAGACCGACGTCAACTTCGAGAACAAGGTCCATCTCGTGGGCTACAAGGTCGAGCCCGAGCAGGCCGGGCCGAGCACGCCGGTGAAGGTCACGTACTACTGGCGATGCGACGAGCCGCTCGACGAGGGCTGGAAGCTCTTCACGCACGTCCAGCACGAGGGCTTCGACCGGCACGAGGGCCTCGACAGCGTCGGGCCGCTTCGTGAGGCACGCGGTCAGGGCCAGGTGCTCGGACCGGACAAGTGGGAACGCGGGAAGATCTACGCGGACGAGCAGTCGTTCACGATGCCGGCGGACCTCCGCGGGCCGGACACGATCGTGTACGTCGGCATCTACAAGGGCGACGCGCGGCTCCGGACGATCAGCGGGCCGAACGACGGCGACAACCGGGCGATCGTCGCGAAGAT
>JAEXCN010000116.1 GCA_023402175.1 Pseudomonadota bacterium | reverse complement strand
GGATGGCAGCGGGGGTGAGTCGCTCGAGCGGTGCACGGTCGAGCGACGGCGGTTGGGGTCTGGGCCACACGGAAGCGGAGCCTTCGGGCTTCGCTCCGGGTGGGCTCGCACGCGCGTGAGCGAGATGGTAGAGCCATGCGCGAAAAGGACCCCATGAAGATCGTGTGCATCGGCGGTGGACCCGCGGGCCTCTACTTCGCGCTGCTTTTCAAGAAGGCGCGTCCCGAGACGGAGATCACCGTCGTCGAGCGCAATGCCCCCGGCGTGACGTTCGGCTGGGGCGTCGTCTTCTCCGACGAGACGCTCTCCTACCTCGAGGAGAACGACCGGCCGACGCACGAGGCGATCACGAAGAGCTTCGCCCACTGGGACGCGATCGACATCCACTACAAGGGAGCGTGCCTCCGTTCAGGCGGGCACGGCTTCTCGGGCATCGCGCGCAAGGAGCTCCTCGTCATCCTCCAGGAGCGCTGTCGCGAGCTCGGCGTGAAGCTCGTGTTCGACACCGAGGTCGACGACTACGAGAAGGTCGTCGCGGAGCTCGGCGGCGCGGACCTCGTCGTCGCGTGTGACGGTGTGAAGAGCAAGATCCGCGAGCGCCACGCAGCGTGGTTCAAGCCGTCGATCGATCTCCGCTCGGCCCGCTACATGTGGCTCGGGACGAAGAAGAAGTTCGACGCCTTCACCTTCTACTTCGAAGAGAACGAGCACGGCATGTTCCAGGTGCATGCCTACCGCTTCGACGACGACACGAGCACGTTCATCGCGGAGTGCGACGAGGACTCGTTCTTCGCGGCGGGCCTCGACAAGATGTCGACCGAGGAGAGCATCGCCTATCTCGAGAAGCTCTTCGGAAAACACCTCGGTGGCGAGAAGCTCCTTCCGAACCGCTCGCAGTGGGTGCAGTTCCCGACGATCAAGAACGAGCGCTGGAGCCACGGGAACGTCGTCCTCATGGGCGACGCCGCGCACACGGCGCACTTCTCGATCGGGTCCGGGACGAAGATGGCGATGGAGGACTCGATCGCGCTCGTGAAGGCGCTCCTCGGCCATCCGCACAGCATCCCGGACGCGCTCGAGGCCTACGAGGAAGACCGTCGTCCGATCGTCGAGCGCACGCAGAAGGCGGCGCAGGACAGCCTGCAGTGGTTCGAGAACGTGAAGCGCTATCGCGATCTCGAGCCGACGCAGTTCGCCTTCAGTCTGCTCACGCGCAGCAAGCGGATCACGTTCGACAACCTGAAAGTCCGCGATACGGCGTTCGCCGAGCACGTCCGGTCATGGCACGAGGTGCGCGTCACCGGCGCGAAGCCGAGCGCGCCGGCGATGTTCACTCCGTTGAAGCTCCGCGATCTGGTCCTCCCGAACCGCGTCGTCGTCTCGCCGATGTGCATGTACTCGGCAGTCGACGGGCTGCCGAACGACTTCCATTTCACGCACTATCTCTCGCGTGCGATGGGCGGCGCGGGCCTCGTCATGTGCGAGATGACCGACGTCTCGCGCGAGGGCCGCATCTCGCCCGGCTGCGCGGGCATGTATCTGCCGGAGCACCTCGAGGCGTGGCAGCGAATCGTGACCGCCGTGCACGCGCAGAGCGAGGCGAAGGTCGGCATGCAGCTCGGCCATGCCGGTCGCAAGGCGTCGACGAAGTTCATGTGGGAAGGAAGCGATCGCCCGCTCGAGAGCGGCAACTGGCCGATCATGAGCGCCTCGCCGCTGCCGTACTTCCCGGACAGCCAGGTCCCGCGCGAGATGGACCGGTCGGACATGGACCGCGTGAAGGCCGAATACGTGCGCTCGGCGACGTGGGCCGACGAGGCGGGCTTCGATCTCCTCGAGGTCCACATGGCCCACGGGTACCTTCTCGCGAGCTTCATCTCGCCGCTGACGAACATCCGGACGGACGCTTACGGCGGCTCGCGCGAGGCGCGGATGCGCTATCCGCTCGAGGTGCTCGAGGCCGTGCGCGCGGTGTGGCCGAAGCACAAGCCGCTCAGCGTTCGAATCTCCGCCACCGACTGGCTCCCCGGCGGCATCACCGACGAGGACGTCGTCGCGCTCGCCCGCGCGTTGAAGGAGCGCGGCACCGACGTGATCGACGTCTCGTGTGGCATGACCACGCCCGACTCGCGTCCGAAGTTCTACGGGCGCATGTACCAGGCGTACTGGGCCGACATGGTGAAGAACGAGGTGAAGATCCCGACGATCGCCGTCGGCAACATCTCGAGCGCGGATCAGATCAACACGCTGATCCTGTCGGGCCGTGCCGACCTCTGCGCGCTCGCACGGCCGCATCTCGCGAACCCGCACTTCACGATCGGCGCCGCGATCGAGCAGGGCTGGCGCGACGTCTTCATCCCGAAGCAGTACGGCATCGTCCGCCCGTTCCCCGTCGCGCGTCCGGCCTGACGCACGCGGTCGATGTGCGTCGGCGACACCCCGGCGCACATCGGGATCAGATAAGCTGCGACGCGCGAGGGGGGCGCGGCTCTCTTCGTGTGAGAGGAGAGTCCGATGGCGAGTCCGTACCGCGAGAGCCAGGTAGCCAAGGCTCCCGAGCCGAAGTCCGGCGAGCTCGTCTACCGCCCGCAGGAGCGGATGGATCGCCTGGCTGCGGGCCATTCGGGCTTCCAGCTGGTCGCGCTCCCGTCCGCCGTCGGGATCATCGTCGGCTACTTCTTGACCAAGGAAGTGGGACTCGCGATGTTCGTCGGGCTGCTCGGAGGCGTGGTTTGGTGGTCACGACAGCGGCCGAAGAACGTCATCGTCCTCCGCGTGTCCGGAGGAGAGCTTCGCGTGCTCCCGATGGGATCGAATCGCGAGACGTACCGCATCCGCCTCGACGAGCTCGACGACGTGGTGCTCGAGACGAAGGCCGTCGAACGCGTGATGGATGTCGGCGCCAACGCCGTCAACATCGGCATGGGGCCGCTCGCACCGAACATCGCGTCGAGCACGGAGACGAAGCGAATCGCGCTCGAGTCGTCTCGAGGCGATTCTCACTCGCTCACGAAGGAGTTCTTCGGCCACGCCGAGACGACGGAGTGGTTCGCGAAGGTCCGTCGCTTTCTTCGGTCTGTCGGTTGGACGCCGCTCTCCGAGCGCGGCGAGCAGGAAGAGGACGACGAGGAGAGCGAGGAAGACCAGGCGTGAGGGCCGAGGCGAAGAAGCGGATGGCGAAGTAGCGCCGAGCGGCGCGCGGGACACCGCGACGACACACAGCCACGGACATCGGTGTCGGCGCCATCACCATTTCGGATGACACGTCCGTCGACAGCCGAGCGTTGGCGCACTCGGGCAACCATGACAGCATGTGCCACCGAGTCGAGAGGAGGGCGCGCTCGTGCCCCCGTGATCTCGCCGGGGGAGCAAGTCGCATGATCATCGTCTACGGCACGCGCCTCTACGGTCACGCGGACAAGATCGACGGCGTCGGGCACGTGGCGTGTCGCTTCGTGCACATCATGTTCGTGCCGCTCATCCCGGTCGAGACGTTCTTCGTCGTCGATGGGGACGACGATCGCGGCATGAAGCTGCCATTCAGCTTCAAGGCGGCGGCGAGCGGATGGCTCCGGGGCGGCGCGCTCCTCTGGGGTATCGGCTCGATCATCGGTGGGATCGCCCAGATCGTCGGAGGCGAGGTCTTGTCCGGCGCGGTGCTCATCGTCTCCAGCGTCATCGCGTTTGCGACGTTCTTCGGAGTCGGATGGCTCTTCGGAATGTGCTCGGCCGCGCGGCGCGCGGAGCTGATGGCGGCGCTCGGCGCTGGACCCGGCGGCGCCGAGGAAGGTGAGCCTGCATCTGGTGCACACGGCTTCGACGCGATGCCGTACGTACCGCAGCCCGCCGGTGCTGCAGGCCCGCCGCCTCCCGCGGGCGGCTTCGGCCACGCGCCTCATGCTGCGCCGCCGCAACCGTACGGGCCGCAGGGAGCGCCGCAGTACGGTCCTCCGCAAGGGTACGGAGCTCCTCAGGGGTATGGGCCTCCGCAAGGATACGGAGCGCCTCAGGGCTACGGCGCCCCGCAAGGGTACGGAGCTCCTCAGGGGTATGGGCCTCCGCAAGGGTACGGTCCTCCCCAGCAAAGCTACGGTGCACCGCAGCAAGGCTACGGAGGCCATGCTGCCCCGCAGCAAGGTTACGGCGGTGCCCCGCAGCAAGGTTACGGCGGTGCCCCGCAGCAAGGTTACGGAGGTGCCCCGCAGCAAGGGTACGGAGGTGCTCCGCAGCAAGGGTACGGAGGTGCCCCGCAGCAAGGTTACGGCCCGCCCCGGCAGGGATGATTACGGGGCGCGTCACGGCGCCCGGCGCGCTGGGCTGCGATTGTTTGTTGCGACGAAGTAGTACGCAACCGGGCGGGCGTAGCGGCCGAACAGACGCGCATCCCGATGACGATCCGAACCATCAGCTCAGGCACCACCCGCGACTTTTCGAACGAGGAGGTGGACGCACTCCACCGTGACGACTCGACGGGCGCAGTCTTGAACGCCGCCCGCCGCAAGACCGGAGACACCGGCCGCGACGTCTCGATGCAGCCCGGTGAGGCCGGCCTCCAGCGGCAGCTCGCGAAGAACAAGGAGCTCGATGGCTACAGCGCCGCCGCCGCTGCAGGGGACGCTGTGGGAATGGCGGGGGCCGTCGGCATCCCGGTCGTCCCGGCGTGCCTCGCAGTGGCGGCTGAAGTCCTCCTGCCGCTCGGCTCGCTGGCCGCCAGCCAGTACGGGCTCGCGAGCATGCAAGCCACGAAGACCGACACGCGCGACGCCGCGACTCGTGACGTCATGCGTGGAGCGATGCTCCTCTCCCTCGAGTTGCCCTCCGGGTACGCCGACGCCGCGATGCCACGCGACGTGGGGACCGGCGGACGCTCGCCCGCGAAGAAGATCAGCGACCAGCTCCAAGGCACGGCGCTCGGAACGACGCTTCAGCTCCACTGCGATCAAGGCATCATCGCTGCTGAAGACTTCCTCGCCTCCTCGAGCAAGTCGAAGGAGGAGCATCTTGCTGGGCGGCCGAAGCTCGCCGAACGTTACGCAAATGACCCTGCGTTCAAGGCGGGCTTCGACGCGCTCGTCTGGGCGAAGCAGAATGCGCCGGGAGACTACACGCAGATGCTCGATAACCTCCGCGCGCGCGACGTCCGGTACGCTGCCGCTCAGGTCCAGGTGCGCGCATGACGAGCGCTCACCAGAGCGCATACTAGGCCTTGAACACGAAGGCGGAGGACGGCAATGCGCTGGACCGAGACGGGGGACGCCGCGTCGATCACGATCGATGTCGACGCCATCGATGCCGACCGGCAGGAAGCGGTGGAGATGGCGCGCTTCGTCCAAGAAAGTCGAACGCGGCGTAAGCCGGCTCCGCCTCAGCTGAGCCGCGGCGCAACGATCGCGCGTCGGGCGATCTCGATCGCGCTCAAGGTCCTCGGACTCTTCGTCGGCCTCCCGCTGTTCATCGTGCTCGTCACGTCGGCGCCGGAGCTCGTGAAGGGATTCGGCGTCGCCGCGGCGGTCTTTGCCGTGTCGTGGCTGATCGACTGGGTGCTGCGTATGCGGAAACCTGCCGACGTCACGAAAGAGCGCTTCACGCTGAGCCTCGACCAGTCCGGCTTCCGATTGAAGGCCTCGCGACGTCCCGAGCTCACGGTACCGCTCCACGATGTCCACGGCTTCGACGGCGGACGCCGCCTGTCGCTCGTGCGCGCGGACGGCAGTCCGCTCGCGTTGCCGTGCGATCTCGGGGCGCCCGCCGACAACGAAGCGCTCGCGGCCCGTCTCGCCGAGGCACTCGTCTCCGTACGCGCGAGCGCCGGCGGCTATCGCGGTGGCCCGGTCCGCATCGCCCTTTCATGCGCTCCCGCGGGGCCGGTGCTGGACGTCGACGACACCGAGCCGGCAACGGAATCCGCGCTCCTGAAGGCGGAACGCAGGTTCTAGAGTTGTCCTGCCTGATCGCTTGCTCCGGATAGTCGCTCGCAGATGGTGACGCGGCGCGCGCAGAGCAGGCGGTGGCGATCGCGCTGGCGGGCGCTCGGCGGTGAACATCGTGACGACGATCGCGCGCTCGCCTTCCGGGACCGAGGGTCGAGGCGTGCGAGCGCCGAGACCGAGCTTGCATTCTCTGCCGACAGCCGCGAGACTTGATCGGTTCTGTCCTCGCCAAGCGAGAGGTCGTCGCCGTGTCGTGGCGGAGCTTTGCGCATCTGCTGCGAGTAGTATCGCGCTCACGCTGGCGCCGAATCACCAGCATTGCCGTCGCGGCGGTGTGTTTCGCGTCACCCGCTGTCGCTGCGGATGACGCGCCGAAGCGACCGCTCGCCGAGGCGTTTGCGGTCCAGCCTGCCGAGTGTCTGGACGCCGAGAGCCTGGTACCGGCGGTCGCGCGCTGGCTCGGACAAACCGAGGTCGATCGCCGAATCTCGATCGGTGTGGGAAGAGAGGATGCCGCCGTCGTCTATCGTCTCTACGAAGACGGCGTTCTCGTCGGTCAGCGAACGGTTACCAACCTCCCCGCAGGATGCAGCGAGCTCACGACCGCGCTCGCTTTGTCGATCGCCGTCGCGATCGACGCCACGTTCTTCGGCGTAGAGGAGCCAACCGCGCCGCCGGAGTCCGCGCCACCGTCCGTGCCGTCCGCCGCTCCTCGGCGTCCAGCTGCGCGTCCCCCGACGCCAAGCCGAGGCCGTGCCGTCATGCCTGTCGGCCATCAGGCGACGCTGGCAGGAGAGGCGGGGGTGTTGTGGAACACGCTTCCGGGCGTGAGGCCGATCTTCAGCGCCGGCATCGATGTCGCTTGGTCCAGCCACTTCGAGACGCGCGGCGCCGTGCTCGCCGCGACGGCCGCCACGTCCTCTCTCGGATCGGGCCGCGTCGAGACGGAGCTTTACGCCGCGCGTGGGGACGCATGCGCCACGAGCAACCCGAGGCGAGTCGCGCTTCGCGCCTGCCTCGGCCTCGCGTGGGGTGTCGTAGCATCACGCGGAATCGGTTTCCTCGAGGGACGGTCACCTTCGCAGCCGTGGCTCGCCATGCCGGCACGGGGTGAAGTCCGGATCACCGTTGCACGCAACCAGGCGCACGCTGCATGGGGCGTGCTGGCGACGACCGAGCTCCTCCTGACCCTCCGACGAGCACAAATCGGAGTTGTTGGTCAGCGCGTCGACGCGACGATGCGCACGGAGCGAACGGCTGTGCTCACGCTCCCCGTACTGGGAGGCGCTGCGACGGCGGGACTATTCTTCGAGCTCTGACCGAAAAAAATTCACGCCAAACACGCGAGGGCCGGGCAGTAACGGACATGACGACTTCGGCGATGCCCGCCGCCCAAGCGGGCAGCCGCTCGACACCGAAGGAACGCGATCCGGCATCGCGCACGGCCATGGCGGACCGTCCATCCCAGGCACCGGGCGAAGAACGGCGTCCCATGTCGGAAGGTGTCCTCGGCGCCGACGTGCTCTTTCGCGAGCACGCTCGCTTCGTCGCGACGTTCCTCGTTCGACTCGGCGCGCCGGCACAAGAGCTCGACGACCTCGTCCAAGAGGTCTTTCTCGTCGCCCACCGGCGCGGCGGGTCGACGAGCGACGAAGCGAAGCCCACGACGTGGCTTGCGGCGATCGCGCTCCGAGTGCTCTCCCACGACCGACGCAGCAAGCGCCGTCACCCGGAGGTCCTCGATGAAACGAACCTCTCCTCTGCGGTAGCCACGTCGCCGAACCAAGAGGACGTCGTCCGAGCGACTCAGTCGCTCACGCTGGTGGGCCGAGCGATACAGGCGCTCGACATCGAGAAGCGTGCACTCTTCATCCTCTTCGAGATCGAAGAACAGTCGTGTGAATCCATCGCGGCGGGGCTCGGGATCCCCATCGTGACGGTGTACTCGCGCCTCAGGGCCGCGAGACAAGAGTTTCACCGGGAGTATGCGCGGCTCACGCGCGACCCTCTCTCCGGGAGGCAGATCAAATGAGCGCGGACAAAGAGGCCTTCGAGCCGGTTCGTCTCCGGCACGATCCGACGGAGGCGTCGGAGCTTCGCGAGGCGCTCGTTCGCGAAACGGCGTTCAGCGCCGACTACGACGAATCGAAGGGGCTCGCGCGATTTCAGGCGGCCATCGGTGCGGCCGGGTCGAGCGTTGAACCCTCGAAGAGCTCCGCTTCCGCGGCCCGAAGCTGGACGGCCGCCGCTGCCGGTCTGGTTGGACTGGCCGTTCTGAGCGCCGGAGTGAGCGTTGGACCGCGGTGGTTCGGTGCGGAGGACGCTGCGGCTCCTCCGGACCCCGTTCCAGCCGCGACGACGACGGCCCTCGCGCGCGACATGCCGGAGCAAGCGGCGGCTCCGAGCGTTCCCGTTGTTGCCGTCGACTCGCTTCCTGCGGTCGAGTCGTCGCCGCCGGCCGCCGCGCCTCCCGCTCCCGTCGCGCGCACGGCGCACTCCCATGCCTCCGCCTCCCCGGCCGCGAGACCTCCCGCGTCCTCCACGACCACCGTCTACGATCCGCTGGAAGAGACCCGACACCTCAGCGCGCTTCGTCAGGAGAGCGATCCGCATCGCGCGCTCTCGATGGCCGACGAAGGCAACCGTCGCTTCGCCGGCGGTTCATTCCGCGAGGAACGCGAAGCGATCGCGATCGATGCACTCGCGCGGCTCGGGCGTGACGCCGAGGCGAAGCGGGCCGCCGAGACCTTTCTCGTGACGTATCCGACGAGCCCGCTCGCGTCGAAGGTTCGCCGCGCCGCCGGGCTGTAGCTCGTCCCCCCTCCAACAGGTCGCCATGAACGAACGAACGAGAAAGACACTCGGCGCCACTGCTGTTTCCGCGGCGACGCTCGTGCTGGTCTTCGGATGCGTCGAACCGGTCCGCGACGTCGGAGCCGAATACACCGAAGATGCTGGTCTCGGCTCCGTCGGGTTCGTTCCGTCCGCGGACGGCTCGGCGGACGGTGCGAGCGATGTGTCGCCGGCGCTCGCGATGTGCGTCGGCACCGAATGTCCGTACCCGTACGCAACGTGCACGAGGCAGGACGGGACCCTCGCATTCAAGTGCGAAACGAACGTCCTCGTGGACGACTACAACTGCGGCGCATGCGGAAACGCCTGCACGGGAAGGGACGTCTTCGGAGAGCTGAACATGGTCGCGCACTGCATCGACGGGACATGTCAGCCCACCTGTTCCGTCGGCTTTGCGGACTGCAATGGCCTCGTCGATGACGGGTGCGAATCCGTCTCGAGCAACGATCCGAACAATTGCGGCGCGTGCGGCAACGTCTGCCCCGAGCTCACGAACGGCAATAGGGGATGCGTCGATGGCAAGTGCAATCAAGAGTGTTTGGCGCCAAACACGTGGTGCGACCCGCGATGCACCAACACGTTGACGGACTCCAACAACTGCGGAAGCTGCGGGAACGTGTGCCCCTACATGGAGGCGCCGCTCGGGATGGCCTATGGCTGCGCCAACGGAGAGTGCGGCCATCTTCGGTGCGTTGCGCTCTACGACGACTGCAACAATGACCTGAGCGACGGATGCGAGGTCAGTCTGAGCGGTGACGTCGAGAACTGCGGCGCGTGCGGGAACAAGTGCGCGCCAGGACAGATCTGCACCATCCGTCCCGACAAGGGGCCGAACCCTGTATGCGCGTGCGACCCCAGCGAGACGTTGTGCGGCTTTACCTGCGCAGACCTCCTCTCGGACGTCGACAACTGCGGAGCGTGTGACAATCGCTGCCGCACCTACGGTCATGATGTCAGTGTTTGCAAAAATGGATATTGCGTATCCGAGTGCTCGCCGGGATGGGGGAATTGCGACGGCGATCGAAGCAATGGCTGTGAAACGGACTTGACGCGCAATGCCCACCACTGCGGAGCCTGCGGAAACGAATGCGACGTTGCCGCTGGCCAGCCGTGCATCGACGGCAAGTGCTTCATGGTCGAGTGTGACGCGGGAGTGGTGACGAAATGAAGCGTCTCTGGGAGCTGGGACGGCGTCGTCGCGTATCCACGGTCAAGGCGGCGATTGGTCTCTTCGCACTGGAGACGATCGTGGCCAGCTGCGCAGTCTCCGAGAACGACATCGGCGGTACACACGAAGAGACCGATGGTGGGTCCGCGGGCGATGCCGCGAAGGTTACGGCCGACGTCGACGATGCCGGCGCCGAGGCCGACCCTGAACGGTGCGCCACGAGCGACAGCGGTTGCGACGACGTCGAGTGGTACCGCGTGGATACCAAACACCCGCTCGGCCTTGGACTTGCCAGCGTCTGGGGAAGCGGCCCGGACGACGTCTGGGCCGTAGGCGCCGCGGGGAGCGTGATCCACTGGGACGGGAGCGTGTGGGTCTCCGTTCCGATCGACACGAAGCTGTCACTCCAAGCGGTCCATGGCACTGGCCCGCACGATGTTTGGGTCGTTGCCACCGCGAACATGATCTTCCATTCGAACGGATTCGCGAGCGGCTCCGCGCAGTGGACTCGCGTCACCTCCGTTTGGGAACCGCCCTATGAATTCGCCACACCGGGTACGTTGAATGCAATATGGGCATCGTCGCCGAACGACGTGTGGACCATTGGAAAACACCGCACCTATTCGTTCGACTCGTCTTTCAACACGATCATCGAGTCCGCCTGGCGAACCGTCGTCACGGATGACGGTATCGAATGGACCAGCATCAGCGCCTTCGATAGCCACAATGTCAATTCCATGTGGGGGAGTGGTCCCGACGATGTCTGGGTGGTGGGGTCGAAGGGCGCCAATAGCTTGTCGTTCGCCGCGCATACGAACGGCGCGCCGGTGGCCGATGGCAGCGTCTTGGCTTGGACCGAGGTCGATACACGGACGTTCTCCGTTCTGAACGCCGTCTGGGGCAGCGGCCCCGGTGACGTATGGACTGTGGGCGACGGCGGGACGATCCGGCACATCACCGCGGGCGCGAAGACCTCTAGCATCGTCGAATCTCCGACGACGGAGAACCTTCGCGGGCTCTGGGGCGCCGGACCGAAGGACATCTGGGCCGTTGGCGAGAACGGAACGTTTTTGCACTACGACGGGACGGAGTGGAGGACCGCGAAAGGAGCGTTCTCATCCAAAGAGAAGCGCCATCTCTACAGCATCTGGGGCAGCGGCCCTTCCGATGTCTGGGCCGTCGGCGACGGCATCGTCATGCATTACTCCGGTCCGAGGCCGGGCGCGCAAGGAGCCAAGCCGTGAACCTCAAGAGATGTCTTCTCGTCACCGCTCCTGCTGGATCGCTCGTCCTCGGCGTGGTCGCATGCAGCGACGGCAGGGTGCTCGGCGTGGTCGAGCCAGACGCGGCCCTCGCGGCCCCTCCGGCGGCGGATCCCTCGGAAGACGACGTGCCGTCGACGGAAGACGCGGGCTCGAGCGACGACGCATCGGCCGACTCCGACGCCGCGGTCGCCGGGCCCTCGTGCACGCACGAGGGCTGGTGCCATACCGTCGTACCGGGAGGCCAAACGCTGAAGAGCGTGTGGGGAGACGGCCACGGCGTCGTCTGGGCCGTCAGCGAAGAGGGCAACGTCCTTCGCTGGGACGGGGCAGCATGGGTGCAGAGTCACGCCGCCGGGGTGCCGCTTCATGCGATCTGGGGCAGCGGTCCGACCGATCTCTGGGCCGGTGGTGGAGTCACGTCGAAGAACAACGTCGCCATGCCGGGTGTCCTTCTCCACGGGACCGGCTCGAGCCCGAGCTCCATCTCGTGGACGCACGTCTCTGCTCCGGTGACGATCCGATCGATCTGGGGAACGAGCGCGAACGACGTCTACGCCGCCGCGTCCGTCACGAACCGTGTCGATGCCACCGACCCCAGCTTCGTCCTTCACTACTCCGAATCGGAGTGGACAATCGATTCCGTATCGACGGCATTCCCCGCTCACTTCGAACGAGTGTGGGGCACGAGCCGCGACGACATCTGGGTCGCCGGCCGGGTTCCCGTCAGCCCCTATTTCGTGAATGGACAAGTGCTCCATCGCCGGCCCGACGGAGCCGGGGGCTTCACGTGGACGAAGGAGCTGTCGTCGATGACGGGATCCACCACGGTCGACGTCTTCGGCTTCTCCGCCTCGTCGAACGCCACCTTCCTGATTGGCTTCACCAGCGATTACAACGGCCCCTACTACCACACGGGGACGAGCAACGACGAGGGCGCCTCGTTTACGTGGACGCCGTATCGAGGGGCTTTGACCGGCTTCACGCAGAATGCTCTCTCGACGCTCTGGGCGACGGGCCCCGACGATGTCTGGCTCGCCGGCCAGCAAGGGCGACTCCGCCACTGGAACGGCACCGAGTGGCACGTCGCGGCCGTCGCTCTCGATAAATGGCCCGTGCAGAACGCCGTTCACGCCATCTGGGGCTCGGGATCGAACGACATCTGGGTCGTCGGAGCCGATATCGCTCTCCACAAGGTCGCGCCGTAGCGGCGTGAGGAAGCAATGGCCATGATTCGTAGTCGCTTCTTCGTCCTCGGTCTGTCCGTGACTTCTGCCGGTGCCGCACTGGTCTCGGCGTGTGGTGACGGCGAGCTCCGTGCTTCGCTCATCGAAGGACCGGACGCGGCCGGCGCGCCCGAGGCGCCGCCGCCAGCCGACCAGGACGACGGCATACTGGACGCAGGCGCGGACGCAGACACGGGTACATCGAAACCCGACTACGATGCCTCCGACGAGCCGGTGGTGTGCACGACCACGCCGTGCGTGACCCAGCTCGTCGCTGGCTCGGCGTACTTCTGCGCGCTGTTCTCCGATGGCAGCATTCGCTGCTGGGGCCGCGACTCGCAAGGCTCGCTCGGGAGAGGCGCCGACGCGGGCAATCCCACGGGCACTCGCCCGGCCCCCGTCGTCGGGATCACGAATGCGACGCAGGTCAGCGCGAGCTCGCTTGGTTATGCCACCTGCGCGCGCCTCGCCGACGGTCGAGTCCAATGCTGGGGCGAGAATACGAACGCGCAGCTTGGCTTGCGGGCATCGCCTGTCCTTCGCGATGGGGTGAGTCGCTCCACACCCGCAGACGTGGCGATCTCCACCGAGCTCGCTCGCGTCGACGTCGGCCCAGCGAGCGCGTGTGCGCTTGCGACGAACGGCGACCTCTATTGCTGGGGCAACAACACTCAACGCCTGCTCGGTCGCGCCGACGCCGGCGCCACCTTCTCCGACGGCTGGAGCGGACCCGCCGTCGTCGATGGCGAGAACGACGCCATCCGTCGCATCGCGATCGGATACAAGACGGCCTTTGCTCTCACGAACGACCATCAGCTCGTCAGCTGGGGTGCAGTCACGGGCCGTCTGAGCTCGCTCCTTTACACGCAACCATCCGTGTTCGAGGCGCTGAGCGACGTCACGAGCGTCGCCACGGGCGGTCGCTCCGCCGAGACCACCACGCAGTGCATCGTCGCAAGCGGTTCCGTCTATTGCTGGGGGAGCAACGGGGCAGGAGCGCTCGGGACGGGCTTCCCGGACGACGAGCGGCTACCCAGGCCGGCGAAGCTCGTCACGGACGGCACGGCATTCCCGCAGCAGCTCGCGCTTTCCCAGAGTACGACGTGCGTGCGGATGACGGACGGAACGATCCAGTGCTGCGGCGTCAACAAGCTCGGGCAGCTCGGCACGGACGCCGGCACGACCGCATGGGTCTTCGTGCCCGCCGCGCGATTCCAGGGACGTGCCGTGCAGGTCGCCGTGGCCACCAACACGACGTGTGCGCTCGTACAAGGCGGAGAGGTGGTGTGCTGGGGTGGCAACGCGAACGGGGAGCTTGGTCAGGGCACGAGTGATTCGGAGATCCATTCGGATCCCGTGACGGTGATCTTCGATTGAGGTCGCCCATGAAAAACGTCCATGCGCCACTTCTCGGTATGATTGTCCTCGTCTCGGGCGCGGCGCTCGCCGGCGGCGCGTGCGGGACCGATCGCAGCGGCTTCGACGCCGAGCGGGAGACGCCTACGCTCGCGACGAGCGACGCAGGTGACGACCCCGCATGTCCACCGAGCCTCCGCTGCTCGAGTGATTTGAAGCGAGTACTTCGTCACCATTGCGACGGCACGGAGGAAGTCGTCAAAGAGTGTGGACAGGATTTCGGATGTGGAGAAGGCACGTGCATCGATCCATGCAAGAGCGCTGAGCTCTCCAAGGGCTCGATTGGTTGCTCGTTCGCCGTTCTTCCCCCCGACGCAATCTTCGAAGATAGCGCGGGCTCCTGCTTCGCCACGGTGATCGCCAACGTGTGGGATCGACCGGTATCGATCCAAGCGACGCTGGGCGCCGATCCGATCGATGTCGGCCCGTCCACATATTACGCAGAGACGAACGGCACGTCGGTCGACTACACGCGTGTCGACGGACCGATTGCGCCCGGCAAGGTCGCCATCGTGTTTCTCGCGAAGGCGGCGACGAGCGGCGTCGTCGCGTGCCCGGACGGAGTCACTCCGGCGCTTCAGGAAGACCCCATTCTTCACGGCACGAGCCGAACGCGAGCCTTCCTTCTCACCACCGACGCGCCCGTGAGCGCGTACTCGATCTGGCCCTACGGCGGAGGCGCGGCACGCTTTCCGGCGGCGACCCTACTCTTGCCCGTCTCCTCGTGGGACACGAAATACATCACGGTCAGCACATGGACGCCGGGAAACCAGCCGATCACCAGTGGTGTCGTGGGCTGGCCCTTCGTGCAAATCGTCGCCACCGAAGACGACACCGAGGTGCGGATGCGTCCCAACGTCAACGTTCCCGACGGTCGCGACGTGAAAGGTGTCCCGCAGGGGCAAACGCAGTCATGGATGCTCGGACGCGGTGAGGTCCTGCAGATCAAGCAAAGAGACGACACGAGCGGGAGTCCGATCGAGACGAGCAAGCCCGTCGGGCTCTTCGGCGGAGCGGATTGCACGTTCCTCCCCGGCGGGGCCCTCGCATGTGACATGACGCATCAGCAGATCCCTGCCGTTTCGCAGTGGGGATCCGAATACGCGCTCGTGCCGTTTCGCCCGCGCAACGATCTTGGTGTGGGGCCGACTACGGCACGCGAGAACGTGCCGTGGCGATTCGTGGGCGCCGCGGATGGCACGAAGCTGACCTACGACCCCGCGCGTCCGAACGGAGCGCCGGAGACGCTCGAGGCCGGTCAGGTCGTGACCTTCATGACCAGGGAGCTCGTGGCGGTTCGGGCGCAGGACGCGGAGCACCCCTTCCACGTCGCGATGTTCATGACGGGCGGAACGACCATTCCTGCGAAGCCCATGGGTGACCCTGAGTTCGTCAACGCGGTCCCTGCGGAGCAGTTCCTCGACCGCTATATTTTCTTTGCGGATTACACGTATTTCGACACGACGCTCACGCTCGTGCGTCGGAGGACGGCGACCGGGTTCCATCCTGTCACCCTCGACTGCGCCGGAGAGGTCACGGGTTGGACGCCGCTCGACAAGAGCGGGAACTACGAGTTCGCCTGGGTGGTCATCACGAGGGACGGAGCTCCGCAGAGCCACCCGGGCGGCACGTGCCGGTACGGCCGGCTCGAGGCCCACAGCGAAGCGCCATTCTCGCTGCACGTCTGGGGAACGAGCCCGTACTCGAGTTACGGCTACGCCGGCGGCCAGGGAAGCCGGCCACTTCACGACGTGACAGGGCCGCCCGTGAACTGAGCGGCGGCGACGGATCCTCCGAGGTCGTCGCGCCGCACCCGCCGTCTGACGGGCCGAGATGAGCAAGCCCGCGGACGATCGAGCCGGACGACGTCAGCGCTGCGCGCGGAGCTTGTCGTAGTCGGCGGCGGCCGCCTCGACGACGGCGAGATCGCGCGTCGCCTTCTCTGCCTCGGCGAGGAGCTCCGCGGTGAAGATCGTCAGGCCCCAGATCCCGTTGTCGCGCTTGCGGAAGGGCCAGCGCGTCCCGTGCACCGTGACGACGCTGGCGCGCTCGCCTTTCGGATCGACGTCCACGCTTCCGATGCCCGAGAGATCCTTGCGCAGGCGCTTCGCCCACTGACGCGATCGGTACACGTGCGCGAAGACGTCGCTTCCGTCGGGCGCGTCGGCGAACGGCGCGTAGGCGGCTGCGAGCTCTCCTCGTTGCGGCTCGGGGTAGCTCGCCAGCACGCGAGCGCGCGCCTTGCTGCGGACGTCGCGCAGCGTGTAACAGGCCCACTGCGCTTCGGTCTCGAGGTACGCGAAGAACGCGCGCGGGTCGTCGTTCGTGACCGCGCGTGCGACTCGCATGTACGCGCCCTCGGGCGTGCGGTCCGACGGGAACGGGCGATAGAGGAGCGCGAACACGCCTCCCGGAACGAGCGCCGCGGCTGCAGCGAGGGCGATCACCTTGCGGCGTGAGAGCGTCACGAGTGTCGACCCCCGAGCCCGACCTGCGGCGACGCTCCGTGCGGCAACGAACCACCTTCTCGGAAGACCGTCCAGGAACACATCATGATTGAGGCTTCAGGCTTCGGGCTTCAGGCTTCGGGCTTCAAGCTTCAGGCGAGACAGATGGTTGATGATGCTCAACACAAAGCGACAGCACGGCGGCGTTCGGGTTCGAACCTGACAGTGTGCGCGTCCATCCGGTGATGATGAGTGCGGCCGAGAACCACTTTCTTCCGAGCGGACTCGTAGCACGGGTCCTTGCTGCGCGACGAGCGACGATGCGGCTCGCAGAACCGCTCGAGGTCGAGGACTGGGTCGTACAGTCGATGCCCGACGCGAGCCCCGTGAAGTGGCATCTGGCCCACACGACGTGGTTCTTCGAGCGTTTCGTGCTCCGTCCGCTCGGCCTGCGGCCGGTCTCGGACGCCTACGACTACCTCTTCAACTCGTACTACGAGAGCGTCGGCTCACGTCATCCGCGCGCGCGGCGGGGCATGCTCACGCGGCCGACCGCGAAGGAAGTGATCGCGTACCGGCAGGCCGTCGATGCTCGGCTGGCCGACCTCGAGCGCTCTCCGCGCCTCGGCGAGATCGCGGCCGCTCTCGAGCTCGGCAAGAACCACGAGGAGCAGCACCAGGAGCTGCTGCTCACGGACGTGAAACATCTGTTCAGGGAAAGCCCGCTCGCACCGGCGTACCGTGGAGGCGGCGCGAGCCCGCCGTCGGCCGCGCCGCCGATGACGTGGCATCGATTCGATGGAGGCGTGGTCTCGATCGGTCACGACGGCCGCTCGTTCTCCTTCGACAACGAGCGACCGCGCCATGAGGTCTTCCTCCGGCCGTTCGAGCTCGCGTCGCGCCTCGTCACGTGCGGCGAGTACCTCGCGTTCATCGAGGACGGCGGCTATCGGCGCCCCGAGCTGTGGCTCTCCGAAGGCTGGGCGTGGGTCGGCGACGCGCCGAAAGGAGAACGGCGTGCTCCGTCGTACTGGGATCTCGACGCGCGGACGATCTTCACGTTGCGCGGCAGACGCCCCATCGCGCCGGGCGAGCCCGTGTGCCACGTCACGTATTACGAAGCGGACGCGTACGCGCGCTGGGCGGGGGCAAGATTGCCTCGTGAGGCAGAATGGGAGGTGGCCGCAGAGCGCTCGGGGGTCTCGATCGCAGCGGGCGCCGCGGCTGACGACCGACGCCTCGGAACGTTCGCGGAGGACGACGCACTGCATCCGCAGGTCGCTCGCTCCGCGCCGGGCGTCGTGCAGCTCCTCGGCGATGCGTGGGAGTGGACGGCGAGCGCGTACGAGGCCTATCCGGGCTTCACACCGCTGCCCGGTGCCTTCGGCGAATACAACGGCAAGTTCATGGTCAGCCAGATGGTGCTGCGCGGAGGCTCGTGCGCCACGCCGCGGGACCATATCCGCGCGACGTACCGAAACTTCTTCCCGCCGAGCGCGGCGTGGCAGTTCACCGGCATCCGCCTTGCGAGGGACGCGGCATGACTCCGCTCGATGGCGATCACGAGAGCGTTGCGCGCGCCGGTGGCGACGGTGTCGCGCCGGCGGCTGCCGCGTTCCTGGCCGACGCGATCGCCGGCCTGCGCGCCACGCCGAAGCGCCTCTCGCCGAAGTACTTCTACGATCGCGAAGGGGCAGTCCTCTTCGATGCCATCTGCGAGCTGCCCGAGTACTACGTGACACGCACGGAGCTCGCGATCCTCGAGGCGAGCGTCTCCGAGATCGCTGCGCGGATCAGCGAAGGTGGATCGTGCCGCGTCGTCGAGCCGGGGGCGGGGAGCGGGACGAAGACGCGCCTACTCCTCCGCGCGCTCGGACCCGAGCGATGTGATCTCTACGTTCCCGTCGACATCGCGGCCGAGCACCTCGAGCACACGGCCCAGAGCCTCCGCGCGGAGATCCCGTGGCTCGAGGTCATGCCGTTCGCGGCCGACTTCACGGACGACTTGCCGCTTCCGGATGCGGAGCGCGACGCGCGCACGGTCGTCTACTTCCCGGGATCGACGATCGGCAATTTCGATCCCGACGAAGCGAGGCGCATGCTCTCCCGCTTTCGTCGAGCAGCGGGACAGGACGGCGTCGTCCTGCTCGGCGTCGACCTCAAGAAGGACCCGGCGGTGCTCCACGCGGCGTACAACGACGTGCGTGGCGTCACGGCGGCGTTCAACAAGAACGTGCTCCGGCGAATGAACGAAGAGCTCGGCGCCGACTTCGATCTCGACGCGTTCGACCACTACGCGTTTTATTCGCCGGTGCCCGGTCGCATCGAGATGCATCTCGTCAGCAAATGCCGGCAGCAGGTCCGTCTCGCAGGTGAGGTGTTCACTTTCGAGGACGGCGAATCGATCTGCACGGAGCATTCGTACAAGTACGATCTCGCGACGGCTGAGCGGCTCGGCCGCGCTGTCGGGCTCTCCCTCGCGGACTCTTGGCTCGACGAGGCGCGACACTTCGCCGTGCTCATGTTCCGCCCCTCCTCCTGACGCCAAGGCCGCCTGAGCCGCGCGCTCGCTGCGCGCCATTCGACGGCGAGGGGGCAGTGCTGCCGATGCGAAGGGGCGAGGTCGGGCGGAACATCGCGCCGCGGGGCGCTATCATCGCGCCGTGCTCACGACACGGTTCGCGCCATCGCCCACGGGCGACCTCCACCTCGGCAGTGCGTGGACCGCGCTCGCGTCGTGGGCCCTCGCACGGGCCGCAGGCGGGCGAACGGTGCTGCGCGTCGAGGACATCGACACGCCGCGTGTCGTGAAGGGCTCGTCGGCGCGGATCCTCGACGATCTCGCGTGGCTGGGCCTCGATTGGGACGAGGGACCCGTCCATCAATCGGAGCGCACGCGCATCTACGAAGCGGCGCTCGCGCAGCTCGATGCCGCCGGGCTGACGTATCCGTGTGACTGCTCGCGCGCCGAGATCGCGCGCGCCGCGAGCGCGCCG
The DNA here is from genome assembly GCA_023402175.1 of Pseudomonadota bacterium. GTDB lineage: Bacteria > Myxococcota_A > Polyangia > Polyangiales > Polyangiaceae > Labilithrix. The sequence goes on along the minus strand of JAEXCN010000116.1, from coordinate 15,380 downwards.
CATGCCGGGGAAGAAGGTAAGGAGACACTTTATCCGGGGACGTGCCGCGATGCTCCGCGCGACCGCGAATTCAAGCGCCTTCCGGCGATCCGGCTGCGCGTTCCCGAGCGCTCGATCATTGCGTTCGAAGATGCCGTCTGCGGGCGCGTCGAGGAGGACGTCGGCAAGACGGCGGGGGACTTCGTGCTCCGTCGTGGCGACGGCGTGTTCGCGTACCAACTCGTGGTCGCGATCGACGACGCCGCGATGGGCGTGACGCATGTCGTGCGGGCCGACGATCTCCTCGGGTCGACGGCGCGACAGATCCTTCTCATGCGTATGCTCGGCTACGCTTCGATGCCGACGTACGCGCACGTACCGCTCGTCGTCGCTCCGAACGGAGAACGCCTCGCGAAGCGAACGCGTGGCGCGACCGTGCGCGAGCTCGCGGAGCGCGGCACGAGAGCGGAAGCGATCGTCGGCGGCCTCGCACGCGGGCTCGGGCTCGTTGCTGCCGACGCGGGGTCGCTGCTCACGGCGCGTGAGGTCGCGGCGCGCCTCCAGCCACCGTCGTCGTGGAGACGGACGCCCTGGCCCTTACCGCCCCAGTGGATTTGACGCCGTTGCTCGGCGCGAAGCTGCCTCCTGACGATCCCTCAGAGAGGACCGCGAAACGCGAGCGGGCTCGACGACCTGTCGTCCGGCGGCGGCAGCAAGCGGGCGACCGTCCCTTCGAGCTCGTTGAGCGTGAACGGCTTGGGCAGGATTGCGGCGATCTTCGCGCTCGAGAGCGCTTCAGGCCTCAGGCCCACGTCGCGGCCGCTGAGGAGCACGATGGGCGAGGGGTGCCCAAGGCGCGTCAGCTCCTGCGCGAACGCGATACCGTCGAGCTCGGGCATGACCAGATCGGTGAGGACGAGATCGAACGAGTGCGACGAGCGCTTCACGCGTTCGAGCGCCGCGCGTGGGTCGCGTTCGAAGGAGACGTCGTGACCGAGGGCCTCGAGTAGCAGCTGAATGGATTTGCCGACCGTCGGATCGTCGTCGACGACGAGCATACGTGCGCGGTCCGGAGGCGGCGAGCCGGTGGTGGACGAACGGATCGGGGGCGGCCTCGACTCGAACCGGACCTCCTCGAGGAGGGGCAAGGCGATGACGACCGACGTGCCGCGTCCCGGCTCGGAGGTGACTTGGACGACCCCGCCGTGTGCGCGCGCGATCCCCTGTACCGCGAACAGCCCGAGACCGCTGCCGTTCCCGAGCGGCTTCCCGGAAAAGAACGGGTCGAACAGGCGTGCCTTCGTCGCCTCGTCGATCCCGTGGCCTTCGTCTTTGACTCGCAAGAGTGCGTACGCGCCTGGCGGGACGGGGAACGACGTGTCTGCAGCGGTCAGCTCGCGCGTCTCGAGAGAGAGCTCGAGTCGAGCCGACGGACGATTGCCCATCGCCTCGATCGCGTTCTTGCCGACGTTCAAGAGTGCTCGATGGATCTGACTTGCATCGCCCCGGACACGCGCGCCGTCACGTGGTGTCGTGACCACGATCTCCCAGTCGGGGCGGAATGTACGCAGCGTCGTCGCGATCTCGTCGAGCAGGGGAAGCAGCTCCACTGTCCGCAGGCTCAGATCGCCTCCGCGCGCGAAGCTCGCGAGGTTGCTCGTGAGGTCACGCCCGCGCCGGACCGCTCCCACGATCGCGCCGAGATATTCCATCACCTGTGCGGGAGACGCCTCGTTCGCAGCGCGCTCGGCGAAGCTCGAGATCGTCACGAGGAGGTTGTTGAAGTCGTGCGCGAGACTCCCTGTGAGGATTCCGAGCGCGTCCAGCATCTCGTCGTGTTCGAGACGCGCTGCCAGCTTCGTGGCCTCGGTGCTGTCCGTCACGTCACGGAATCCCGCCGCGCTGCCCGTCGGAATGGGGACAAGCGTGACCTCGAACGACCTCGTTCGGCCCGTCGGATCTTCGTCCGGTATCGCTACGTCGATGCGCTGCGGACGCGATGCTCGCGCCTGCTCGAGCGCAGGGAGGAGCTTCGATCGTGCTTCGCCGAAGCAGTCCGCGATTGGTTTGCCCACCCAACGATCGAAAGGCAACGCAGGCAGCGCGGCTCCGCCGATGATGACACGCGAGCAACAGCCGGCGCGGTCGAGGAGGACGAAGACCTGGTCGCTCGTCTGCAGGATGTCACTTTCGTCGATTTCCGCGACGGCGGGCATCCTGCCGTCGCGAACTTCGATCGTGACCAGGTCCGGAGCAAAGGCTTGCAGCGCGGAGAGGCTGCGTCGGTGCCACGTCTGGCTGTCTTGCGACGCGAAGCGGACTCGGTATCGCCCGTGGTCCTTCATGCGATCGATCCACGTCACGAAAGCCTTGAAGCACGTGGAGGTGATGAAGCCGAGGCTGCAGAAGTCGATGAAGACTCGCTGAATCTTCAGGCGCAGCGCCTCGGCGTCGAGCTGCGCGAGGAGCTCGCGGATCTTCTCGCGCATCGGCGTCTCGGCCTCGCCGTAGAACGCGATGCGGAGCTCTCCGTCGACGAGCTTCGCGGAGGTCCGGCAGCGCTCCTCGTTGATGTTTCCCCACGCCAGACGTGCCACGGATCGAACGCTACCGGAGTGCGGCGGCCGCGTCGATGTGCTCTTAAGTAGCACTAAAGGCGACTGTCACGTTTTACACGTCCCATGACGAGGGGAGCCCCAGGCGAGCGAGCCCGGGCCTCGGGAAATTCAGTGACGCAGCGCGAACCACACGCCGGTCGCGATGCTCGCGATCCCGACGAGGACCCAGACCAGGATCCACGTGCGGCCGTCCGGGTCGGGCTCGGGCGGTCGAAGCGATGGGACGCTCGGCGGCTTGCTCGGCTTGCTCTCCTTGCCCTTGCTCGGAGGCGGCTGTGACGGCTTCTGGCTCACGCGCGCCGGCGGAGGCACGGATACGAGCGGGCGGTCGTCGATCAACGTCGGCGCCGAGACGTCGATTGAGCCGTCACCGACGATCGCCGTCGGGATCGTCATTGCGAACGCATCGGTCCCGGGCGGCGGAGTGGAGAAAGCCTCCGGCCGCACCGAAGCGACGTCGTCCGGGCGGATGCGCGCGTGCTGGATCGCCGCGGCGAGCTCGATGGCGGACGTGTAGCGCTCATCGCGTTCACGCGCGAGCGCGCCGAGCACGACGGCCTCGAGCGCCGGCGTGACCCGTCCGGCAGCGTTCGGGCGTTTGCTCGGAGGATCGAGGTCGCTCGTGAGGTGAGCGGTGAGCACGCTGAGCGGCGTCGGGCCCGTGAAGGGCGGCGCTCCGGTCAGCATCTCGTAGAGCATGATGCCCGCCGCGTAGACATCGCAGCGCGCGTCGAGCTCGTCACCGCGCGCTTGCTCCGGCGACATGTACTCGGGCGTGCCGAACACCATGTTGTGCGTCGTGAGGTTCGTCGTCCCCATGCCCGCGCCGGTGATGATCTTCGACATCCCGAAGTCGACGACGACCGCCTTTTTTCCTCCTTCGAGGAGGACGTTCGCCGGCTTGAGATCGCGGTGGATGATGCCCTGATCGTGCGCGGCTCTCAGCGCGGCGAGCACCTGGAGCATGATGTCGAGCGCGCGATCGACCTCGATCGGGCCGGCCGCGAGGACGTCGGCGAGCGACTCGCCTTCGATCTTCGGCAGCGCGATGTAGAGCAGGCTCGCGTTCGTGTCCGCCCCGGGGACCTCGCCGAAATCGAGGATCGGGCACACGTGGTCGCCTTCGAGCCGGCGCAGGATCGCCGCCTCGCGCTGGAAACGGCCGCGGATCTGCTTGTCGCCCGCGAGCGCGTCGTGCATCACCTTGAGCGCGACCGGCTTCTTGTCGGCCGTGCGGAGAGCGTCGTAGACGATTCCGGTCCCGCCCTCGCCGAGGACGCCGAGGACCTCGTATTTCTCGGCGACGATCCGGTTCGGGGTTGCGTCCACGCCCCCATCCTACTCGCTCGTTGCTGCCCAGTCCTCCGTCCCGGTCCTCCGTCCTCGGATTCGGGCCATCTCGCAGCGAGGATCGCTAGTGTGTCACGCAGGCGGCTCGGATCTTCGGCGAGACCGAGCGCGCGTCGAGGCGGACGTCACCGCCGGCGTTCGCCTTCCACGCGGAGCATGCGCCCGCCGCGAGACCGGCAGCATCCAGCGCGACGTACGCTTCGAGCAGTGCGCGGTGGATCGACGCGAGCTGCGGTTTCGTGAGATCGCCCGAGCCGAGGAGGCGATTGCCCTTCGCGACCGCGTCGACGTAGCGGCCTGCACGGACATCGGCGAGAAGCGGAGGGATGTCGGCCTCGGCCCGACGTTGCGCCTCGTAGGCTTGCCCGCCGCCTTCGGTGCGCGTGCGCTCGGCGGCGGCGCGCGCGGCCTTCTTTCCTTCCTCCGTGAGCGACAGATCGATGAGCGGCACGAGGACGACGTCGCCCCGGAGGAGCTTCTGCTTGCCGTCGCGGCCGTTGTAGACGTCGAGCTCCCACGACTTGTTGGCGTCGCCGAGATAACGCTGCGCAAGGCCCGGCATCGTGTCGCGATCGGCGGCGATGTGTGCGACGACCGCCGGGATCTCGATCTCCTGGTTCTCGACGGGCGGCACCCAGGCGACGGCGCCGTTGGCGCGCGCGAGGACCTCGGCACGCCGTGTATCGCCGAGGAACTGACGCGCGAGCCCGAACCACGTCTCGCCGTCCTTCACGCGATGATGCGCGGGCGCAGGGATCTCGAGCGGCTGACCCGCGACGATCGCGCTGCCGCCGTGCGCATCGAGCGCGTTCGCGCCGGCGATCGCGCCCTCGAAGCGAGGCGTGCCGTAGAAGCGGATCGCGATCTGCGCGAGCGTCTCTCCTTGCGAGACCACGTGGCTGAACGCGGATGCATCGGTCGGAGCGACGAACAGTCCTGCGGCGAGGGCAGCAAGGACGAGAGAGCGGAGCTTCATCGGGCATCCTTTCCCGCATCGTCGGCGGACAGGTCCATGGTCACGTCCAGCGTCACCGTCTCGCCGACGACGATGTCGACCTCGCGCTCGACTGCCGACGTCGCGTCCGGATGGGTCAGCGTGACGAAGTGTTTGCCTGCGGGCAGTGGGATCGCTCGTGCGAAGGGCGTCGTCTCGACGAGCTGTCCATCCACGCGAACGTGCGCCCACGGCGTCGCGACGACGCGGAGCCCGCCGGCGCCCTCGGGCGCGAGCTCGAGCGCGCGCGTTCCGGCGTTTCGCGCGTCGCGAGCCTGCGCGTTCCCCGCTTCGATCGCGACCACGCCTCCCACGAACAGTGCCGCCACCACGCCGAATCCGGCGACTGCGCGTGCGAGGCTCACAGGTGCACGCGTCGAGATCCGCGGGCTGCTCGCCGGACGGGCAACGGGCGCGATCGGGCGGCTCACGGATCCGATCGGACGCGACTCGGCATCACGCTTCGCGTCCTTCTCGTCGGCCTTCGGCCCGAACCCCACTTCGGCGAGGGCCGCACGGATGAGGACGGCAGGATCCTCGCGCGTCTCGGCACGGAGCGCGTGCTCGAGCCGTTCACGCACCGCGCCTGCGGACGGATACCGGTCGTTCGGCGACTTCTCGAGCAGGCGCATCACGATGCGCTCGACCGCGCGCGGGCAATGCGGCGCGCGCTCACGTAGCGCCGCCGGCGCGTCGCGACGGATCCGCTGCGCCGCGCTCCGTTTGCCGTCGCTCTTCTCCGGCGTCTCGAACGGACGCGAGCCGCTCAACATCTGGTAGAGAACGACGCCGAGCGAGAAGAGATCGCTCCGACCGTCGACGAAGTCACCGAGGATCTGCTCCGGGGACATGTACGCCGGCGTTCCGAACGCGTCCTTCACTTGCTCGGGCGCCATCCGGCCCGAAGCGGTGATGCCCTCGGTGCCGAGCGTGTCGCTCATGCTCGCGGTACGCGGACGCTGCGCGATCCCGAAGTCGATCACCTTCACGTGACCCGTCTTCGAGAGGAGCACGTTGCTCGGCTTCACGTCGCGATGGACTACGTCGCGCTCGTGGATGTGCTCGAGCGCCGCGCAGATCCCGCACGCGATCGCGAGCGCTGCGGGCACGCTCAGCGTCTTCTTCGCGGTCTTGTCGCGCGAACGCGAGCGACGCGTCGACGCCTCCTCGACGGCGGTGAGCACATCGTGGAGCGACGGCCCGTCGATCCACTCGAGCACGACGTAAGGACGGCCCGATTCGGTCCGGCTCGCCTCGAGGAGGAGAACGACGTTCGGATGCGCGAGGTCGGCGAGGATCGTCGCCTCGCGTTCGAGCTGGTCGCCGAACGACGACGTCGGCGCGATCTGGGACTTGAGCGCCTTCAGCGCGACGACGCGGCCGGGCGTGCTCGACGAGACGGCCTTGAAGATCGTCGAGAGCGCACCGGACCCGATCGTCCCGGTGATCCGGTACCCCCCGAAGCGGATCTCGCTCATCGGAACCGCTTACTTGGTGAACAGCGACACTCCGGTCATCGCCGCCGGCTTCGGAATGCCCATGAGCTCGAGCATCGTCGGAGCGACGTCGCAGATGCGGCCCTTCGGAAGGAGCTTCGCGCTCTTGTGCGCGTCGTCGACGAAGATGAGCGGCACCGGGAAGAGCGTGTGCGCCGTGTGCGGCTGACCCGTGGCCGGATCGGTCATGAGCTCGCAGTTGCCGTGATCCGCGGTGATGAAGAGCGCTCCGCCCTTTGCCCGCACCGCGTCGGCAATGCGCCCGATGCCCTTGTCGACGGCCTCGACGGCCTTGATCGCGGCAGCGAGCACGCCGGTGTGCCCGACCATGTCGGGGTTTGCGAAGTTGACGAGGATGAAGTCGAACTTGTCCGACTCGATCGCCTGCACGACCGCGTCGGCGACGCCCTCGGCCGCCATCTCCGGCTTCTGATCGTAGGTCGCGACGTCTTTCGGCGACGGGACCATGAAGCGCTCCTCGCCCGGGAACGGCTCCTCGCGTCCGCCGTTGAAGAAGTACGTCACGTGCGCGTACTTCTCCGTCTCGGCGCAGCGGAACTGCGTCATGCCGAGCTTCGAGATCACCTCCGGGAAGACGTCCGGGTACGTCTCCTTCGGGAACGCGATCGGAAGGTTCAGCTTCGAGTCGTACGTCGTCATGCACGCGTACGCGCGGAACGGCGCCGTCGCCTCACGCGGGAACTCGGTAAAGCCCTCCGTCGCGAGCGCGCGCGTCAGCTCGCGCGCCCGATCGGGCCGGAAGTTGGAATGGAGCGCGGAGTCCTTCTCCGAGTCGACGCCCTGGTAGTCGCCTACGACGAACGGCTCGACGAACTCGTCGCTCTTGCCTTCGGCGATGCTCGCCGTCACGCGCTCGGCGGCGTCGGGATATCGCGGCGCGTCGGCCCGGACGATTGCGCGGTAAGCGCGCTCGACGCGCTCCCATCGGTTGTCGCGATCCATCGCCCAGTAGCGACCGCTGACCGTGCCGATGATGCCCTTGCCGACGAGCTTGTCCTTCAGCTGCGTGAGGTAGCCCGGAGCGGTGCCGGGCATCACATCGCGTCCGTCGAGGAACGCGTGCACGACGACCGGGACGCCCATGGCGGCGGCCGCGTCGATCAGCGCGAACAAGTGGTTGATGTGGCTGTGCACGCCGCCGTCCGAGAGGAGGCCGAGCAGATGGAAGCGCCCGCCGGTCTTCTTCGCGTGCTCGATCAACCCGTGGATGACCGGGTTCTTCCCGAGCGAGCCTTCGGCGACCTGCGCGTCGATGCGCATGATGTCCATCAGCGCGATGCGCCCCGCGCCGAAGTTGAGATGGCCGACCTCGCTGTTGCCCATCTGGCCGGGTGGCAAGCCCACGTCCGGACCGCTCGTCCCGATGAGCCCGTGCGGGTACTGCTCGCTCAGGCTGTTGAATGCCGGCGCATGCGCGAGACGCACCGCGTTCGCGTCGGTCTCGGCGCGTTCGCCAAGGCCGTCGAGGATCATCAGGACCACGGGGCGCGGACGTTTGCTCGACTCTGCCATAAGGCCGCAGACCATAGCGCATCGCGGGCCCCCATGTACTCATGCGGACAAGAGAGAACGCGTCGCACCTAGGGCACATCCGTTGCGTCGGCGCGTCGGCAGAGACTGTGGCTTGAGCCGCGCGCCGCGATCGCCTACCACGGCCCCGTGCCCTGGATCCGAGCTGTCCTTCGAGGCCAGAAAATCCTCGCCCGCGTCAAGCCCGACGGGTCGTTCGACGCGACGAGCGGGCGGGTCGAGATCCGTTACAAGCCGACCGACACGCGTGCGTATCGCGCGGCGGAGCGGAACCTCGAACGCATCGAAGGAGAAGAGGTTCTTCCCGACGATGCCGTCGTTCCGGGCGAAGAGGCTGCGAAGCAACCGAGTCGGGAAGAGCGCTCGAGCGCGCGCAAGGCCGATGCCGCGGCGAAGGCCCTCGCGCCCGACGCGGTGCCGAAGGACGCATGGGTCGTCTATGCCGACGGCGCCTGCTCCGGCAATCCCGGCCCCGCCGGTCTCGGCATCGTGATCGTCGAGCCTGGCGGCAAGACGTACGACGGCTACGAGTATCTCGGCGTCGCGACGAACAACATCGCGGAGCTCACGGGCATCCTGCGCGCCGCCGAGCTCGTCCCCGAGGGTGCGGCTGCCGTCGTCCACACGGACAGCCAGTACTCGATCGGCGTCCTCACGAAAGGCTGGAAGGCAAAGGCCAACCAGGAGCTCATCGCGAACGTGAAGAGCGCGCTCGCGCGTCGTCGTGGGTGGCGTCTCGTGTACGTGCCCGGCCATGCAGGCGTGCCGCTCAACGAGCGCGCCGACGAGCTCGCGCGCGAGGCGATCGCACGGCGCGCATCGAAGCTACCGATGCCGGCCCCTGCGGACGCGTAGGGGAACGAGACGGTCCCCATGTACTCATGGGGAACAAGACTCGCGCCCCCATGTGCTCATGGGGAACAAGACGGAAGCCTCGCGTGCTCGAGGGGAGCAGACAGCGGGCCTGATCGCCCGCTCGTCGGCTGAGCCGCTGGCAGCGCGATTTCGCGCGCCGACCCTGGAAAAAGAGGCCTGATCGTGCGCTCGTGCGCGCTATGCTGGCCGCCCCGAAAAGGCGACCCAAATGGCGACCCGAGTGCATCCTTCATCCGTCGTTTCCGACAAAGCCGAGATCGGTGACGGCACGCAGATTTGGCTGTTCTGCCAGGTGCGAGAGGACGTCCGCATCGGCAAGGGATGCATCCTCGGCAAGGGCATCTACGTCGACAGCGGCGTCACCATCGGTGACAACGTCAAAATCCAGAACAACGCGTCGATCTACACGGGCGTGACGATCGAGGACGGCGTCTTCGTCGGCCCCCACGTCTGCTTCACGAACGACAAGGTCCCGCGCGCGGTGAACCCGGACATGTCGTTGAAGAGCGCGGACGACTGGCACGTCACGCCGACGCTGGTGAAGGCGGGCGCTGCGCTCGGCGCGAACTCGACGATCGTCTGCGGCGTCACGATCGGTCGCTGGGCGATGGTCGCGTCCGGATCGGTCGTGACGAAGGACGTCCCGGATCACGCCCTCGTGATGGGCAACCCGGCGCGCATCTACGCGTGGGTCTGCTCGTGCGGAAAGAAGGTCTCGATCGACGAGCGCGAGCGTCGCGGCAGGTGCGTGTGCGGGCGGACGCTCGTGCAGGAACGAGCTCCCGACGGACTGAACGACGTCGTCCGCATCGTGTGAGGCGTGATGGCGAGCATCTTCCGGAAGGGCCTCTTCGACGGGCACATCGCGATCGTCACCGGCGGTGGCAGCGGGATCGGGCTCGCCACCGCTCGTTCGCTGGGGGAGCTCGGCGCCAAGGTCGCCATCTGCGGCCGCAATCCGGAGAAGCTCGCCTCGGCCGAGACGTTGCTTCGTGAGCACGTGCCCGGCATCGATCTCTTCTCGGCACCGTGCGACATCCGCGAGGTCGAGCAGATCAACGCGTTCGTCGACGCGGTCGGCTCGAAGCTTGGACGCTCGACGATCCTCGTGAACAACGCAGGCGGGCAGTTCCCGACCACCGCCGAGACGGTGTCGCCCCGCGGCTGGGAAGCGGTCATCCGCAACAACCTGAACGGCACGTTCTTCATGACGCAAGCCGTGGCGACGAAGCACATGATCCCGTCGCGTCGTGGACGCGTCGTGAACGTGATCGCGAACGTCGCGCGCGGGTTCCCGGGAATGGTCCACACGGGCGCTGCGCGGGCCGGCGTCGAGAACATGACGCGCACGCTCGCGATCGAGTGGGCGCAGCACAACATCCAGGTGAACGCGGTCGCGCCGGGGATCATCCGCACGACGGGCACGGACCAATATCCGCCGGAGCTCGTCGAGATGAGCCGCAAGAAGACGCCGATGAAGCGTCTCGGCACGGCCGGTGAGGTCGCCGAGCTCATCGCGTATCTCGCCTCCGACGCCTCGTTCTTCGTCACCGGCGAGTGCTGGTACATCGACGGCGGCGCTCACCTCTGGGGCGACAACTGGACCATTCCGGACGATGAGCCGGCGCCGCCGCCGCCAATCGTCGCGGAGCTCGGGAGCTGACGGGGGAATCGTACGTGGCGTCTGAGGCGGACAGCGACGATCGCAAGGTCACGCAAGACTCGGACGCGTCCGCGTCGACCGCGTCGGGCTCGACTGCCTCGACCGGTCCGATCTCTGCCGTCAGCCCGGGTTCCGACAACGGGCTCGACGATCGGAACGATTCGCCCGAAGTCGCGTCGGGAGCGGCGCCGGGCGATGCCGTCTCGCACGATCGTTTCTTCGGAAACCCATCCGTCCTCGAGGCCGCGGCTGCCGATCCGGTCTCGCAGGATCGTCTCGTCGGCGAACAAGCCTTCGAAGGACCGACGCTTCCGCCAGAGCTGGTCTCGGACGAGCCGAAGCCGACGTTCATCATCACGTTCCGGCAGTGGCTCCGCGATTACTTCCTCGGCGACGATCCCTCGTTCGGGCTCGCGCTCGTCCCGTACTGCTTCTTGTCGATGCTCCTCTTCACGAGGCATCCGACGCGCACGAACTTCATCTTCGACGAGCAGGAGGCGCTCCTCGCGAACCCGTACGTGCGGAGCATCGCCGACGCTCAGCCGAAGTTTCGCTGGCTCGACGCGTTCTATCGTGACTTCTGGGGGCTCGGGCCGGAGCGCAGCATCGGCTCGTACAGGCCGATCCCGAACCTCGTGTGGCGTGCGCTCTGGGGGCTCGGCGCGCGCGATCAGACGCCGTTCCTCCATCACTGGGTGAACGTGCTGCTCCACGGTGCGAATGGCGCGCTCGTCTGCGTGCTCGCGTTCGCGCTCACGAAGCGACGCGGCGTCTCATGGATCGCGGGCGCGGTGTTCACCGCAAGCGCGGTCCTCACGGAAGCGGTGAGCGGCGTCGTCGGGATCGCGGACGTCCTCGGAGCGACGGGGACCTTGCTCGCGCTCCTCGCACTGACGCGGAAGCTGCCGTGGATGGCGCTCGGCGTCTTCCTAGGGACGCTCTTCGGCCTGTACTCGAAGGAGAGCGCGCTCTGCTGCGTGCCGCTCCTCCCGCTCGGCGCCCTGCTGCTCGCGCCGAACACGCATCCCGAAAAACCGCGGCGGTGGCTCCGCGCGATCGTTGCGTTCGTCGCGGCGGCCGGCGCCTTCGTCCTCTACGTCGAGGCGCGGCGGCGGATGTTCCCCGCACCGCTCCCGCAAGAGCTCTCGGCCGAGGCCAGTGCGCACAAGGGGCTAGGAGGGCGCGCGTTCGCGGCGATCCTTCGCTGGTACGCGCAGCCGTCGCTGCCGAAAGATCCGCTCAACAACCCGCTCGTGCAGGCCGATGGCCTGCATCGCGTCGGCGGCGCGCTTCGCGTCTGGTGGCGCGGTCTCGAGCAGGTCGTGTTCCCGCACACGCTCTCCGGCGACTATTCGGCGCCGCAGGAGCCCGTGCCGCCCACGCTCGCGTCTCCGGAGATCATCCTCGGCGCGATCGCGTTCGTCGCGCCGTTTCCGATCGCGGCCTGGCTCGGCATCCGGTCGTGGCTCCGCCGCCGCAACCTCACGCCCGAGGCCGCGCGCGCGTTCGCGCCCGATCCGACGCTCGTCGTCGCGTTCGCGGGCCTCTGGGTCGTCCTCTCGTTCTTCCCGGTCTCGAACATCCCGGTGCTCCTGCCGACCGTCCGAGCCGAGCGCTTCTGGTACTTCCCGGTCATCGGCACGAGCTTGCTGCTCGGCGTGCTCTTCGGGTGGATCGCCGATCGCGTCGGGCGCGCTCCGGACGTGCTCGCGCGACGCGCGCTCGTCGCCGGGGTGCTCGCGTTCTTCCTGTTCCAGGCGTTTGCCGCGCGCAAGCATGCGAACGACTACAGCGACGACCTCTCGTTCTGGGACGCCACGCGCAAGGCCGTCCCGCGGAGCGCGAAGGCGCACCTGAACTACTCCGTCATGAAGGGCGCTCGCGGGGACCTCGAGGCGCGCCTGCGAGCGAACGCGAGCGCGCTCGAGCTCGCGCCGCAGTGGCCGATGGCGAGCATCTACTACGGCGATACGCTCTGCCGTCTTCATCGCGCGCCCGAGGCGTGGCCGCACTACACGAAAGGCTTCGATCTCGCGCCGAACGACGTGAACCTCATCGCGCTCGGCGTGCAGTGCCTCTGGGACGAGAAGCAGCTTGCCGAAGGATCGAGCATCCGCTCCGAGCTCGACACCTTGAAGGACAAACATCCCGGCTCCTGGCTCGAGTACATCGCACGCGACGTGCTCGAGCACGGCGAGGAGCACAACGGCGTCGACCCGAAGTATCGTCCCCGCGGGTACAACGAAGGCCCGAAGGACTGACCAGACAGCGAGGTGCGATGAGGATGGACCTACGAACGAGCATGCCTGCTTCCATCGTGGCGCTCGCGTGTCTGTCGATCGTCGTCGTACGCACGGTGACGGCACCCGCTCCGCCGTCGCGTCGCGTGGCGACCGCCGAAGAGCGCGCCGAGCTCGCGGAGGCGATCGCCACGCAGGAGCGGATCTGGTCGAACGAGACGACGCAGAACTTCCCCGCGGACAACTGGTCCCAGCGGGACGACTTCCACGGGCGCGAGTACCGCAAGGTGCAGGAGCTCGCGAACGAGAAGGGGGTCCGCATCGAGGACGTCCTGCGCGCGATCGACGAAGACATTCACCGGCGCAAGGCGAAGAGCACTGACGCGCTGGACGACCGCCACGCGCGCGCCGTGCCCTGCAAGCCGCGTCCGTTCTACGACTGAGCAGCCATGGGACGCCTCGCAGAACGCACGGCTGTCCGGATCGCCATCTTCGCCGTGATCGCGACGGCCGTCGTCTGGACGGTGTTGCCGACGGCGGGCTGGCTGAACGAGTTCCGCGACGCACAGGTCCTCACGCTGCACGAGCGCGCCGCCGTCGACGCCGTCCGTCGCTTCGGGCAGCTGCCGCTCTGGGATCCCTGGTACTGCGGCGGCCTCTACGGTCTCGGCGAGCCACAGAGCCGCTTTGCTTCGCCGCCATTCCTCCTGAGCCTGCTGTTCGGGGTGGAGCGCGCGCAGCCGCTCATCGTCTTTCTGTTCACCATACTCGGGATGGAAGGGACGTACCGCTGGGTACGGCTCCGTGTGAACGACTCGTGGGCAGCGCTCCGCATCGCGCCGGTGTTCGCGCTCTCCGGACACTTCGCCGCCTCCTGGTTCCGCGGGTGGACGAACTTCTTCGGCTTCGAGCTCGTGCCGTTCATCTTGTTCGGCATCACGCTCGCTGCGCGCGGACGGACGCGCGGCATCGCCATCAGCGCGATCGCGTTCGCCGTGATGGTCGGCTTCGGAGGGACCTTCGCGGCGCCGCTCGTCGCCGTCGCCGCGGCGATCGAGGCGATCCGTGCGTTCACCGAAGCGCCGCCGGGGCGTCGCGCTCGCGCGCTCGTCATGCTCGCGGCCGTCGCGAGCTTCATGCTCGCGGTGGCGGCCGTTCGGCTGCTCCCGCTCGCCGAGACGCTCTCCGCGCAGCCGCGCATCATGGCGGGCACGCCCGGCCATGCGCCGAAGACGCTCCTCTACTTTCTCGTGAAGTCGCTCGTCGTGAAGGACGGCGACGTCGAAGATCCCGGCAGCTTCTTCGTCGGCGCCGCATTCCTCGCGCTCGTTGCGCTCGGTGGGTCCGATCGGAAATCCATCCGGCCGCTCGTCGCCGTCATCATCTTCCTCTGGCTCGCAGCGGGCTATGCGCGAAAGCCTGCGCTCTTCGCGCTCCTCCGCGAGTTGCCCGTCTTCTCCGCGCTGCGATATCCGGAGCGCTTTCTCTGGATCGCGATCCTCTACGCCAGTGAGTCGGCCGCGAATGCGCTCGCGCGCATTCCTCGTCTCGGCGACGGCAAGCGGTGGCGCTTCGGCGCGAACCTGGTCCTCACGCTCGCCGTGGTCGCCACGATCATCTCGCAGATCGTGACGTTCGCCGACGTCAGCAAGGAGCGCGAGCTCGGCGTCGTGTCCGTCGATCGGGCCGGTGAATTCCATCAGGCTCGCGGCAACCGATGGCTCGCCGCGCACTACGACGGCATCGGCGCAGGCTCGCTCTCTTGCTGGGAGACGCATCCCGTCACGATGTCGCCGAAGCTCCGCGGTGACCTCGCCGCGGAGGAGTACCTCGCCGATCCCGAGGCCGGGACCGCACGGCGCGTCTCGTGGACGCCGAACGAGATCGTCGTGCACGCGTCGATGGCGAGCGCGGGCCGGCTGCTCGTGAACCAGAACTGGCATCCGGGATGGCGCGCGTCGGTCGGCACCGTCGTCTCCGACGAGGGGCTCCTCGCGGTCGATCTGCCGCCGGGCGAGAGCGACGTGAAGCTCTCGTTCCGTCCGCGGTCGGCGCTCACCGGTGCGGTCGTCACGAGCGTCGCGCTCGTCTCGCTCGTGCTCCTCGGGTGGGACGCACGCCGCGGACGCATTCCGTTCCGTCGCGGAGCGATCGTCCGCACCACCGTCCTCGTGCTCGCGCCGTGGGCCGTGCTCGGCGTCTTCGTCGCGACGTGGACCGAGCCTCGCTATCCGCCGTCGCCGATGCGGAACGCGAACGGCTCTCCCGCGATCGTGGCCGGGCCAGCACCGGATGCCACGAAGATCGGCGCGCAATTCGAGGCTCCGATCGTCGTCGACGGCGCTCGCCTCACAGGGCCCGATCACCTGCAGAACATCGTGCTCGACGTCTACTTCCGCCGTACCGGCGCGCTCCCGCGAACGACGAGCATGTTCGTGCACGTCGTCCGCCGTGAAGGCCAGGAGCCGATCCCGGAACCGGAGAAGGGGAAGGAGAAGGAGAAGCCGCTCGACTTCTTCAATGCCGATCACCAGGTCGTCGGCGGCAGCTTCTATCTCTCGGACTCGCCGCTCGGCTACGTGGTCAACGACGCGTTCGGTGTCCACGTCGGCA
>JAEXCN010000032.1 GCA_023402175.1 Pseudomonadota bacterium | reverse complement strand
GGCGGGCAGGGCGATCGAGGCCGCATCCTCGTCGAGTGAGAGGAGGAATTGGACGAGGGCCTCGCGCTTCGTGGCTGCGTCGCTTCCACTGAGGAAGCCCGGCTTGAGCGCGCGGAGGTGCGTGGCGAACGTTTCCGACAGGGCAGCCTCGAGCGTCCTCGCGTTGCCTGCGTGGAAGTACGGAGCCGCGACGCCCATGCCGAGGAGGCTCGGGACGTTGTATCCCTTCGAGTAGTCCTCGTTGCCCTGGGCAGCGGTGGTCATGTCGCGACGGAGCTCCGCGATGCCGACGTTCGGCTCCGCGACGTTGAACGTGCCGACGTTGCGGAGGAGGCACGTCAGGACGTCGAACGAGCTCGAGTTCGAGCCATTGTAGCGCATCGTCTGCGCCGCGGTCGTCAGCGTCGGGAGCAGCGCCGTCGGGAAGTTGGCGTCCTCCACGGTCGTCGACCAGGAGCGCGACTTGAGCGCGTTGTTGACGTTCGTGTGGTCGGCCGACTGCGCGATCGCATCGGGCGTGTAGAACACGCGCGAGAGGGTCCACTTCTCGCCGCCGTGGCAGCCCTGGCACTTGCCTTCGAGGAAGACATCCTTGCCAGCGGCCACCTTCGCCGCGTCGAGGTTCGACGGACGGCGCGGGGTTCGGAGCGACTTCTCGTAGACGTCGATCTTCTTCCAGTCGTCGAGGACGCAGACCTCACCCACCAGCGTCGACGGGCTGGCGGGATCGGCCGCGGTCGTGATCGACCCGCTGAGGCCGCTGTGTCCGTACTTGGCGAAGTCGATGCGTGCGTCGTTCGAGATGTCGAAGCCCTTCACGATCGCGCCCACACCGCCGAGGACGACGCGAAGCGCGCCGTTCTCGTTGTCCGCCAGCTCGTCGGAGCTCGCTTGCCAGTTCATAGCGCGGATGTCGTTCGGGTTCTTCGAGTTGATCGTCTGATCGACGCTCGGCGACTGCCGCGCGCCACGACGATGGAACCACGTGACCTGGTCGGAAAGGCCTTCCCAGTGACACGTCGAGCATGCGCCCCAGGCCTGGCCGCGGAACGACCACCGACCGAGGCCCGTCTCGAACAAGCGGCGTCCCTCGAGGCGCGCGGCTTCGACCGCATCGGTGGGCATGGCCGAATACGAGGTGACGGCCGGCTGCTCCGTCGTGCCGGCGATGTCGTCCGTCGTGAGGTCGATCGCGGTGATGTTCCGCGAGCCGTCGTTCATCACGAACGCGTAGTGATTCGGCTCGTTCGCCTTCGCCTTGTGGGCGACGGCGATGCCGACGGGGAGCTTGCCCTGCTTCGTCGCGTCGAGCGTACCGCGATCGAGGGCGATGAACGGACGAGCCTCGGAGCCGACCGAGTCGATCGCCTTCGTTTGATACGTGGCGTTGAAGTCGACGCGGTAGACCGCGTCCGCGCCGTTCGCGGGGAGGTACGCCTTGAGCGAGCCCGGGACGAAGCCCATGTCGATCGCGTGGAGCGGGAAGCGACGATCCGTCGTATCCGGGACGTTGCGCGCGATGAACAGCTTCTCGAACTCACCGTTCAGCGAGACCGAGGCGATGGTCTTGCTCCCGCCGATGTCGATGACGCTCACGGCCGGCGTCTGGAGGCCCTTCGAGTCGATCAGGTTCTCCTCGCAGACGTTCGCCTTGCACACGCCCTCGAGTCCGCACTCGGCGTTCGTCGCGCAGTTCGTCTTGCACCGCTTCGCAACGGTGTCGCACGAACCGGCGCCCTGACCCGGGCACTCCGTATCGTCGTTGCACACTGCCTTCGCCGGCCCGAGATAGTCACCGAGCGGCCCCTTCGGCGAAGCGCAGATCGACAGGACGTAGGCGAAGCTGCCGGTGATGTTGATCGACTGGAGCTGGTTCGGGTAGCAGCCGACGGCGTTGCCCGCGTGATCCTTGATGCCGATGTCCGCCATCGGCGGCAGTGCCACCGTGCTGACTTTCTTGTCCGCCAGCTTGATCTGGTAGACGAGGCCTTGTTTCGCGATGTCGGCGTTCGCGCCGGTCGGAGCGAGCGCTTCCTTCCACTGGCCGTAGTACTCGGTGACGAAGAGCGTCTCGTCCGTCTCGATGTCGTCGTTGTTGTTCGTCACCGCGAGCGAGCGCGGATGCGCGAGCGCGGGACGCGGCGTGATGTTCTGGCCGAGCACGCCGGAGCCGACGAGCGCGGCGTTCAGATCGATCGTCGACGTGACCGTCATCTTCTCGGCGTCGACTTCGCTGACCGTGCCGTCCATCCAGTTCGCGACGAAGACTGTCCGCGCTCGAGGCGTCAGCGCCACGCCCGTGGGCTCGGAGCCCACGGCCACTTCGGGGCCCTTCGCCGGCGCGGTGCGGAGGTTGTCGACGCGGACGAGCTTCTGGTCCTTCCGGAGGACGACGAACGCGCGGTTGCCGTCGGGCGTGAGCGCCACCTGGTAAGGCTCACCGCCGACCTGCACCTCCGCCTTCTTCGTGAGCGTGGGAGGCAAATCGGCCGTGTACGCGACCTCGAAGACGGTGACCGTCCCCACGTCACGATTGGCGGTCACGATGATCTTGTCGTCTTCGGAGATGTCGATCGTCGAGCCGTGGCTCGGGCGGCTCAGTCGCGATGCGGTTGGTGGATTCGGGACATCGCTGTCCATCTGCGTGACGTCCTCCCCGGCATCCGGCGTGTTGCCGCCGCCGACGTTGGCGTCGTCGTCACCGCAGGCGGACGTGGTCGCGGCGAGGACGAGGGCGCTCAGCACGCCGAAGCCGAGAGAGAACGAGCCGAGACGAAACGTACGCTGCTGTCGAAGTCCAACCATGGGGCCGTAAGCTCCTTGCGAGGTCATCGCTTCGCGTCGTGACGCAAAATGCCGCGAGCGGATGAGCAGGATCGAAGTTTCGGCTGTGCCCATGTGCAAGGTCAACTCGACCATCAGCGTCGCATGCAAATGGGTGCGCCTTTGTAACGACGTGCATGATGCACGTGCGCACATCGATAAGTGCGAGTGCGTGCACGTGTTCGCGGCGCCCGTTGGTCCTGCACGAACAAGAGCAGTGCGCAGCATGCTTCGCGTCCCCCGCCCGCGATGCGGGGAATTCGCGGATTGTTTGGCTTTTGTACGAACGGATGCGGACGCGTGCAGGCATGGTGCGCGGCGCGGTTCGCGTCGTTGCGCGTCAACCACCTGGAGCGCCCGGTGTGGCGAAAGCTCGCATTGAAAATTGCGAGCAAGTCTCAATTGCGTTGCAAACGTGTTTTCAGGAGATATCTCTGAAGCTGCCTCAGCCGTGGCTTTGGAGTCGCAGCACACTCTGCCGGCCGGCGCGCAGTTTCACCGTTCGTCCGTACACCCCGAGCTCCTGCTCCAAGGGAACAGAAGTGGAGGTTTCGTTCATGAAGGGTCGCCTCACTGCAACCGTCCTCGCGCTTTCCGCCTCGGCACTCGCTGCTTGTGCAGCCCCTGACACGACAGCGTCCGAGGAGCTCGGTCAGTCCGAGTCGGAGCTCGTCTCGACTCACGGAATGACGTCGCTCAAGAACGGCAAGGACATCGTGAACCTTGGCGGTATGGCGGCATCGTGGAGCACGATGGGCGACCTCGACCTGAGGAACGACTTCCACACGGCCCAGGGCGCGAACGGTCGCAGCTGCGCGAGCTGCCATCTTCCGGAGGGCGGCTGGAGCATCACCCCGCTGCAGGTCGAAGCGATGTTCTGGGCGACGTTGGGCAACGACCCGATCTTCAATGCGCTCGACGCGAACTATCCGACGGCGCCCGTTTCGACCTGGCAGGAGCGGTACGCGTCGTACAGCATGCTCCGCAAGGGCCTCTTCCGCCGCGGCGGAAACGCGCCCGCGACGCGCGACTTCGACATCGTCGCCGCGAACGATCCGCATGGATACGGAGCGGTGAACCCGCAGCGCTTCTCGGTCTTCCGAAGGCCGCTCGCGACCGCCAACTTCCACCTCGCGAAGAACATCAGCTGGGACGACAACAACACGCGCAGCGGCCAAACGGTGCGTCAGGGCCTGTTCGCGCAGGCTGACAACAACATCGTGAGCGGCCAGGCCGGCGCGCCGCCGACGGCGGCCACGGTGGACGGCATCGTCGACTACGAGCTCTCGATCGCCTTCGCGCAGTCGAAGGTGCCGGGCGCCGGCGAGCTCGACATGCACGGCGGTCGCGGCGGTCCCGAGCTCCTCTCGAAGCAGGCGTTCGTGGCCGGACGCTTCAACCTGTACGACGGCTGGAAGAACGACAAGAACAAGCACCGCGCGTCGATCTATCGCGGACAGGAGATCTTCAACACGAAGGCGCGCGCGAACGGCGGCACCTGTCTCGGATGCCACAACGCCGAGAACAACGGCAGCAACGTGAACGGCACGGTGTTCGACATCGGCGTGTCCGACGCGCGCTGGGCGAGCGTCGACAACCTCCCCGTCTACACGGTGCAGAACCGCGCGACCGGCGAGGAGATCAAGACGACCGACCCCGGAAAGGCGAACCGCACCGGCAAGTGGGCGGACATGAACAAGTTCAAGGTCCCGTCGCTTCGCGGCCTCACCGCGCGCGCGCCGTTCTTCCACAACGGCGTCGCGAAGGACCTGCACGACGTCGTGAAGTTCTACGAGAAGTCCCTCGGATTCAACTTCACGCCCCAGGAAGAAGAGGATCTCGAGAACTTCCTGAACGCGCTCTGATCGAAGAGCGACTCGAGACCTGAACGGAACACGGTGCAGTGGCGTCAGCAGACGTCACTGCATCGTGCGTTTTGTCAGCCGGCTGTACTTCGGAGTCTTGCAGGACCGCGTGGTGCGGGACCGGCAGGAGGTCGCCCGCGCCGGGAGATCATCGCGAGCGCACGAGCTTACGCTTTCGCTCGCCTGCGCGGCGCGCTCACGATGAGGACGCCCGCGATCGTGAGCAAGCACGCCACGAGCTTCGTCGACGTGAAGCGCTCGCCGCCGAGCAGCGCGCCGATGGCGAGGGCAACCATCGGGTTCACGTACGCGTAGCTCGTCGCGATGGAGGGACGCGTCGTTCGCAGGAGGTAGCCGTATGCGCTGAATGCGATGAGCGAGCCGAAGAGGATGAGGTAGAGGAGCGCACCGACGCTCGCGAGCGTCGGCGGACCGACGGGCCGCTCTCCGCGAGCGAGGGCGATGCCGATCATGACGACGCCGCCGATGATCATCTGCGCTGCAGTGCCCATCAGCCCGGGCGGCATCGAGATCCGGCGGCTCAGGTGCGAGCCGAAGGCCCACGTGATCGGCGCGAGGAGGAGCACGATCGAGTCGATGTGATGGAAGGAGAGGCTCCCGCCGCGCTGGAGGACAGCGACGCCGATGAACCCGGCGATGAGACCGACGACCTCGCGCACGCTGGGCTTTTCGCCGAACGCCGTGCCGATGCCCGCTGCCCAGAGCGGCATCGTGGCGACGACCATCGCGGCCACTCCGGAATCGATGGAGCGCTCACCGAGCGCAACGAAGCCGTTGCCGAACACGAGGAGGAGCAAGCCGACGATCCCTGCCGACGCCCACTGCTTCGCGGTCGGAAGCGCGGCTCCCCTGAGCCGGAGCACGACGAAGAGGATGGTGCCTGCAGCGAGAAAGCGCGGACCCGCCATCAGGAACGGCGGGAGGAACGCGAGCGCGAGGTGCATCGCGAAGTACGTCGAGCCCCAGACGACGTACAGAGCGAGCAGCGCGCCCGCCATGAGCAGCCTGTCGCGCGGCGATGCGAAGCTCTGCTTCGGACTGACGGTCGCGGTCATCGCGCGCCACCTACCGCGAACCGGCTCCGCCTCACAAGCGCGGAACCGCACGAGCTAAGCGGCAACCGAGCTGCGCCGATCGTGAAGCTGTGAGGATCCGTGAGGAGCGGGGGCGCCGCGCCGGCTCCGCCGTGAGCAGCCGCAGTCGTGAGACGAGATGGCATCTACCCGCGCGATCGATGCTCGACCGCGAGCGACGGTTGCGCTCCCTGGCTCGCGGGCGGTTGACGGGCTGGCCGCTCGGAGGCGAAGGTGGATCCGTCGAGCCCATTGATGAGTCAGAGCGCAGCCGGCCTTGTTCCCGCGTGGGATCGCACTCCCGCGGATCTCCTCGCGTTGGGTTACGACCGCGACCCGCGGCATCTCTTCGGACGCTTGCAGCGCGTCGGGACGTGGGACGCGAACGGGCCCGTTCTCGCCCGACCGGGCCGGGTGCTCGCCGAACGAGCGCTGCGTCTCGATCTGCCGCGCATCGTCGACGAGCGCCCGTCTACGGACGGATCGAAGCGGCTCGTCCTTGCGCTCGAAGACGGCGCACGCATCGAGGCGGTGCACATGCCGCGTGCCGTCGTCCGGCCGCGCGTCACCATCTGCCTCTCCAGCCAGGTCGGCTGCGCGATGGGATGCACCTTCTGCGCAACTGCGAAGATGGGGCTCGTCCGGAACCTCACCGCGCACGAGATCGTCGGGCAGCTGCTCGCCGTGCTCCATCGGTACGGGCCGACATCGGCTCAGCAGCTGAACCTCGTCTTCATGGGGATGGGCGAGCCGCTGCACAACGTCGACGCGCTCGTGAAGGCGCTCGACGTCCTATGCGATCCGGCGGGCCTCGGCGTCCCGCCCACGCGGATCACGGTGTCGACTGCGGGCCACCTGCCGGGGCTCGAGCGCCTCGCGACCGCATGTCATGTTCCGGAGCTCGCGGTGAGCGTGAACGGCGCGACGGACGAAGTGCGCCGGAGCCTCATGCCGATCGGCAAGAAGTGGCCGCTCGCCGAGCTCCGCGCGGCGCTGGCGCGCTGGCCTCGGCGACCGCATCAGAAGATCACGCTCGAATACGTGCTGCTCGCCGACGTGAACGACGACGACGAAAGCGCCGATCGGCTCGCGGCCTGGACCGGCGACCTGCGGCACGTGCTCAACGTGATCCCCTTCAACGACTGGGGGAACGCGCGCTCTCCGTATCGAGAGCCCGTACCCGAACGTGTCGACGCATTCGTGACACGCCTGCGGAGCCACGGCTGCCTCGTCAAGATCCGCCGCTCGCGCGGCCGCGATGTGCGCGCCGCGTGCGGGACGCTCGCGGTGACCTGACGAACGGCCTTCGGTGGGCAGTGGCTGCGGCCAGCGGCTCACTGCGCCTTGACGATCGTGAACATGTGCGTGTGGTCGGAGTCCTGCGACGTTTCGACCTTCACGATCTCGCCGCTTTCCGCGCGACGGAGGGCCTCCTGATCGATCGTGACGGTGTGCTGATGCCCCTCCGCTTCGGTGGTCCGACCCGACATGCCGCCGAGGGGAGGATTCTCGAACGCGGCATGGGGGACCGTGAAGCCGTGCGAATGCCCGTTCGTCTCGCTCGACGTGTACGTGGTGTTCGTGCCGACGACCTTCGGCGGGGCATCCGGCGGCGTGTCGTCGTCTTCGCTCCCGCCCTTGCTGTCGTTGCTCTTGCAGGCGAGCAGGAGCTTCGCGAAAGGCAAGAGCAAGAGGACGCGCGAGGCGCGGTTCAAGAATTCGCGGCGATCCATGAGCACCTCCTTCTCGAGATCTCGCCGCCCGGCGTACGCAATCGGCGTGCGTGGTCCTCGGTCCGAACACTTCGCTTCGTATCAGCGGGCAAGCGGCCGCCGCTCTGCGCAGGCGCTTCGCAGAGTGCGACGGTGAACGCACGCGGAGCGTGTCACGAGCGCCTTCCGTTCGCCGCGCGCCGATGCGTATCGCCTCGTGCGACGCGCGTCGACCCGTGGAGGATCGAGCTGCGCAACGGCGCCCGATGCGACGCGCGACCGAGTTGCCGGGCCCCGGGCCGTGCCTATGAAAGTGTGGTGAGAGTCGTCCTGAACGTAGAGGCCTTCGTGCAGGCGAAGAGACTGATCCGCCGCGGATGCTACATCGCCGACGAACGTGACGCGTGGCGAGAGCACCGGCCGCCCACGGAGGTGGAGAACGGATACCTGCTCGAGCGCGGCTGGGAGGAGTACGCGAAGTGGTACCTCGGTATCGATCGTGACGAGCATCGCGACGTGAAGGCGAAGTACAAGTTCCCCTTCGGCGACTTCGAGGATGTCCACCTCTGCGGCCTCGCCTCGATCGAAAGCGGGGCGCGCCTCTACGCCCACGACGAGATCGAGACCGCCGCGCATGAGCTGCGCGCGATGATCGACGGCCGGCGCCGCCCTCAACCGTTGCGGTGAATACCCGCTCTTCCCCTGATCGTTGATCTCGCGTTGCAGCTCGTCAGTACGAGCGCAGCATCGGATGCGCGACGAACGCTCCGCAGTCCACGAGAGAGTCCACGAGACTGACAGGGTGAACATCTCTCGGGCGAAGGCGCAGTCGCAGCGATGAAGCCCTTTCGAGAAGAAGATTAACAGTGAGACAGGAAGACAGGGAGCCGAGAGGGAGGGGCCTTGCTTCGGTTCCGACCGGGACCCTCGTCGCCTCTCGCAAAACGCTTTCGCGTTTTGCTCGCAAATTTGAGCCTCCCTCTCATCCGGCGAGCTTGTTCCGCACAGGCACTGGCGTTCTTGCCCGCTGCGGGACTCGGACGGAGTGCGGCCCGCGTCACGCGGCCGCGTTCATCGTCGCACGAGCGCGCGTGCGAGGTGTTCAGCCGTGATGTCGTCGGCAAGTCGAGCCGCTCGCCTCCTCCCGAAGGTCTCGGGACAAAGCTTGGAGAGCGCACCGTTTGCGGAACGAGGATGCAGCTCGGAACCGAGATCTTCCCTTCCGAACGAAACGTGAAGTGCTCGCAAAGCGAGCGCTTCGCGTTTCGTGAGGGCCCAACGAGGGTCCAGATGAAGAAAGAGAGGAAGGCCCTCCCTCTGATCTCCCTGTCGCCCTGTCGCCCTGTGAATCTCTCCTCGAGTCCTCACAGCCAGCAGTCGAAGAGTGACGTGCGGAGCTCTTCCGCGCAACGGCGAGTGGGGTTCGTGCATCACAGCCTCTCGGAATGATCGCCTTGTCCCTGCTCGATCCGTTTTCCGTGACGCGAGGTGCGACGCCGTCATGAGCGAACGTAGATGGTTCGTCGTTCATGCGAAGGGGCTCGTCGTCCGGCGTGTGGGCGAGCGCATCTTGTTGCCGGACGAAGGCGAGATGGCGGCGCTCGGGATCGATGCGCGCGCAGGTCATCGCGTCGGCGGGCTCGGCGGTGGTGACGCGTTTGCCGCGCCGATCGACATGCTGCCGGAGGGCCATCCGTACGAGACGATCGGCCTTCGCGCTCTCGCGGCGCTCTTCGACGCGGAGACGTTCGGTCTTGCCGGCAAGGCGATGCACGTCGTGGACTGGGCGACCACGAGCCGCTTCTGCGGTCGATGCGGGACCGCGACCATTCCGTCGGACAAGGACCGGAGCATGACGTGCCCCGCATGCGGGCTCGCCACGTATCCGCGCATCGCTCCGGCGATCATCGTCCTCGTGCGAAACGGCGAGAAGGCCCTGCTCGCGAGGAATGCGAGGTCCCCCGCCGCGTTCTACAGCACGCTCGCCGGCTTCTCCGAGATCGGCGAGTCGCTGGAAGAGACGCTCGCGCGCGAGGTGAGGGAAGAGGTCGGAATCGAGGTGACGGACATCCGCTACTTCGGTAGCCAGCCGTGGCCGTTCCCGCACTCGCTCATGATCGGGTTCACGGCGCACTGGGCGGGCGGAGAGATCCGCGTCGACGGTGAGGAGATCGCCGATGCGCAGTGGTTCAGCGCCGACGCCCTGCCGACGATCCCGCCGCCGATCAGCATTGCTCGCTGGCTCATCGACGCATGGGTGGCCGAGGTCCGCGGCGCCGCGCCGAAGCGCTGACGTGCGATGAAGTGACTCTCACCGCTCGAGCCAGTAGATGTCGCGCGGGCCTCGACGAACCGTGAGGCCGCGCATGGCGGCGAATGCGTCGACGGCGGCGCAGAGCTCGGGATGTTTGGCCGAATAGTCGTGGCCGGCGAGGATCCCGTCGGAGCGAAGCCGCTCGCTCCACGCGACGAGGTCCTCGGCCACGCTCGCGCCGTCGTGGCTGGCGTCGAGGAAGATACGGTCGACGCTCGCGGGCTCGAACCTCGTTGCGGCGACGACGGACGGCTCCGCGATGACCTCGACCATGATCCCGAGCGCGGCCATGTTCGCCCGGAACGTCTGCTCCACGTCTTCCACGGCCAGCGCGGCGGCGTAACGCGCGGCGAGCACGTCGCGTGAGCCGTTCCAGTGATCGACACAGACGAGCCGCGTGCCGTTGGCGTTGCAGATGCGGCCGATGAACGAGGTGCTCCGGCCCTTCCAGGAGCCGACCTCGACGAAGACGCCGCCGCGGAGCGCGCGGGCGAAGCGGGCGTACCAGCGCCCTTCGTCCTCGGAGAAGAAGCCATCGATGCCTCTCATCGTCTGGCGCGTACCTTAGACGGTTCCGCGTGAAAGCGTGGTCCGCATGCTCCGCATGCGCTACGCAAGGCGGCGCGCGAGCGAGGTGAGCATCTCACCGGTGCTGGCTTCGAGCTTCACGGTCGCGCGTTCTTCGCCCCGCACCGGTCCGCGGTTGACGACCGCGATCGGGATCTTGCGGTCTGCCGCGCGCAGGAGGAAGCGGTACCCGGAGAAGACGGCGAGGGAAGTGCCCGCCACGAGGAGCACCTCTGCCTCGTCGAGCTTCGCGAACGCGTCGTCGACGATCGGTCTTGCGACGTTGTGTCCGAAGAAGACGACGTTCGGCTTGAGGACGCCGTCACACTGGACACAAGCAGGAGTGACGAATCCCTCGATCAGCTCGTCCGGTAGATCGGCGTCGCCGTCGGGCGCCATCGGGCTCGGGCCGTCGAGCCACGACGGGTTCAGATCGCGCATCCGCTCCTGGAGAGCATCGCGCGTCTCGATGCAGCCGCACTCGAGGCACACGGTCTCCGCGAGCGCACCATGCAGCTCGACGATCTCACGACTGCCGGCTGCGTGATGGAGGCGATCGACGTTCTGCGTGATGACGGCGCGAACGGCACCGCTCGCCTCGAGCTGCGCGATCGCGTGATGCGCGGCTCCGGGGCGCGCGTCCCGGAAGCGCGGCCAGCCGACCATCGAGCGGGCCCAGTACCGCCGCCGGAGCGCTGCGCTGCGCACGAACTCCGGCCCGTGGATCGGGCGACGGACGCGCTTCAGCGCCTCGGGGCTGCGATAGTCCGGGATGCCGGATTCCGTGCTGACGCCCGCGCCCGTCAGGACGACGACCCTTCGTCCCGCGAGACAATCGACGAGCTCTTCGAGGCTGGCGGACACCGCTCTCGAGTCTAGCGCGTTCGGACGAGGCTCGTGGGGACGACGCGCGCTGGGGCGATCGAGCCACGGCGCTTCGTTGCTCTTGCATCAGAGCGCCGCGCGGGACGAAACGGAGTCAAGCTTCCGCCGGAGAGGCGCGCGTGCGAGGCTCGACCGCGATGGCCTCGAGGACGGAAGCCGAGGTACGGCGCCTTCTCGGCGAGCTCGTCGGTCGCAAGCTGGTCGCGGCGCGCCTGCTCACGGTCGAGCGGCTTCGCTCGATCCTCGGCGCGGAAGAGCGAGAGAGCCCGGTCGCGCGCCTCATCACCGACGGGCTGCTCGCGCTCGTCATCGACGTTTCACAGTCACCGGATCTTCGCGCGAGGGCGCTCGATGCGATTGCCGAGAACGTCGACGTCGCGGTGCTCCGCATCTGGGCGCACGACTGGCCTCGCGCGTGGACCGATCGCTTTCTCGCGATCGCCGGCGACCGGTCCGCCGCCGAGCCGGGACGGCTGCTCGCGGTCCGCGCGCTCGAGGCTCGAGTGCTCGAGGAGCCAGCGATCGACGCGGTGGTCACCGACCTGCTCGCAGGCGAGCTGGCGTTCGGGGGAAACAGCACCGGCCTTCGGCGCGCATGTCTCGAAGCGCTCGCGGAGACGCACCGTTCGAATCCCGACTGGCTCGTCGAGCTACGCCAGTCGAAGCGCATCGAGCGTGGACGGTTGGTCGCTTGGGCCGCGTGGCGTGCGCTGTCCACGGACGAACGCACGCTCGTTGCGGTACTTGCGGACGGCGAGGAGCTCGAACGATCGCTCGCGCACGTCGAGCAGGGCGCCGAGATCGACGCGCTCGAGGCGGCGGACCTCCACACGCGGCACGATCCGAGCTCTGCGCGCGCACTCCTGTCGCTCGTGCGCCGGTTCATCCCCGTGGCTCGCACCGTCGAGCGGGGGGCGTCTTCCGCCGTCGTCGGGCATGTCGCCGAGCAACGGCATGCCGCGCTCGTGCGAGCTGCGGTCGCGTACGATCGTGCGCGCGGTGAGCTCGATCTGTCGTGGGTCGAGCCCGCGCTCGTCGACGCGGTGACGGCGTCCGCGCAGCTCGCGCTCGAGCTCGAGTCGGAGCCGCGATTCGAAGCTGACCTCGCGCTCTGGACCGATCTCTTTCGCGATCGGGGCAGCGGCCTCGTGATGCGCCTCCTCGAGATCGTCCGATCCTCGACATCGCTCGACTCGGCCATGCCAGCGGCCGCCGTCGCATTGTGCTCCGTCGGAGATGCGAGCCGCGAGCAGCAAGAAGCCAAGGCGCGCGTGCTCGATGCCGTCCGACGTGCGCACGGATCGTCGGTGCGCGCAGCGGTGCGGATCGACGTGCTCGTCGGAATGGTCGCGCCGGAGCACGTCCTCGAGCTGCAGGAAGCTCGCATCCTGCCTTCCGTCGATGTGCCCACCGACGAAGAGTGCTCGCGGCTCCATCACGACGACGCGAGCACGCTTGCGCGGCGCGTCCGGCTCTCGCGCGTCGCCGACGTGCTGTCGCGGGGTACCGACACGGACCGCATCGGAACGGCGCTCCTCGTGTTGCCGAGCATCGTTCGCTGGCTGCCGCGGGAGCTCGTCCGCTTCGAGCCGCTCGTCCGGAAGCATCTCGGCAATGCGCGGCCCCTGCGGGATCCCCGGACGTTCGGGCGACGGCCGATCGCTGTCGCAGAGCCGGGGACGATCGGTCATCGAGCGTTCGACGTGTACATTCGCTCTCTCGTCGAGCTGACGCTCGTCCCCGCGGAGCGCCGGCCCGCGGTGGTGATCGAGCACCTCGCCGCGAGCTTCGAGGCCACCGCTCGCGAAGCACTCCGCCACGGCCACGGCGGGAAGTCGCTCGCGAACGCGGCGAAGGAGGTCCTCTCACCGGAACGGATGATCGCCGCGCGCACGTTCTGGATCGGGGCACTCCTCGATCGCCGAGAGGACACCGCGCGCCGGATCGATGCGCACGCCGCGCTCGAGGCGCTCGGCGCGCCGGAGATCGCGGATGCCGTCGAGGAGGTCCTCGCGCGTGACGACGAGCCCGAGCTCGGCGCGTTCCTCGTCGCGTCGTTCGAGAATGCCCACCCGGAGCGATTCGCCGCGCTCGCCCGGACGGGGCGCCTTCGCATCGCCCTGCCCCCCGTAGAAAGGCTCTTCGGGGCGCGGCGCGATGCGTCGCGGCCTGATGCGTCGCGGCCCGAGGAACCGAGTCGGCGCCAACGCCTGGAGCTCATCGAGGACCGCTGCCGCGCGCTCGCGCTGGCGATCTCGGCCGAGCAGATCGTCGGCGCGATCGAACGGGGCGAGCCGATCGCCGAGACGCTCGCGGCGATGCATCTCGTGCAGTACGTGTTCGTCGAGCGAGAGGTCGATCCGATGCTGGTGGAGAGAGCTCGCACGGCGCTCGCGACGCGCACCGGCGACCGGCGATCGTACGAGGCCATGGTCGACGGTCAGCGCGAGATCTTGTCCGTCGGCCCCGTCGCCTTCGGCGCGTACATGCGCGTGCTCGGCGCCCGTCCCGCAGCCTCGGCCGAGATCGCGATAGCAGCGCTGATGACGTCGCTCGAGCAGCTCGATGCTGCGCTCGAGGACGAGGGCGTGCCGGACCTCGCGCCCGTTCGCGACATCGTCCGCCGGTTCGCAGACGCGGCGAGCGAGACGATCGAGCGAGCGGCCGTGACCGCGGTCGAAGCGCGCCTCGCGACGCTCTTTCAGTCACCGACACGCAACGTCGAGGCGCTCGAGCTCGTGCTCGGCGTCTACGCCGAGACGATGACGCTCCTCGGCGGCGCATCGGGAGCCGCGTCGATGAACGAGCGGCTCGAGCGCATCTTCGGCGGCGCCGAGCCGGGAGCGGCCGGCGCGCGTTACTGCGCCTTCCGCCTCCTCGCCGCGTCGGCGGGCGTCGATCGTCGGGCCGTGCTCGACCGCGGTGCGCGCCTCTTCATGGATGAGACCACCGACGGCGCGCTCCGCACGCTTCTCGGGAGCGTGATCACGATCTGGAAGCCCGATGCATTCGAGGCGGTCGTCGACATGAACACGCAGCCGTGGGTGGTGCGTCGACCCGAGCATGCTTCGCTTCCGGCGAGCAGCTTGCCCGCGAACATGCCGGCGTCGTGGCTCGTCGCCGTGCTCCGCATGGCCGAGCACGACGAGCCGCATCAGCGGGCCGTGAGCGAGATCGTCGCGCGCCTCGTGCCTGCGAGGTCGTGGGAATGGCGAAAGGTGCCCGCGCGGTGGCTCGAGCTCGTCGGAGGCCATGCCGATGCGATACGTCGAGGTCTGCGCGCGGTGCTCCAGCGGCCCGAGCCGAAGCACGTGAGCGGCCGGCACGTCGATGCGGCGCGCCTCCTCGCTCTGTTCGGCAACGAGGAGGACGAGCCTCTGCTCGCCGCTGCTGCGGGGCGGCAGTGGATCGATCGCGAGCCTCCGCTAGAGCCCGTGTTCTGGCGTCCCGCCGGGAAGGCGCCTGCGCTCGGCGTGTACAGCTTCCTCGAGGTCCATCTCGAGGTCGCGTTCGGGAGCGAACGTCGGTACCGGATCCTGAGCGAGGCGTACGCGCTCGCTGCCGAGCGCGCCGACGCGCAAGGGGAGGGCGGGACCGCCTCGCGCTACGCCTACGAAGCGTTCCTGCTCGCGCCCGACAGCCCGCGCGCGAAGAGCGTTCTCGAGCGATTCAATCGGTGAGCTCGGCCACTGTCGGAACGCGGCATGCAGCGTCTCGAGCATGGAGATCCGCCTCTACCCCCGAGCCGCGCGTCCGACGACAGCTGAAGAACGTGCCGTCGACACGCTTCGATCGAGACTCGCACCGTACGAGAAGCACCTGCGAGAGGTGAGTATTCGCTTCGACGACGTCATCAGACCGAGTGGCAAAGTGGATCGCGCGTGCCGCGTCGACGTGACGCTCGCGCAGGTGTTCGACGCCCCGAAGCTGTCCGTCGAGGGTCGCGCTCCGAACGAGCGAGACGCATCGGACGCGGCCGCTGACGGCGTCGAGGGCGCGGTCCGGCGTGAGGTCGAAGATGCCGAGCGCAGGCTGAGCAAGACGAGCAAGAAGAAGGCAGCGCGAATGAAGGCCAAGCGTGCAGCCGCGAGCGAGCGTGTGCTCGAGGTGGCCCGCGCCGAACGAGGAGGAACCGAGGGTCTCAGCGAGTTCGACATCCTCGAGGAGCAAGCGCGAGAGGGCCGCCACGCGACGCCGCGAGCCGTCAAGACTGCCCGTCCGATGCGGGGACGCCACATCCACAAGACGCAGCGGCAGGCCCGAGCGACTGCGGCACGCGAGATCTCGGCGACGCGTCCTTCGCGCAAGTCGACGCGCAAGAGCTCCAATCGATCGAAGCGTGACAGCAACCAGGCGCGCCGGACGCGTCGGGCCGTCCGCTCTCCCGAGCAGCGCGCAGCGGCGTCCGCCGCCCGCGCGTGAGCCGCGATCCGCGCCGAAACAGCTCGGCCTCGCACGTGGCGACACGATGTCCCTCTTCGGGCGCGGACCGCCTCGTCGGTTCGATCCGCGCCTGACGCTGTCCTGCGATCGCGCGCATGCTCGCCACCACCCGCAACGAGCGGCTTGGTCGACGAGCAGCGCGGTCGTGCGCTCGGTCAGAAGGCGTAGCCCGCCTGAGCGAGGAGGCGGGGTTTCACGCCCGAGGACGCGATCGTGCTCGGTCCGTCGGAGAGATCGCCG
Source organism: Pseudomonadota bacterium (assembly GCA_023402175.1). Lineage (GTDB taxonomy): Bacteria > Myxococcota_A > Polyangia > Polyangiales > Polyangiaceae > Labilithrix. The sequence continues at coordinate 3,977 of JAEXCN010000032.1, read as the reverse complement.
AAGTCGTGGCTCACGCTCAGGTATTCGACACCGACGCCGGCGCCGAGCGCGAGGTGATCGAAGAAGACCTCTTGCACACCGATGTCGGCCGCGACACCGATGTTGGTGAAGGCGGTCTCGCCCTGGACGAGGTTCGCGTTGTAGACGCCGCCGATGACCGACGGCCCGATGAAGATGCCGTTCGGGCCCCTCGTACCCGTGTAGTAGCGATAGCCGACCTCGCCGCCGACGCCCGTGAACCGGTTCGTGCGCGTGACGTCCGGAGCGATGCTGACGTCCTGGCTCGGGTTCGCGAAGTGCGGGCTGACGATGATCACGTGGTGCGTGACAGGCGCGTATTCGACGTTGAAGCTCACGCGCCCACCGACGACGGCGCCGAGTGGATTCCACGTCGCGGCGATCGGGTTGTACTTGCCCGGCGGATTGAGCGCACGGGTCACGTCCTGGCCCGCCGTGATGATCCCCGTCGCCGCCGTCGTCGTCGCGCGTCCGACGGCCTCGCCTGCCTTCTTCGCGTCGCGACGGTCGCGTTCCCGCTCGCGCGCTTCGCGTGCCCGGCGCTCGTTCTCTTCCTGCTGTTTCTTGCCGACGATCTGCTCCTGCATCTTCCTCGTCGCTTCTTCCTCTTCCTTTACGCCTTTCTTCACCTTCCCCGCGACGGATTCCTCCTCTTTGGCCTTGTGTCGACCGGCCTTCGTGCCCTTCGTCTCGGCCTTCTCCGCCTTCGGCGCCGTCTTCGCCTTCTTCTTCTTCGTCGTCGTGGTGGTCTTGACCTTCTCCTGAGCGTGCTTGGTCGGGTGGCTCTCGGTCGTCGTCGTGGTCTTCGTCTCCGGGGCCGTCGTCTGCTGTTGCGCGGCCGCCCCCGAGCTGAACGCGAAGATTGTCGCGGCGATCGCGACGTTCGTGAGCTTCATCTTCATCACGGGTTCTCCTGCGAGTGTCCGCGTCGCCATGTGCAAGGCGCCGGCCGGTCTCGGGCAACTCAGACGCTCGCGACCGCGCAGCCGAACACGGCCATGGTCGTTGCAATGGTCCCCGCGTCCATCCGGTGCTGCGGGAAGGCGTGGAGACGAGCTGAGCGGCGATGCTGCCGTCCGGCGGCACGCGTACGGTCCGGCCGAAGCCGGCGGAGCTGTCGGGCGTGCTCACTCGACGCCGGCCGAATCGCGGCTATTGTGGGCTGGATGTCCGAAAAGGTCTTCCCGAAGCACGCGCGCGTGGTCGTCATCGGTGGCGGAATCATCGGGTGCTCCGTCGCCTATCACCTGGCGCACATGGGATGGCGCGACGTGGTGCTGCTCGAGCGCGACCGGCTCACGTCGGGCACGACCTGGCACGCCGCAGGGCTCATCGTCACGTTCGGCTCGACCTCCGAGACGTCGACCGAGATGCGCAAGTACACCCGCGACCTCTACGGGCGGCTCGAGGTCGAGACGGGGCTCGAGTCGGGATTCAAGCCGGTCGGCTTCATCGAGGTCGCCGCCGACGAAGGACGGCTCGAGGAGTATCGGCGCGTCTCGGCGTTCAACCGTCACTGCGGGGTTGACGTCCACGAGATCTCGCCGGCCCAGGTGAAGGAGCTCTTCCCGCTCGCGAAGGTCGACGACATCCTCGCCGGCTTCTACGTGAAGGAAGACGGCGTCGCGAACCCCGTCGACATCACGATGCAGCTCGCGAAGGGCGCGCGCATGCAAGGTGCAACCATCCTCGAGGGCGTCGCCGTCACGAACGTGACCTCGAGGGGCTCGGGCGCGCATCGGCGCGTCACCGGCGTCGACACGACGCACGGCCACATCGAGGCCGACTACGTCGTCAACTGCGCCGGCATGTGGGCAAGGCAGCTCGGCGCGAAGTCGGGCGTGAACATCCCGCTGCAGTCGGCCGAGCACTATTACCTGATCACCGATCGGATCCCGGGCATCGGCAACTGGCCCGTGCTCGAGGATCCGGGCTCGTACGGGTACATCCGCCGCGAGGTCGACGGCCTGATGGTCGGCCTCTTCGAGCCGCTCTGCGCGCCGTGGAAGATCGAAGGCGTCCCCGAGGACTTCTCCTTCGGCGAGATCGCGCCCGACTGGGAGCGCATGGGCCCGTACGTCGAGAAGGCGATGTCGCGCGTGCCGGCGACGCTCGAAGTGGGCGTCCGAAAGTTCTTCTGCGGCCCGGAGAGCTTCACGCCGGACCTCCAGCCGTGCGTCGGCGAGGCGCCCGAGATGAAGAACTACTTCGTCGCGGCGGGCCTGAACTCGATCGGCATCCTCACCGGCGGCGGCCTCGGCCGCGTGATGGCGCACTGGATCGTCAACGGCCGAGCGGACGTCGACATCACCGGCTTCAACATCGACCGCCTTCATCCGTACCAGTCGAACCCCGAATACCGCCGCACACGCACGGTCGAGTCCCTCGGGATGGTCTACCAGTGCCACTACCCATTCCGGTCGATGACGACCGCGCGCGGCGCGAAGAAGTCGGCGATCTACGATCGGCTCGCGGAACGTGGCGCGTTCTTCCGCGACGTGAGCGGCTGGGAAGGCGCCGACTGGTACGCGTCCGATGGAGAGAAGCCGGATCCGGGGCCGCTCTCGTTCGGCAAGCCGACGTGGATGCCGTACTGGGCCGAGGAGCACAAGGCCGCGCGCGAAGACGTCATCGTCATGGACATGTCGTTCATGGCGAAGTTCCTCGTCCAGGGACGAGACGCCGGACGCCTCCTCGACTGGATCTCGGGCGGAAGCGTGAACGGCGAGAAGGGGCGCGTCACGTACACGCAGTGGCTGAACGAGGGTGGCAAGCTCGAGGCGGACCTCACCGTCACGAAGCTCGACGACGATCGCTTCATGGTCGTCGCCTCCGACACCGCACACCGCCACGTCGAGACATGGATGCGGCGGCACTTCGCCGAGGACGCTCACGCGTTCGTCACGGACGTCACGTCCGCGTACGCGCAGATCAACGTGCAGGGGCCACGCTCACGCGAGCTGCTCCAGGCGATCACGACCGCGGACATGTCGAACGAGGCGTTTGCGTTCCGGGATGCGCGCGAGATCGACATCGGCTTCGCGCGTGCGCTCTGCCAGCGCATCACGTACCTCGGCGAGCTCGGCTACGAGCTGTACGTCCCGACGGAGCAGGCGACGCACGTCTACGACCGCATCGTCGAGGCCGGCCAGCGCTTCGGCCTCCGGCACGCGGGGCTGAAGTCGCTCGCGAGCCTTCGCATGGAGAAGGGCTACCGCGACTACGGTCACGACATCGACAACACCGACTCGATCCTCGAAGCAGGCCTCGGCTTTGCGCTCGATCTGAAGAAGCCGGGCGGCTTCCTCGGTAAGGAGGCGGTGCTCGCGAAGAAGGCCGAGGGGCCGCTGAAGAAGCGGCTCGTGCAGATCCTCGTGCGCGATCCCGAGGCGTTGATGTTCCACGCCGAGATCGTGAAGCGGAACGGAAAGGCGCTCGGATACATCCGCGCCGCCTCGTACGGGTTCACGCTCGGCGGCGCCGTCGGCCTCGCGATGATCGAAGCGGATGAGCCGATCGATCAGAAGTACCTCGACGCGGGGACGTGGGAAGTCGACATCGCCGGCAAGACGTATCCGGCGATCGCGTCGATCCGCCCGCTCTACGACGCCGCGAACGAGAAGATCAAGAGCTGAGGGCGATTCGCGCTTCGCTGCTCGCTCGCGGGATCTCGAGCGCCGATCCACGTCATCACCATCGTCTTCAGCGGCCACGGCCTCGTCGTCGGAGCTCGAGCGCGCGCGTCTGGCGTGCGGCATGCAGGACCCGAGACACGAGAGGCGAACGCGAGCGTTTGCTCCTCGGTGGAGATCGGGACGATGAAGAAGAAGACGGAGACCGAGAAGCGCCCCGAAGCGAAGAAGAGCGACACACCGAAGGCCGGCGTCGGCGCGCATGGGGCAAAAGGGAAGCCGAAGACGGGCGAGGGCGGCGGGAAGTGGCCGGGCGGCGGGAAGAAG
>JAEXCN010000022.1 GCA_023402175.1 Pseudomonadota bacterium | reverse complement strand
GGCCTCACCGGGACGATCATGAGCCTTCCGGTCGACCGGAAGCTCCCCGTCATCGCGTCCGTCGCGGGCGTCGTCGTGCTGCTCGTCGCCGTCGGCGTGGTGCTCGCAGGGAAGTTCTCGACCGGCGCCGACATAAAGGCGCCCAGCGCTCAGAGCGCGACGGTCTCACCAACGGCAACGGCAACGGCAACTTCGACCGCAACGGCGTCCGCGACCGCGACGCCGGAGCCGACCTCCGATCGCGCCATCCCGGATCCGCCGCCACCGGAGAGCACGGACCCCAGCACGGTCGATCCGAAGGCGACGTCCAGCGCACCCGTCGTCACGACGAAGCCGCCGCCGAGCGCCGTGCCGCAATCGACGGTGAAGCCGATCCCGACGACGCCGAAGACGGTCCAAACCGCGCCTCCGCCACCGAAGAAGAACTGCGACCCGCCGTACACGATCGACGCCACGGGTCGGAAAAAGTACAAGCTCGAGTGCATGTAGCCACCGCCCTCGCGGGCGCGCATTCACGTGGCGGTCGCGCCCGGGGCTCGCTCCTCGGCGCGCACCTCGACGATCGCGCGGCTCACTTCGTCGAGTGATTCTCCCATCGACTGGACGTTCTTCAGTGCAGCGTCGTCGAGACCGATGCGCGCGGCGCTGACGGCGTCGACCGCCGTGTAGGCGCGCGCGAGCACGCTGACGTGCTCGGCGATGCGTTGATCGACCATCCCGAGCACCGCGTCGGCCGCAGAGCCAGACGTCGTCGGCGCGAACGTGGTCATCGGTGGATTGGGCGCTTCGGCGCCTGCATCTCCGGCTGTTGCTGGCGAGACCTGCGACGCGAAGCGGACGAGAGCTTGCGGCCGCGTCCGCTCGAGCCGCATGCGTGCTTCGGCGAGGCGGAGGAGCGACTGCCACGTCGTCTTCACGCGAGCGGCGGTCACGCGGTCGAGCGGGACCTCCTCTGCATTCCGACGGAGCTCTGCGCCATCGAGCAGCGAGCGCTTCGCCGGCTCGCCCACGAGAGTTGCAACCTGCTCGAGCGCATGCGCGACGGGGTCGTCGGCCTCGACGAGGAGCGGCAGCGCAGCGAGCACGGCAGCGACGACGGCGGCCACGGCAAAGACCGGCAGCGACGCCGTCGTGTATGCATGCGAGAGCGCCCCCGCGAGACCTCCGCCGACGAGTGCGAGCAGCACGTGCACCGCACGCGCCGTCCGAGACCTCACACGAGTGGTTCGCTCGGCGAATGCAGCCGCAACGAGAACGGCGCCTGCAACCGTCGGCGACGACGACGCGAGCACACCGCTGCCGAACGCTCCGAGTGCACCGCTCCCAATCGACAGCGACCAACCTTGAGCACCCGACGCGCCGCTCGCGAACACCGCGAGGAGCACGCCGAGCCAGACGAGCGCGACCGACGAGGCGACAGGACCGAAGCGGATCGCGAGCGGTGCAAACGCGAAGAGCGACGCTGCGGCGACGACGAAGGCGATCTTCTTCATGTCAGAAGCTCGAAGGGCGGTTGAGGTTGTCGAAGTCCTTCGCGGCAGCGGCCTTCGTCGCGCTCTTTCCTTCGGCGCTCTGCGGGCGGAAGGACGAGAAGCCCTTCTTCTGGACCGAATACGCGTTCATCTGCGCCGTGAGCGCGGGCGCGGCCGCGGACGGGGCCGCCACGAGCGCCGCGCCGAGCGCCGCCTCGTTCTGCGCCGTGAGCCGCGTGGCCGTCGCGACGTCGCCTCGCGCGTAGGCATTCGCGGCCTCGAGCTGTCGCCTCGATGCGATCACGCTCGTAGCGCTCGCGAGAACCGCGCCGTCGCGGCCACGTTCGACCTCGGCGGCGTCGTTCGACGCAACGAGCGAGAGCGCAGGCACCGATGTCGATGTGCTCGCCTCGCCGACCTTGTTCCACGAAGCGCTCGCGCGGAGATCGCTGCTTCCCGCCACTGCATCGGCGGAGAGCTCCAGGATCACGCGCCGCTCGTCGCCCGCGAAGAGCGACCCGAGACGGAGATCGACGCTCTGACCATCGAAGCTCGCATCCGCGCCCGTCGCGGAGACGAAGCGGACGCCCTCGGGCAGCTGGAGATTCATGCGGACGTTCTCGACCGTCGTCGTCGCAGTCTGCTCGAGCTCGCGCTTCAGGAACCCAGCGAGGCTGCCGCCATCCTTGATGAACGCGAAGTTGCCGTGGCCGCTCTGCGCGACGGCGCCCATGTAGCTCTCGTCGAAATCGAGGCCGATCCCGAGCGACGACACGGTGATGCCGCTCGCGAAGCTCGCACGCGCGAGCGACTCGGCCTGCGCGCGCGTGCTGTCGAGACCGTCGCTCACGAGGACGATGCGACGTACGCGAGCTCTTGGCTTCATCCCCATGGGTACGTTGAGTCCCTCTCCTGCCTCGTCGAGCGCGCGAAGCCCCTGCGAGAGACCGCCGGGGATGTTGGTTCCGCCGCCGGCCTCGAGCTGGCGGATGCGAGCCGACAGCGAGCTCCGCACGTTGCCGACGCGCGCGAGCGGCTGGATCACTTCGCTCGTGTCCGAATAACGAACGACGGCGATCTCGTCCTCGTCGCGCATGTCGGAGATGAGGCGAAGCACGGAGCGCTTCGCGTCTTCGATCTTCTCCCCGCTCATCGAGCCGGAGGTGTCGAGGACGACCGCGAGCGAGATGGGCGCGCGGACCGGCGCCGTCTCGGAGCTGTCTGCAACGAGTTTCAGCTCGGCGTAGACGGGCGTGGTCTGCCCGGAGAGGACCTTCGTGTGACTGAGCGAGAGGACGCCGCGCAGCCCGGGCCCGCCGAACGCGACGGAGCTCTTGCCGTCCGCGGTGAGGAGCCGGGTGATCGGCCGAGAATCGTTGGGAAAGGCGGCCGAGGAGGGCGCCTTGTAGAGGACGAGGCCGCCGGTCGCGACGACGACGGCGGAGAGGGCGAACGCGCGCCGGAGCTTCGAGGAGCGCAGCCAGAGAGACATCGGAGAACCCCGCATGTCACCCTGAGACGAACGAGATCGCGGTTCGATTTGCGGCCGGTCGAGAAATTTGTCCGCGTCCCGCTTCACGCTCGACCGCGGCTGCGAACCGGCGGCGCATCCTCACCCAGACGCGACGTCGTGCCACTCGATCGGTTCATGCAAGCACTGCGGATCGAGCCAGGGTATGGTCGCCCGCATGGCGGACCTGAAAATCGAGGAACTGAAGGAAGGCAGTGGTCAGGAGGCGAAGGCCGGTGACCGCGTGACCGTGCACTATGTCGGCACCCTCACCGACGGGAAGAAGTTCGACAGCTCGCGCGACCGCGGACAGGGCTTCACGTTCAATCTCGGCGCCGGTCAGGTGATCAAGGGCTGGGACCAGGGCGTGGCCGGGATGAAGATCGGCGGGCTGCGCAAGCTCACGATCCCCTCCGACCTCGCCTACGGCGCGCGCGGGTTCCCGCCGGTGATCCCGCCGAACTCGACGCTCGTCTTCGAGGTCGAGCTCCTGAAGATCGGCTGATCAGAGCGCTGGCGCCACGGCCACGGCATCGGTTCGATCGTCGTGGCCGGGCACGCTCACGACGACGCGTGACGTGCACGCGTCGAGCATCTCCGCTGCCGTCGCGTCGTCGATCCAATCGAGATGTGCGTGGAGATCACCCGCGAGGGTGATCACATCCTGGTGCAGCCAGTAGTGCCGCCCGGCGCGCGCGTGGATGAACGTCGGCCCCGTGTCGTCGTCGACGGACGTGATCTGATGCTCGCCCGGTGCTGCGAGCCAGCACACGAACGTGCCGCCGCGTGTGGCACCGACGAGACGCTTGTTGTCCCGGATCTCCATCGTGATCTCGGATCCGGTCGTGGCCGGTCGCACGATGCAGACGCGAGCAGCGCTCGGAGGCACCGCGCCGAGCTCGGCGTCGACGGCGTGTGGAGCACGAGCCGCCGTGCGCGGTCCGCATCCCGCGAGCACCAGCACGAACACCGTCGTGGCGAGGTTCGTGAACGGCCACCGCCCAATTCCTCGACCTCGACCGTGCGCCATGCGAATGGTCTAGCTCCATCCCGGGGCGCGAACGATGACAGCTCAGAGCGGCGTCCGGTCGACGCGAACGACGTCCACATCGAGTGTGACGCACTCTCGCAGCTTGTTTCCTGGTTCACTCAAGTGGGAAACAAGGGCCGCGAACGCGGACTGGTCAGCGTGTCGCGTAAGCTTGTTTCCTGGTTCACTCAACTAGGAAACAAGCGCGCGCGAGCCCTCGCTGCGCGTCACGCCCGGTCCGCGCGTCCGATCAGTCGAGGTTCATTCTCGGGATTCTGCGGAGATTTGCCTGGAGGACTTCCAGCCGCGCCCATCGCGTCCGCGCCACGTGGGCGGACGCGACGGAGCGCGTGATCGTTCGCTCGGTGAGCGGCCTCAGGGCTGCGTGAGGAGCTGCCGGAGCACGTACGGGAGGATGCCGCCGTGCTTGTAGTAGAGGACTTCCTGCGGCGTATCGATCCGCACGGTCGCGCGGATCTCCTTCGTCGACTTGCCGTCGGGCGACTTCGCGCGGACGACGACCTCGCGTCCGCCCTTGAAGCCGCTGTCGAGCAGCTCGGGAAGGCCGACGACGTCGAAGATCTCCTCGCCCGTCAGGCCGAGCGAAGCAGCGTTCTCACCCGCCGGGAACTGCAGCGGGAGGATGCCCATGCCGACGAGGTTCGAGCGGTGGATGCGCTCGTAGCTCTCCGCGAGGACCGCGCGGATGCCGAGGAGCTTCGGCCCCTTCGCCGCCCAGTCGCGCGACGAGCCGGAGCCGTACTCCTTGCCGGCGATGACGAAGAGCGGGACGCCATCGGCGATGTACTTCACCGACGCGTCGAAGATCGACATCACTTCGCCCGTCGGGAGGTAACGCGTGAATCCGCCCTCGGTGCCCGGAGCGAGCTGGTTACGGAGGCGGACGTTCGCGAACGTTCCGCGCACCATGACCTCGTGGTTGCCGCGGCGCGAGCCGTAGGAGTTGAAGTCCTCCTTCTTCACGCCGCGCTCGACGAGGTACTTACCCGCGGGGCTGTCGGCCTTGATCGAGCCGGCCGGCGAGATGTGGTCGGTCGTGATGCTGTCGCCGAGGACCGCGAGCGCACGCGCGTTCGCGATTTGAGCGATCGCGCCCGGCTGTGCATCCATTCCCTCGAAGTAGGGCGGGTGCTTGACGTACGTGCTGTCCTTCTCCCAGACGTAGAGATCGCCCTCGGGAACGACGAGCGACTGCCACTCCTTGTCGCCTGCGTAGACGTCCGCGTAGACGTTCTTGAACATCTCGGGCGCGACGGCCTGCTCGACGATGTCCGCGACTTCCTTCTGCGTCGGCCAGATGTCCTTCAGGAAGACGGGCTTGCCGTCCTTGCCCGTGCCGAGCGGCTCGGTCGTGAGATCGATGTCGGCGCGGCCCGCGATGGCGTAGGCGACGACGAGCGGCGGTGACGCGAGATAGTTCGCGCGGACCTCGGCGTGGACGCGGCCTTCGAAGTTGCGGTTACCGGAGAGGACGGACGCGACGAAGAGGTCCTTCTCGTCGATCGCCTTCGAGATCGGACCGGGGAGCGGGCCGCTGTTGCCGATGCAAGTCGTGCAGCCGTAGCCGACGATGTAGAAGCCGACCTTCTCGAGCGCCTCGAGCAGACCTGCCTTCTCGAGGTACTCGGTCACGACCTTCGAGCCCGGGCCGATGCTCGGCTTCACCCACGGCTTCGCCGTGAGGCCCTTCTCGGCGGCCTTCTTCGCGAGGAGACCCGCGCCCATGAGGACGGAGGGGTTCGACGTGTTCGTGCAGCTCGTGATCGCCGCGATGACGACGCTGCCGTCGGCCACGTCCTTGTCGGCCACCGCATCGCTGTCGGCGAGGAGGCTCTTCTTCTTCGGTGCCTTCGGACGTGCGCGGTACTGCTCGAGCGCGTTGTTGAACGACGTCTTCACGCCGGGAACGTTGACGCGGTCCTGCGGACGCGCGGGGCCGGCGAGCGACGGCTCGACGGTCGAGAGATCGAGCGTGACGACGTGCGTGTACGTCGCCTCGGGCGAATTCTCGTCGATCCAGAGGCCCTGCTCCTTCGCGTACGCCTCGACGAGCGCGAGCTGCGCGTCGGTGCGGCCGCTGAACTTCAGGTAGCGGATCGTCTCCGCGTCGATCGGGAAGATGCCGCAGGTCGCGCCGTACTCGGGCGCCATGTTCGCGATCGTCGCGCGATCGGCGAGCGGGAGCTTCGCGAGGCCGGGGCCGAAGAACTCGACGAACTTGCCGACGACGCCGTGCTTGCGGAGCATCTGCGTGACCGTGAGGACGAGGTCCGTCGCGGTCGCGCCCTCGGCGAGCGTGCCGGTGAGGCGGACGCCGATGACGTGCGGGAGGAGCATGCTGACGGGCTGGCCGAGCATCGCGGCCTCCGCCTCGATGCCACCGACGCCCCAGCCGAGGACGCCGAGGCCGTTGATCATCGTCGTGTGCGAGTCGGTTCCGACGAGCGTGTCCGGGTACGCGAGCGGGAGCGCTCCGAGCTGCGCGGGGGCGGCCATGACGACGCGCGCGAGGAACTCGAGGTTGACCTGGTGGACGATGCCCGTGTCCGGCGGGACCGCCTTGAAGTTGTGGAACGCCTGCTGGCCCCACTTGAGGAAGCGATAGCGCTCCTGGTTGCGGGCGAACTCGAGCTCCGCGTTCTTGTGGAGAGCATCCTTGCTTCCGAACTCGTCGACCTGCACCGAGTGATCGATGACGAGCTCGACGGGCTGGAGCGGGTTGATCTTGCGCGGGTCGCCGCCCATCTTCTTCATCGCGTCGCGCATCGCGGCGAGATCGACGACGGCGGGCACGCCGGTGAAGTCCTGGAGGAGCACGCGGCTCGGCGTGAACGCGATCTCCTGCGACGGCTCCGCCGCCGCCTGCCACTTCGCGACAGCCGCGATGTGGGCCTCGGTCACCGAGACGCCGTCCTCGGTACGGAGGAGGTTCTCGAGCAGGATCTTCAGGGAGAAGGGAAGCTTCGCCGCTTCGCCGTACTTCTTGTAGACCGCGTCGAGTCGGTAAATCGTGTACGAATCCGCTCCGACCTTGAGGGTCGCCTGGCTACCGAAGGAGTTCTTGGACATTTCGGCCGGACTATAGGCGCGACGCGTCACTGGCGGCAATGGGGGGCCCGCGTCGCAGGATCGCCCTCTCGCGTGTGGCTCGCGAGCCGCGCCTCCCCTGGATTCCGATGCCGAGGAGCGCGCTGCGTTTCGAGCGGCTCAGCTCGGCCGCGCCGTGATCACGGGCGGTCAGGGATGCGTCATCGCTTCGGGCTTCACGTGCTCGTCGAACTGCTCTGACGTGACGAGGCCCAGCGAGACCGCCGCTTCCTTCAGGGTGATCTTCTTCTCGTAGGCCGTCTTCGCGATCTTCGCCGCGTTCGCGTAACCGACGACGGGTGAGAGCGCGGTCACGAGCATGAGCGAGCTCGCGAGATGGTGCGCGATCACCTCGCGGTTCGGTTCGATGCCGATCACGAGCTTCTCACCGAAGCTCTCGCACGCGTCGGCGAGGAGCTCGACGCTCTCGAGGACGTTGTGGACGATGACCGGCTTGAACACGTTGAGCTCGAGATGCCCCGTCGCCCCGGCGATGCCGACGGTGACGTCGTTACCCATCACGTGCGCGGCCACCATCGTGAGCGCTTCGGCCTGCGTCGGATTCACCTTCCCCGGCATGATCGAGCTCCCGGGCTCGTTCGCGGGGATGCGGAGCTCAGCGAGGCCGGCGCGCGGTCCGCTCGCGAGGAGCCGGACGTCATTTCCGATCTTCATGCACACCGTCGCGAGCAACCGGAGCGAGCCGCTCACGGCGACGAGCGCATCATGCGCCGCGAGCGCCGCGAACTTGTTCGGCGCCGAACGGAACGGCGCACGCGCCAGCGTCGCGATCTCGGCGGCGACACGCGTCGCCCACTCGGGGTGCGAATTCAGTCCTGTTCCGACGGCGGTGCCGCCGAGCGCGAGATCGTAGAGGCCGTCGAGCGACTCGACGATCCTGCGCTCCGCGAACGCGAGCTGCGCTGCCCAGCCGCTCATCTCCTGTCCGACCGTGAGCGGGGTCGCATCCATCATGTGCGTCCGCCCGATCTTCACGACGTCGGCGAACGCTTCGGACTTCTCCTCGATCGCGCTCCGGAGGGCCTCGACGGAAGGGAGCAGTCGCTCGCGGATGCGCGAAGCGACCGCGACGTGCATCACCGTGGGGAACACGTCGTTCGACGACTGCGACATGTTCACGTGATCGTTCGGATGCACCGGGCCACCGGTGCCGAGCGCGTGTCCGGCGAGCTCGTTCGCGCGGTTCGCGATGACCTCGTTCGCGTTCATGTTCGTCTGCGTGCCGCTTCCGGTCTGCCAGACGACGAGCGGAAAGTGATCGTCGAGCTTGCCGCTGATCACCTCGTCGGCCGCACGCGCGATGATGTCGGCGCGTTGCTCGTCGAGCTTGCCGAGGTCGCGGTTCACCCGCGCGGCGGCCTTCTTCACGACGCCGAGCGCGTGGATGACCGACGGAGCGAAGCGGTGTCCACCGATGCGGAAGTTCTGGACGCTGCGCTGGGTCTGAGCCCCCCAGTACCGGTCCGCCGGCACCTCGATGTCACCCATCGTGTCCTTCTCGGTCCGCGTCGCCATGATGACCGGGTGTAGCACGCGAGCCAGCGAGGACCGTGCGGCGTCGACGCACGTCTCCTGTCGCTCGAGCTACTTCCCGCCGAGCACGCGCGGAATGCGGCGCACGGCGCTTCGGACGGCCGCGTGGGCGACCTGCCTCCGGAGCTCCGCGGACGCGGGCCCGTCGGCCTGTGCGCCCGCTTCGATGATCGCGATCATCGCGCCGGTGCGCGCGTCGCGAAGCATCGCATTCACCGTGCAGGCGATCGTTCCCTCGGCGACGGCGCGCGTGAGCGCAAGCGATACGACGACCCTGCGGCGATCGGTGATTCGCGAGAAGTCGATCTGCTTGATCTCGTCGGCAGCCGCGTCGCGCAGCGCGGCGGCGTCGATGCCGGAGCCTGCCGGCGGCGGCGACACCTCGCCGACCGCGATCGGAGCATCGCTCGCTCCCGCCT
>JAEXCN010000010.1 GCA_023402175.1 Pseudomonadota bacterium | reverse complement strand
GCCGCGGTCGCTGCGCGGGCCGCCGAAGCCGCCGCCGCCGCCACCACCACGCGGACGCTCCTCGGCCTCGTTGACGCGGATCGGGCGGCCGTCGATCAAGCTCCCGTTCATCGTCTCGATCGCCTTCTTGGCGAGGTCAGGCGTCGCCATGGTGACGAAGCCGAAGCCGCGCGAGCGGCCGCTCTCGCGATCCATCACGACATGCGCATCGGTCACTTCACCCGCCGAAGCGAAAGCCTGGCGGAGCGTCTCGGTATCGGTCTCGTAGGAGAGGTTTCCCACGTAGAGGCGCGAGCTCATTCGAATCCCGTTTCCAACGGCCCACGCAGACAGTCTCGAGAAGTCCACCGCCCGCGTGGGCCGTCCGAGGATTCGGGGGGAGGACAGGTGCGGCGACAGCCACCGCTCATTCGACAGTCCGTCTGCGAGTCGTGCCCGATTCCCCTCAGAAGCCGAGAGAGCCTCGATCCATGCCCGTGACCAGCCGTGTCGCCGTCCAGTTTAGCAGCACGGCAATGCCCGGCAAGGGTTCGATCGGAAGGTACAACCCTTTGCAATTCTTGACATTAAGCGCGGCCGCGGCTTCCGCGCAGCGCGCGATCAGTCGAGGAACACCCGTGCGGCACGGCTTTCGACACCGCGCCGGTCGACGATGCTGAGCGCCCAACGGCCGGGCTCGAGCTCGATTCGGACCTGCGCACCGGCCGCGGACGCCAACGTCGGAACGAGCCGCTCGATGCGGAAGCTGCCGTCCGCTCGCTCGCGATAGACCGCGACGGAACGTGCGTTCGACGCCGTGGTCACCGTGACCGATCGCACGCCCATGCCCAAGAGCGGCGCCGGCCCCGGAGGCTCGAGCGACGCGATCGCGAGCGGCGGCGTGGCGGCCGGCATGGTCCAGTGCTTCTCGGAGAGCAGCGTCCGGAGGTTCGCCTGATCGGAGACGAGCGGCTTGGCAGAGAAGAAGATGCTCCCGCGCGCTCCGCGAGCACGCTCGGCGGCGACGAGCTTCATCTGCGCGTCGTACTCGTCGAGCGAGAACGCGCCCTCACCTGCTTTCGTGGCCTCGTGCCCGACGAACACGGAGCGCCCCGCCTTCGCGATCCCCGCCCACCAGGCGATCAGCGTCCCGAAGGCCTGCGCGGTCTGCGTCGTCGGCCAGTAGAGCTGGGGCGCGAGGTAGTCGACCCAGCCCTCGTCCATCCACTTGATCGGATCGCAGTAGAGCGTGCCGTAGGCATCGAGGCCGGTGATCCCCGGCGGCGTTCCCGGCCGGTAGATCCCGAACGGGCTCACGCCGAAGCGGACGCTCGCGCGCGTCGTCGTCGCGAGCTCGGACGTCTCACGGACGAGCGCGTCGACGTTGCTCCTGCGCCAGTCGTCCTTCGACAGCGTTCCGCCGCTGTTCGTGTACGAAGCGTACGGGGACGCATCGTCGAACGTCTGCCCCTGCACAGGGTACGGATAGAAGTAGTCGTCGAAGTGGATGCCATCGACGTCGTAGCGCATGAGGATGTCGCGAACGACGTCGAGGATGTGCGCGCGGACCTCGGGGACGCCGGGGTCCATCCATACGAGGTTGCCGTAAGCGCGCGCGGCAGAAGCGAGCTGCTTCGTGACGTGCGTCGGCGCGACCTCGATCTGCGAGCTCACGAGCCCGCGGTACGGGTTGATCCACGCATGGACCTCGATCCCGCGCTTGTGCCCTTCTTCGATCGCGAACGCGAGCGGGTCCCAGCCCGGATCCTGTCCTTGTTTGCCGGTGAGGAACCGGCTCCAAGGCTCGAGCGGCGACGGGTAGAACGCGTCGGACTCGGCGCGGACCTGGAAGAAGACCGCGTTCATGCGCGCGCTCGCGAGCGCATCGAGGATCGTCGTCAGCTCCGCCTTCGCCGCGGCAGGGGTGAGACCGGTCTTGCTCGGCCACGTGCCGTTGTACACCGTCGAGATCCACGCGCCGCGGAGCTCGCGCTCGTGCGAGACGACGACGCTTCTGTCCACAGGGTCCGGCGGATCGCTCGGCGTCGTCGAGCCGGGTGGCGGCGGATCCGGGGCCCGCTCCGAGACCTGTCCCGCTCGGGCTGCGCTCTGGTCGTCCGCCGCGCACGCAGCGATCGAGAGCGAAGCGCCCACGAGGAGCATGCGGAGAGCGGCCGTGCGGATCACGATTCGCGGAACACATGCGATCGGTAACGGTCGAGGTCAAGCGCGTTCACTCCGCTTCCCGCACCGCGCACGACGACGCGTGCGCATGGTGGAGGTGAGGGCCGACGCGCTGCGAAGGAACGCACGGTCGAGCGCGAAATGTCGATTCCCGAATATCCGGAGCCGTCGAGCAGGATGGACGCGCGCGCCGCTTGTTGCCCAGTTCAGTGAACAAGGACACAAGCGGGGCGGGCACAAGGAGGGAGTGCTCGCCGCTTGTTGCCCAGTTCAGTGAACAAGGACACAAGCGGGGACCGCAGCACCGGCGAGGCTCCCCGCTTGTTGCCCAGTTTAGTGAACAAGGACACAAGCAGGGACGGCACCACCGACGAAGCGCACGCCGCTTGTTGCCCAGTTCAGTGAACAAGGACACAAGCGTCGGGGCGACGTCGCGGGCTCACTCGGGGCACCCAACGGATGCCTGACCAATCGGCCGAGCGGCCATCGCCGCGTGCTCGTCCGCGGCCCCGATGGCAGGGCATGACGAGCGGCGTGCCCCTCCGTGCCGTCCATCATCGGCGTCCGTCATCGGTGGCGATCGGGCATCCAACTGGCGGCCCATCGCGGCCAACTGGCGGCCCATCGCGGCCAGCTGGTGGCCCATCGCGGGCCAGCGTCGTGGCCGGGGCCAGCTCCCGGATTGGCCAACTCTCCGAAACGAGGCGCTTCGGTCTCTGGTGCGCGATGTGCTTGCACGCGGAAACATGGACGGGATCCGCTACGAAGAGTTGTTCAAACGCGTCCTCGTGTGCGCGCACGAGATGGAAAAGGCCGTTCGACGTAGCGAGCGTTTTGACGATTGGAGCGCGATCGAGATCCTCGCGCTTCGAGCGTTCCAGCGGGTTCCGAATCACGCGCTGGGCGCCACCGAGCTTGCACGGCGTCTGCGCTGCTCCGTCACCTATGCGTCGAAGATGATGAGGCGCTTACGCGGAAAGGGGCTCTTGGAAGAGGGAACGTCTTATCGAACCTTCCGGTCGATGGTCCTCACGCCGGAGGGGCTAGAGCGCGTGCAGACGGACGCTGAATGCCTCGAGACGTTCGCGCGCGGCGTGTTCGCCCCGCTTTCGGACGAGGAGTGCCGTCAGCTGCTCGTCCACCTTGGGCGGGTGCTCGCCGGTCGAGACCGAGGCAGCGGCAGCATCCATTCTTGGAGGGAGTGAAATGGCAGAGCCCTATTGTGCGCCCGTCGCCGGCGAAGTGACGAGCTTCGCGGTCGAGCGCGTCGAGGCCGCGGTCGGGCGCGCACGGGTGCAAGGCTAAGGCTCGGGTGGACGCCGGTCGCCTTCTGAGCCATGCTCCGCGGCCTCCATGTCGTTGCGTGCTCTTCCCGGCATCGGGGCGCTTCTCGCGCTCGCGGCCGTATCGACCGGCACCGTCGCCGCGTGCTCCGACGACACGTCCGCGCCCGCGGGACCGTCGTCCGATAGCGGCCGCCGCGACGGGAGCGCCGCCTCGGACGACGGCGACGCAGGCTCGAAGTCGACGTGCGAGATCACGCGGGCGTACTTCGAGGGCTGCGGGAACGCGGGTGAGCTCAACTGCGGCGCCGACGGGTTCGACGCGTGGTGCGCCGCGAACGACACGACGATCAACAGCGCTACTTACCGGCGCGCGGAGGCGCTCTGCCTGACGCAGGACAACTGCGACGGCAAGAAGCGCCGCGCCTGCGAGTACGCGCACTACAACGACGAGCCGCCGACCGCTTCGCAGAAGGCGCTCGTCGAGAGCTATTGCGCGACGTGCGAGCCTTCGGACGTCGCGGGCTGCACGAGCCGCTCGACGGCCTATGACCCGGCAAAGGGGATCGACAGCGTCGACGACATCTTCGTCGCCGCTTGGGAGCTCTCCGATGACGTCACCGACGAGATCAAGACGAAGTGTACCGGCGCCGCCGCGGCCGATGCCGGCGCGGATGCAGCCGCATGTGCGAAGGCGTTCGCCAACTGCGCCGCCGACGTCTACCTCGATCGCCTCCCCGACTGTTCCAACTAGATGAGCGTCCTCGCAGCACTCGACATCGACAAGGCCTACGGTGAGCGCGTCCTCCTCGCAAAGGCGTCGCTCACCATCACCGAAGGTGAACGCGTCGGCGTCGTCGGACGCAATGGCGCCGGCAAGAGCACGTTCGCCAAGATCCTCGCGGGCGTCGAATATCCCGACGGCGGCTCGGTTGCCGTCCGTCGCGGCGCGCGTGTCGCGTTCCTCGCGCAGGAGCCGGACCTCGACCCGAAGCGCTCCGTCCGCGCCACCGTCGAGGAAGGCCTCGAGGCCTGGCTCGTTGCGCGGAAGAAGCACGAGGAGATCACGGCGCGCATCGGCGCCGGCGAGACAACCGACGCGCTCCTCGGAGAGCAGCTCGCGGCGAGCGCGGAGGTCGAGCGCCTCGGCGGGTGGGATCGCTCGCACGAGGTCGAGCGCGTGATCGATCACCTCGGCATCGGCAGCGTCATCGAGCGGCCGGCGGGGCAGCTCAGCGGTGGGCAGCGCCGGCGCGTTGCGCTCGCCCAGGTCCTCGTCGGCGCGCCCGACGTGATGATCCTCGACGAGCCGACGAACCACCTGGACGCCGACACGATCGACTGGCTCGAGCGCTATCTCGCCGAGGAGTTCCGCGGCGCCGTCCTCTTCGTCACCCACGATCGATGGCTGCTCGATCGCATCGCGGACCGCACGATCGAGGTCGATCGCGGATCGGTCTACCCCTACGACGGCGGCTACGCGGCCTACCTCGAGGCCAAGGCGGAGCGCCTCGCGCTCTCGGAGCGGACCGAGAAGAACCGCCAGAACTTCCTCCGCACGGAGCTCGAATGGCTCCGCCGCCAGCCGAAAGCACGCGGGACGAAGCAGAAGGCGCGCATCGAGCGCGCTGAAGCGGCGAAGGCCGCAGGACCGCTGCGCGAGGACGGGCGCGTCGAGCTCTCCGCTGAGGTCACGGACGCCGGCCGCAGCATCCTCGACATCCGCGGTCTCGACGTGAAGCTCGGCGAGCGGCACCTCGTGAAGGGCCTCGACCTCGCGATGACGACCGGCGAGCGCCTCGGCATCCTCGGACCGAACGGCGCCGGCAAGACGACGCTGCTCCGCGCGATCCTCGCGAGCGCCGCGGAGGGCGGCTCCTCACGCGGAGACCTCGGCAGCGGCCTCGCATTCGAAGGCGCGATCGGCCTCGGCCGCCGCGTGCGTGTCGGCTATCTCGATCAGGAGCGCGCCGCGCTCGACGGCGATCTCAGCGTGTTCGACTGCGTCGCGCGAGCGGTGCCCTCGGTCGACAAGGAGCGCGTCGATCCGCGGAGCTACCTCGAGCGGTTCATGTTCGACTCGCACGCGCAGCGGAAGAAGGTCGCCGCGCTCTCCGGCGGCGAGCGCGCCCGCCTTGCGCTCGCGCGTCTGCTCGCCTCGGCCGCGAACCTGCTTCTGCTCGACGAGCCGTCGAACGACCTCGACACCGACACGCTCTCCGCGCTCGAGGACTTCCTCTCGACGTACGAGGGCTCGCTCCTCGTCGTCACGCACGACCGCTATCTCCTCGATCGCGTCACGACGGGCATCTTGTGCTTCGAGGGCGACGGCCGCGTGACGCGGTACGCCGGCGCCTATCAGGCGTACGCCTCGGCACGCGCGCGGGAAGCGGAGGAGAAGAAGGCCGCGAAGAGCGCCGCACCGAAAGTGGCGGCGACGAAAGCCGAGAAGCCGAAGCCCGCGGGCCTGTCGAAGAACGAGCAGCGCGAGCTCGACGGCATCATGGACAAGATCGACGAGGCGGAGCAGTCCGCCGCGGCGATCGAAGCGGAGCTCGGCGACGCGGCGCTCTACGCCGCCGGTGCCGATCCGACGAAGGCCGCGGCCGTGCAGGCGCGCCTCGACGAGGCCCGCGCGAAGGTCGCGAAGCTCACCGCGCGTTGGGAAGAGCTCGAGGCGAAGAAGGCCGGCTGATGACGTTCCGCGCCGTGACAGCAGAAGCCGGCGCTTCTCGCTCGCCCGCGCCGATCGTTCGCCGGCATGGATCGAAATCTCAGTAGCTCGCCACGAGCGCGCCGCTCGACAGCTGGCACTTGCCTTCCTTGTTCGGGCGTCCGACGGAGCGGACGATCTCGTTCTGCTCCGGCTCGAGGTGACGGCCGGAGAGCTCGATCTGAATCATCCGGACGATCGCGCCGTCGAGGCGCGTGACGTTGTAACAAGGGATGTGCGGCTCGGCGTGATCGTTGCCGATGCCCGAGTCGTTCGTGAGGAACACGTAACGGCCGCCCGTCATCTGCGCGGCAGAGCGCATCTGGTACTCGGCGGTCTCGTCGGTGTCGCTCGACGCGACGGGGTAGATGTGGACGCCCTTGTTCTTCGCGTCGCGGATCACGTTCGCGAGGTCCCTGCCCTCGCCAGGATGTGCGGGTGCATCGGCGACCCAGAACACCATCTTCGCGACGCTGCTCTGCGAGCGCCAGCTCTGCGCGAGACCGGAAGAGAGGCCCTGCACGACGGCCTCCGGAGTGTCGCCGCCGCCGCTCGCAGACTGCGCGCGGAGGTCGTTGCGGAACCGATTCGTGTCGGTGGTGAAGTCGAATTGACGCGTGACGTAGGCGTCGCCCTTGTCGCGATACAGAACGAGGCTCCAGCGCGGCGTCACGTTCGGGAACTTCACCCGGACCTTGGCCGCGATCGCGTCGAACTCGCTCTGCAGGTACGAAAGCTCGTCACCCATGCTGCCCGTGGTGTCGAGCACGAGCTGCACGTCGAGCTCGCTGTGCGGCGCCTGCTGGCCCGTCGCGAGATCGCGCGCCGTCGTCAGCTCCTGATCGGCGAACATCGCGAAGTCCTGCGGGTCGCGCTTCTTGAACGCGGCAGCATACGGCCGGAAGAAGTCGAAGTTCAGGTTGTCGTCCCACACGCCGGCGGTGAGCTGGCCCGGGTGGGGGAGCGGACGCCGCGGCTCGGGCCTCGGAGCGATCGCGACGGGTGCCTCGGCCGCCGCCGTCTCGGCACGAGCATCGGCCGCCTTCGCGGCCTCACGTGCCGGCGCGGCGGATGCCGCGATCGGCGACGCTGGGGGCGGAGCTGCAGGCGCCATGCCGGGCTCCGAGGTTGCGTCCGCCGCACCGCCACCGGGGTAGCCCGCCGGGGCTTCCGCCATCGCGGCTCGGCCACCGCCGCTGCTCTCG
>JAEXCN010000525.1 GCA_023402175.1 Pseudomonadota bacterium | reverse complement strand
TCCCCCGAAGTCGATCGTCCGGCGCTCGCAGCTCTTGCATGGCTCGGGCATCCACGCGTCGCCGCGGTAAGCGAGGAGCGCTTCGGACGACGTCCAGATATCGGCGAGCGAGCGGACCTTCACGTTGTCGAACCGGAGCGAAGGAATGCTCGTCGCGGCGTGACACGGAAGGACGCGTCCGTCCGGGACCATGTGGATGAACCGCCGAGCCCAGCCATCCATGCACGCCTTCGGCGTCGTCCCGAAGTAGTCGGGCTTCACGAAGAGGACGTCCATCTTCCCCTCGAGCCGCGCCTTGTGCCTCGCCGCCGCTTCGCCTGCGCGTTCGAGCTGCTCGCGCGTGGGGAGGAGCGCGTCGCGGTTCGACAGCGCCCACGCGACGTACTGCGTGTTCGCGAGCTCGAGCCGGCTCGCGCCGACGTCCTCGGCGAGCGCGACCAGGTCGTCGACCTCGTCGAGGTTCGCGCGATGGAGGACGACGTTCATCGTGAGCGGCAGCCCGAGCTCGGTGACCCAGCGCATCACCTGGATCTTCTGCGCGTGCGCCGCGTAGCCCGCGATGACGTCCGCTCGATCCGCGCGCGACGACTGGATGCTCACCTGCACGTGATCGAGGCCCCTCTCCACGAGCCTGGCGAGGCGCTCCTTCGTGAGCGGGACGCCGCTCGTGACGAGGTTTGAGTACAGGTCGAGCTCGCGAGCGCGCGCGACGAGCTCCTCGAGGTCCTTGCGTGCGAGCGGCTCGCCGCCGGTGAAATGCACCTGCACGACGCCGAGCGCTTCGGCCTCGCCGAGCACGCGCGTCCAATCCTCGCTGGGGAGCTCTCCGTCGTGGTCCGCGAGGTTCGTCGGGTTCGAGCAATAGGGGCACTTGAGAGGACACCGGTACGTCAGCTCCGCGATGAGCGTGTACGGCCGCGGCGTCGTCGTCATCGCTCGAGCAGCCCCTTCTGCGCGAGCATCTCGACGAACGCGAGCACATCGTGCTCGACGCTCGACGGCTCGGCGCTCGCCTCGCGCGCGAGCTCGACGGCGATCTCGGCGACGCTCCGAGTCCCATCACACCGCCTCGCGATCGCCGCCGCGCTGTCGTTGAGCGCGAGCCCGCGCTCGGGATACACGATCATGTGCTTGCCCGAGTGGCGATCGAAGCGCAGGCGCGCCTTCTTCGCGAGCTTCGGGACGAACGTGGCGTCGAGGCCCACGACTACTCCGGATACGCTCGATCGACGGCATCGAGCAGCGCCCAGAGGATCTCGGTCTTCCGGATGAGCGCATCGATGCAGCGCTCCTGCACTTCGAGGCTCGTCGCATGCGCCAGCACGTAGTCGATCGCCTCGCGTGAATCCTCGCGCGCGCGTGTGACCCGACCGCGGAAGTAGGCGAGGGTCTCGCCGTCGACCCACGGATAGTGCTGCTCCCACGCAGCGATCCGGCGCGCCATGATGTCCGGAGAGAAGAACTCGGTCAGCGAAGACGCGACTGCTTCGACGAGCGGCCGCTCGCGGACGAGCTGCACGTACGCATCGCAGGCGAAGCGAACGCCGGGGAGCACGTGCTTCAGGCTCTTCACCTCTTCCACGTCGAGGCCGACGCCTTTCGCGAGGCGGATCCACTGCGCGATCCCGCCCTGGCCCTCTTCCTTGCCGTCGTGATCGGAGATGCGATGCATCCACACGCGGCGAAACATCGGGTCCTCCGACTTCGAGAGGATGATGGCGTCCTTGATGGGAATGCGCGTCTGATAATAGAAGCGGTTCTCGACCCAGGCCTGGATCTGCCGGCGGGAAAGCTTCCCCGCGTGCATGCGGATGTGGAAGTCGTGGCGGTCGTGGTACCGCTTCTCGCCTTCTTCTCGCAGTCGCGCGACGAAGGCGTCGCGATCCAGCGCTGGTAGTCCAGCGCGTCCTGGGTCGAACGCAGCGCTCATCTCGTCTCTCCCTCGAGCACGATCTCCATCCCGTCGTGGGCGATCTCCCATCCGGCGCTCTCGACCGCGCGGCGTTCGGGCGAGTCCGGCGCGAGGATCGGATTGGTGTTGTTGATGTGCGTGTAGATCCGGCGCGCCTTCACGTGCGACAGGCGGGAGAGGCTCCCCGTCGCTCCGTCGATCGGCACGTGGGCCATGTCGCGAGCGTACGACTTCGAGAGGCCGAGCCTCACGAGCTCGTCCTCGCGATGGAACGTTCCGTCGAAGAGCACGACGTCGTGTCCTGCGAGATCGACGTCGGCGCTCGCGCCGGCCGCGGCGTACATCAGCGAGCGGTTGCGGTCGTCCGTGAACGCGAGCGCGACGTTGTCCTCCGGCGCGCCCTTCGCGTGGCCGACGAAGTGGACCGGGAGCTTGCCGGACATCGGAGAGGCGACCATCGAGAGGCCGAGCGGTTCACCATCTGCGCCGGCAAGCGCGATGGGCTGCCCGAGGACGATCTCGCGCATCACGAGCTGGCCTTCGAAGCGGCGGAGCGTTCGGATGAACGCGCTCTCCTCGAGGCCGCGCCGCACCGACGCGGTCGTGTAGAGCGCGAACGGATACGACTCGCGGAGCGAGAAGAGACCGAGGACGTGATCCATGTCCCCGTTCGTCAACACGACGGCAGAGATCGGCGAGTGCCGCGGCCCCCTCGGCCAGAGCGCGCGCGTCTTCTGGATCTGCGCGAGGATGTCCGGCGACGCGTTCACGAGCACGAACCGGCCGTTCATCGGATCGACGCTCGCGGTGACGGCGAGCGAGTCCTGCGTGCGCGGGACATATCCGGGACGTCCTTCCCGCACGGCGACGCAGTTCGCGCACCCGCAGTTCCACTGGGGAAAGCCGCCGCCCGCCGCCGAGCCGAGGACGATCGCTCGCATCGGCGATGATGCTAGCTGCTGACAACGACGGACGGCATAGGATCCGCACGAGCTCTTGCAGGAGCTCCGGCCGCGCTTCGGATCAGTTGCCGGTGCCGGTGAGCAACGTCGTCGCCGGCGCGTTCGTGCCGGTGACCGTCGCGGCGAGCGTGGCGGCGCGGAGGCCCGTCCCCGAGGGCGAGAAGCGCACGTTCACCACCAGGGTTTCACCCGGCTGGAGCGTCGCGGGCAACCCGGACTCGGGCGTCTGGACGAAATCGCCGATGTGCGTGCCGATGACGTTCAGCGCGGCGATCGTCTTCGGTGCGCTGCTCGCGTTCACGTATGTCACCGTCTTCGCCGTGGACGTGGAATAGACCTGCTCACCCTCGAAATCGAGTCGCCTCGCCGTCGTGATGCTCGGTGGTGGAATCGTGAAGAGCAACGCGTTGGCGAACAGCCTGGCTCCGTCGGTCGATGGATCCCACCCGTTGCTGGCTCTTTCGACGGAAGAGCTGCCGTAGCCGTTGATCTCGACGACCGTATGCCCGTTGATCACGCCACGCACTACCGCGGGAGTCCCATCGGAGTAGCTCGCCACCACGATCGGGTTGTTCTTGCTGAAGCTCGACGCGGGTAGATGCGAGGGCGTCGTCCCTTGATAGCCGAACGTGCTCACGTCCGTCAGAAGCGGGCTATTCGGCTCGTGAATCGTGCCGAGAGTCACCTTCGTCTTCACCCAGTCGGCCGCCGCGATCTGGGTAGAGAGTGTGTAGTCAGCCTGGTAGCGGCCTTTCAGTCCGGCGTTCCCAGTCTCTTGTGACTGGTAGTCGGCGAGGACCACTCCGCCGCCTGCTTCGAGGTATTCCGCGAGGTTGTCGCCGAAGGCCTTGTCGGTATTCGTTGTAACCGTCCAGGCCACGATCCCGTCGTACGCTCTCATTTGCGCGACAGTGGGAACGGCGACGGTGCTGACGTTGACGACATCGACCAAAGAGAACAGGTTCGTCGCGACGAGTTTCGTCTGCAGATCCGGACCAGCCGTCGAGCCTGCAACTATTGCGATCTTCGGCGGATAGTGGCCTGTCAGACTGTTGCCCGCAGCACCTGTTCCGAGTGTGAGCTTCACGCATGCGCCGCCGGAACAAACCTGACCGTCGCCACATGCGTTGCCGCACGCGCCGCAGTTCGAGCTGTTCGTCGAGAGGTTCGCGCACGCCGTACCGCAGACCGACTCGCCCAGATTGCAAACGCAGCTGCCGTTCTTGCAGACCTGGCCCGCCGTACAAACCGCGCCGCACGCGCCGCAGTTCGTTGCGCTGCTCGACGTATCGACGCACACGCCCTTGCAGCTCGTCGTGCCGGCACCACAGCTGCTGCCGCCCGAGCCGACGCTCGTGCAGGCTCCGGACGAGCACGTCTCACCGTCCGAGCACGCGTGACCGCAGGTTCCGCAGTTGGCCGCATCGACGTTCGTGTCGATGCACCTGTTCTCGCAGTTCGTGGTGCCGCCCGCGCAGCCGAGCGCGCAGGTGCCGGCCGAGCAGACCTGGCCCTTGGCGCAAACATGTCCGCATGCGCCGCAGTTGGCGGGATCGATATTCGTGTCGATGCACCTGTTCGCGCAGCTCGTGGTGCCACCCGCGCAGGCGAGCGAGCAGGTGCCGGCCGAGCAGACCTGGCCCTGGGTGCATGCATTCCCGCATGCGCCGCAGTTGGCCGGGTCGGCCTTCGTATCGACGCACGTCGTCCCGCATTTCGTCGTGCCGCCGCGGCACGACAGCAAGCACTGGCTGTTCGAGCAGACCTGGCCGCTCGGACATGCATTCCCGCAGCTTCCGCAGTTTGCCACGTCACTCGAGGTGACGACGCACATGGTGCCGCACGTGGTGGTTCCGCCCTGGCACGTCAGCGAGCACGTGCCGTTCGAGCAGACGTTGCCGCTCGGACAGGCATTTCCGCACGCACCGCAGTGGGCCGGGTCCGTGGCTGTGTCCACACACCTGCCGTCGCACTTGCTGGCGCCGCCGCCACATGCGAGCGCGCATGCTCCCTCAGAGCAGACCTCACCCGGGGCGCACGCGTTGCCGCACGCGCCGCAGTGGGCCTTGTTGGACCGGGTGTCGACGCATGTCGCTCCGCACTTCGTGGTGCCGCCGTTGCACGAGAGCGCGCACGTGCCGGCATTGCACGCCTCCGCCGTGCTGCACGCTTTGCCGCACGCGCCGCAGTTGGCGGGATCTGTCGTGAGGTCGACGCACGCGCCCGAACAATCGTCCTTCCCGGCTGCACAATCGGGAACGTTGTTTGAAATCTCGTCCCCATTGTTACAGGCCCAGGTGATCGCCGCTGCGACGAACGCGCACCCGGCAAGGACTACACGGTGCATGATCGGTCGTGTCATGTTCCTCGACTCCGTGAACAGCTCATTGTTCTTGGGGTGGACCTCGCCTGTGAGGCGTCCTTCTGTCCGCGCATGAGCATGGAGAGAGGAGCGCCTACCCGGGTCAGTTGCCGGTTCCGGTGAGCAACGTCGTGGCCGGCCCGTTGGCGCCGGTGACCGTTGCGGCGAGGGTGGCGGCGCGGAGGCCGGTTCCGGAGGGCGAGAAGCCGACGTTCACCGTGAGCGTGGCCCCAGGTTGGAGGGTCATGGGCAACCCGGACTCGGGCGCCAGGGCGAAGTCGCCGATGTGCGTGCCGGAGACGTTCAGCGCGACGATCGTCTTGGGCGCGCCGCTCGCGTTCGTGTACGTCACCGTCTTTGCCGGGGACGTGGAGAACGCCGGCTGATTGCCGAAATCGAGCTGCCGCGCGGTCGTGACGGTCGGCGGCGGAATCGTGAAGAGCAGCGCGTTCGCGAACAGCCGGGCTCCATCGGTTGACGGATCCCACCCGGCAGCGGGGTTTCCGGCGGACGAAGCACCGAAGCCATTGATCTCGACGACCGTGTGCCCGTTGATCACGCCACGCACCACGGCAGGAGTCCCATCGGAGTACTCCGCCACCACGGTCGGGTTGTTCTTGTTGAAGCTCTTCGCCGGCAGGTGCGCGGGCGTCGTGCCTTGGTAGCCGAACGTGCTCACCGCCGTCAGAAGCGGACTATTCGGCTCGCGAATCGTGCCGAGGGTCACGGCCGTCTTCACCCAGTCGGTGGATGGGACCAGCGTCGAGAGTGTGTATTGCGCCTCGTATCGGCCTTTCAGGCCATTCGTTGCGTCCCTCGTTTGGTAGTCGCCGAGGACCACGCCGCCACCTGCCTCGAGGTATTCTGCGAGGTTGTCACCATACGCCGCCGGGACGCTCGTATTGGTCCAGGTCACGATCGCGTCGTAGTTCTTCATCGTCGCCACGGAGGGGACCGTGGCCGGAGCGAAGTTGGCGGTGCCGATCGAAGCGAAGAGCTCGGTCGCCTCGAGCTTCGCCTGGAGGTCCGTGATTCCCCCGGCCGAGCCGATCGCCATGACGGCGACCTTGGGCGGGTTCGCGCCTGTGAGGCTTCCCCCGGTGCCGCCCGTTCCAAGCGTGAGCTTCACGCATGCACCGCCGGAGCACACGTGGTCGTCGCCACATGCGTTGCCGCACGCGCCGCAGTTCGAGCTGTTCGTCGACAGGTTCGCGCAGCCTGTGGCGCATACCGAGTCGCCCGGGGTGCAGCCGCACGCGCCGTCACTGCACACGCTGCCGGCCGGACATGCATTCCCACACGCGCCGCAGTGCTTCGGGTTGATCGACGTATCGACCCAGACGCCGTTGCAGCTGCTCGTCGGGCCGGCCTTCGTGCACCGGCCCAACGAGCACGTCTCATCTTCCGCACACGCGTGTCCGCAGGCTCCGCAGTTCGCCGCATCAACGGCCGTGTCGACGCACACGGCCCCGCACTTCGTGGCGCCCCCCGCGCAGACCAGCGAGCACGTGCCGCTCGAACAGACGCGGCCGTCGGTGCATGCGTTTCCGCAGGCTCCACAGTTGGCGGGATCGGTGCTCGTGTCGACGCACTTGGTCCCGCACTTCGTGGCGCCACCCGCGCAGGCTAGCGAGCACGTGCCGCTCGAACAGATGCGGCCGTCGGTGCATGCGTTTCCGCAGGCTCCACAGTTGGCGGGATCGGTGTTCGTGTCGACGCACTTGGTCCCGCACTTCGTGGCGCCGCCCGCGCAGGCCAGCGAGCACGTGCCGCCCGAGCAGACCTGGCCGCCGGTACATGCGTTGCCGCAGCTTCCGCAGTTGGCGGCGTCACTCGACGTGACGACGCACCTGCTTCCGCATTTGGTACTTCCGCCTTCGCACGTGAGCGCGCACTGGCCGTTCGAGCAGACGAGGGCGTCCCCACACTCCTTGCCGCACGCTCCGCAATTGGCGGGGTCGGTGGCCGTGTCGACGCACTTCCCAGCACACTTGGTGGTGCTGCCTTCGCACGTGAGCGCGCACGCCCCCTGCGAGCAGACCGCGCCCGGGGCGCACGCGTTCCCGCACCCGCCGCAGTTGGCCTCGTCGGCCCGCGTGTCGACGCACTTCCCAGCACACTTCGTGGTGCCGCCGTTGCACGAGAGCGCGCACGTGCCGACGCTGCACAGCTCGCCCGTCCCGCACGCCTTCTTGCACGCTCCGCAGTTGGCCGGGTCCGTCGCGAGGTCGACGCACTCGCCGAAACAGTCTTGCTTCCCAGCGGCGCAAGCGGGAGCGGGGAGATTCGAAAGCTCGTGCTCACTGCTACAGCCCCAAGCGACGGCCGCGGCGACGAGCGCGCATGCGGCGAGAGCTACACGATGCCTAGTCGTTGGTGTCATGTTCTTCACTCCGTGAACAGCTCGATGTCTTTGGGTGCGCTTCCCCGCACAATCGCCCTGAGCGAAAAACTCGGCGGATCTCGCTGTACGCCCTCGAAGGCAACCGGCGGCCGTCGGAGCGTCCGCGATCACGCCGGCGAGTCCTCTCGGAACGTCGTCCCCGAGTCACTTCACGCTGAGGCGGTACAGTGGTGGGCGAACAACACCCGAAGATCCTCGTCGAGGCCGCGTTGAGCAGGTGGAAGGCGAGGTCGCGGGGTTGCTTGGCATCGAGATGTCGTTCGGGACAGCTGGCGAGCGTGTCGTCGCCGTTCGGCGAAGTGACCGACGACCATGCTGTGGAGCCGCGCTCTTGGCGTTGTCTGCGCGCCGACGGAGGGCGCCTTCGCGTCGGCCATCAGCAACGGTTCCGCCACCATCGACGATGAATGCTCGACGAGCGCGTCTTGATCATCAAAATCGTCATCCGCCCCAAGCCCTCAGATCGAGGGCGGCGACAACGTCGGCGTCACGCGATGAGTGCTGATCGCGTTCGCGACGATGTTCTCGCTCTGATCGGCGGTGATGGCAGCCGCTACGACGGACGATGGGCGGATCCGCGACGATCCGCGATCCCTCGGGCGGCCCATGGATCGAGGATTTTTCCGTCGGTATTTCATGGACGCCGATGTGGGCAAAGGTGGCCTTCGCCTTGCAGTGCCTTGCGACGTGCGCTCGGTCTTCCTCCCTCTCGCGATCGTTTCGACGCTCCTCGGTGCTGTGGTTCTGACCCCTGCTTGCGGCGAGCCCGGAGAGGACGACGTCTCCGAAGAAGCCGCCGGCGAGGAGGCGTACACGACCGAAGGCAACTGTGATGGCCTCCCGCGGCTGAAGAACCTGAAGACGCCACCGGGCGTCTGCGTCGGTCTCGTCACGAACGGCTTCACCTACGCGCGCGGGATCGCGGAGCTGCCGAGCGGCGATCTCGTCCTTGCCGAGATGGGCGGCTGGGCGCAGGACCGCGGGGCCGTCTGGCTCCTCCGGCGACTTCCCGACAAGACGTACTCGCGCACGCGGATCGCAAAGCTGATCGACAAGCCGAGCGGCGTCGCCGTCGGGCCCGATGGTCTCCCGTACATCGGTACGCCGAAGGGCATCTTCCGCTTCGATCCGTACGAGCAGACGGCGGACCCGATCCCGAAGACGGGGAAGTTCCGCGCGTCGCCGGAATACAAGCAGCCGCGGTTCAAGGTCGTCATCAACGACCTGCCCGGCACGGGCCGTCATCCTCTCTCGAGGTTCGTCTTCGATCGACGGGACCCGTGGACGATCTACGCGAACGTCGGCTCCGAATCCGACGTCTGCGAGCAAGGTGCAGGCGCGCGGCCTCCGACCGGTTATCCGCTGCCTTGCCCCGAGGCCGACGGCTCGAAGCCCCGTGGCGCCATTCGCAAGTACGTCCTACAGGGGCCCGATCACGTCGCGAACGGGCACACGGTCATCGCGAAGGGCCTTCGCAATTCGATGGCGCTCGTGGTTCATCCGGGATCGAACGCGCTGATCCAGGCGGAGAACTCGCGCGACTCGATCAACAAGCACGCGGCGTCGCTCACGGACAACGAAGGCGATCTCCCGCACGAGGAGCTCAACGTCATCGTCCCCGGCGCGCACTACGGCTGGCCGTATTGCTACGACAACGGCGCGCCGAACCCGGAGTATCGCGGCCGCGTCGACTGTTCGCGCTACACGAACCCCGCGCTGCTCCTGCCCGGGCACGCATCGCCGCTCGGCATGACGTACTACCAGGGCACGATGTTCCCGGAGGTGTACCGCGGAAACCTCCTCGTCACGTATCACGGCTATCGCGCCAACGGTCATCGGCTCGTGATGGTCCCCGTCGACGCGAACGGGATCCCGGGCGCTGGCGAGCCGCTCGATGTCATCCGCGGTTGGGAGAAGAGCGCCGATGGACGCGAGCCACTCGGAGCTCCGGTCGACGTGCTCGCCGCGAAGGACGGCTCGATCTACGTGACGGAGGACAAGAACGGCACGGTGCTTCGGGTCTTCTTCGATCCCGCTGCCGGAAGCGGCGCGCCGATGCGGCCGCTCCCCGCGACGCAGCCGCAGCCGAGCCCCGAGGAGGCCCAGCGCTGCAACCAGCTCGCGGCGCGCACCGACGCGTTCTCGCGTGTACAGCGCGACGTGATCGACACCGCATGCGTGAGCTGCCACGGCGTCGGGCCCGGGTACGCCGGCGGACTTCGCCTCGACAAGTGCGACGCTGTCGGCAACGCGCAGCGCCTTCGCGCGCCGCGCACGGGCAATCGCCCGC
The DNA here is from genome assembly GCA_023402175.1 of Pseudomonadota bacterium. Lineage (GTDB taxonomy): Bacteria > Myxococcota_A > Polyangia > Polyangiales > Polyangiaceae > Labilithrix. The sequence continues at coordinate 7 of JAEXCN010000525.1, read as the reverse complement.
CGTACGT
>JAEXCN010000522.1 GCA_023402175.1 Pseudomonadota bacterium | reverse complement strand
TCGCCAGCACGGTGGTCTCGGCCGTGGCGGAGTTCAGCAGCGCCGATGCCCGGTGCGCCTCACGAACGACGAGCACGTTCACGGCGAGGCTCGAAGCCAGGGTGAGCGCGCTCGACCAGACGACAATGCTCAAGTACGGGACGTACGGTACGGTCGCGAAGGGCGCGACCAGACCCGTGCGGCCCAGCACGTCCACGAGGCCCGCAAGGAGCAGCGGCACCACGAGTAGGAACGAGAGGACCGTGCCCACGAGACGCGGCCGATCTTGCTCCGAATAGGAGTAATAGAGGCGGCTAGGGGCGCTGTGAACGCTCAACCCGAGGATGACGGGAAGGCTGGAGTACAGGCTCATCGCTATCCCGACGATCCCGTAGTCGGACGGCGACATCACGCGCGTGTAGAGCGGGATCAGGAGCAGGCTCAGGCCGCGCGTCACGAACGTTGCGAACGCGTAGGTCAGCGAGCCCTTGGCGAGGCGCCCGATCTCGGAGCCCTTCACGCCGGTCGGAGGGGCCTTGGCCGTCATCATCACGCCGGTTGTCGAATCCGGCCACGCTCGCGGCGGGGCCGAAGGCCGTCATCCGGTCCCCTTCGTCTCTGCCGCGCGGCGAAGCAGTTGCTGCTCGGCGAGCCAGATCTCGTAGTCGGATTTCGTCTGGAGACTGTCGTCCCGGGCCATGGTCACGTGCGCGACGCGCGACCCGAAGAGTCCGTTCGCGTTCATCGTCTCCCGCCAGGAGATCACGAGCGCGCCGTTGAACACGTAGAGCGCCTCGCGCTCGAGGCGGAGCCTCTTCTCCATGCCTGGGTTCAGCGGAGCGAGCCCGGTCTTCCCGTGGACGAAGTGAAGATCGAAGTCCTCGTACACGCTGATCACCGTGTCCGCATCGAAGAGACACAAGGTCTGGAGCGCGCGCCGCAGATCGTCGGCAGTGCGGAGCGGCGAGTGTACGCTGAGCGTTGCAACGGCGTCCGGTCGGAAGCCCCGCTCCCGCTCGACGCGCTCCACGGCATCGAGCACGACCTCCGCGAGCCTGCGGTCTGGCTCGGACAGGGTGCTGTCGCGCAAGAGGCCGATCGCGCCGCGTGCCTGGGCGTGCGCGACGACGCGCTCGTCGTCGGTCGTCACGATGATGTCCTTGCACCCAGCTTCGAGGGCCGCGTCGAGAGTCCAGTCGAGGAGCGGCTTGCCGGCGACCGGCCGCAACGCGACGTCGCGCATGTGCCGATACGTATTCTTCACCGGGAGGACAGCAAGGACGTCTGGGCGGAGCGGTCCCGCGCCGAGGTGATCGGCCAGCTTCTCTTTGATCTTCCCGCGTGCGTTCAGGATGCGGCGGTCGTCGCGGCTGAGTGAAGCGTCGTGCTGTCGGTAATAGAAGAGCGGCGTCGAGACGTTCGCAACCCCGTAGCGGTGGAGCACTTTGAGCCACAGTTCGTAGCCGTCTTGGGCCCGGTGTGACTCGTCATAACCGCCGATGGACTTCAGGACGCGCTTCCGTACCATCGTGCACGCGCCGTGGGCCGCGAGGTCGAGGAGGGCATCCTCGGTCTCGGCCCGCTTGCGGAACTCGGTGCCGAGATAGCGGCCCGCCGCGTCGACGTAGATGTAGTTCGGGTAGACGAGACCGACGTCGTCCCGAGTGTCGAGGACCTGCGCAAGCACGAGGAGGGCGGAGTCGTCGAGCCAGTCGTCAGCGTCGAGCCGCATCACGTACTTTCCGCGAGCCATCTCGATCGCGCGGTTCGCGCAATACTGGAGGCCTCGCGGGGTGTCGTTGCGCACGACCCGCACACGCTCGGGATCTCGCTGACGGAACGTCTCGGCGACGTTTGCGGTTTCGTCGGTGGACCCGTCGTCGAAGACGATGAGCTCCCAGTCACGCCGGCTCTGTCGGAAGACACTCGCCAACGCGTCTGCGAGAAAGGCGCCGTACGCTTGGCTCGGAACGTAAACGGTGATTTCAGGGCTCGACATGAGCAAACACGCGCTCGAACAGCCGGCGCATGGTAAGCGAGCGCCTTCCTTTGCGTCAACGGCGGGGCCCGTGACTGCGACGGCTCTCGCCGCTGAGTTGGCGTCCGTCTCTTTTCGCGAGACGATAGCTCGACAGGCCTGAGCTTCCGCCGCGCTGGGTACGGCCTTCTGCTACGAAAAGCTTGGTTGGGGGAACTTATGGTAAACGGGAGCCGCGTGCCGCTTGCGGAGCAGAAGGTCGGCGTCGTCGACTACGGGACGGGCAACCTCGCGTCCATCGTCCGCGCCATCGAGCGGCTCGGGGTGCGCGCGCCGGTCACATCGAAGCCGATCGACATGCGCGATGTTGATAAGCTCGTTCTTCCGGGGGTTGGCCACTTCGGCCGTACGATGGATCAGCTCAGGCGCCGTGGGCTTCTTGACGCCATCCACGCGGCTGCGCACGTCCGGCGCATTCCGATCCTCGGGATCTGTCTCGGCATGCAGCTCATGACCGCCCACAGCGAAGAGGGCGATGCGGCCGGTCTCAACTGGCTCGAAGGCGAGGTCGTTCGCCTGCGCGTCGACGACGCGTCCCGTTACAAAGTACCCCACATCGGGTGGGGACGCGTTGATGCGTCGAAGCAGCATCCGCTGTTCGATGGGGTGCCTCGAGACGCGGAGTTCTACTTCGCGCACGCGTACAAGGTTGATTCCGTCGCCCGCGACGTGATTGTGGCGGAGAGCGAATACTCGCAGCGCTTTGCCTCCGCCATCGCGAATGGCAATCTCTTCGGTGTGCAATTCCACCCCGAAAAGAGCCACGATGCAGGACAGCGGCTGCTTCTCAACTTCGTAAGCCTGTGACGTCGAGACCGCGAATCATCCCCGTGCTGCTCCTGCGCGGGCGCGCGCTCGTCAAGACGATGCGCTTCCAGGAGTCGCGCTACATCGGCGACCCGATCAATGCGGTGAAAGTCTTCAGCGACCTCCGCGCCGACGAGCTCGTGCTGCTCGACATCGATGCGACGCGAGAGAAGCGATCGATTCCGGTCGACCTCGTCGGGGCGGTTGGGGCCGAGGCGGCGATGCCCCTTGCTGTCGGCGGAGGGATCGGATCCATCCAACAGATCCGTGAGCTCCTCGCCGCCGGCGCTGAGAAGGTGGTCCTGTGCACGAAGGCCGTGGAGGATCCCTCGTTCGTTCGCGACGCTTCGATGACCTTCGGCGCGCCGACGATCGTCGTCTGCCTCGACGTCCGCACGAATGTCATGCGGCGCCCGCGTGTGTGGAGCGCGGGCGGAACGGTATCGAGCAGGTACGCCCCGATCGAGTTTGCGAAGATGATGGAGGATCACGGCGCCGGCGAGCTCATCGTCCAGTCGGTTGATCGCGACGGCTCGATGAGCGGTTACGACATCGACATGCTTCGCCGGATCTCGGACGCGGTGACCATTCCGGTGATCGCCCTTGGAGGCGCCGGCAAGCTCGACGACCTCCGCGCGGCCTACTCCGATGGGCGGGCCTCCGCTCTGGCCGCGGGAAGCCTCTTCGTCCACCATGGTCATCATCGCGGCGTCTTGATCAGTTATCCAGCCCGTTCCGAGCTGCCTTTCTGAGATGGCACCCCAATATCGCCAGTGCACGTGGTGCGTCATGGACACCCGCTCGGACCCGGCGATCGCGTTCGATGCCGACGGCCGATGCGATCGCTGCCGGGCGCAGGTGGCCCGGCTCGCTGAGTGGCATGAACGCGGGCACTCCGGAGGCGCAGAGGCCCTCACCGCTCGCGTTCGCGCCGCGGGGCGGTCGAGTCGCTACGACATCATCATCGGGCTGAGCGGAGGTGGCGACAGCTGCCTCATGGTGTACTTGGCGAAGAAGCTCGGCCTTCGCGTCCTCGCCGTCCACATGGACAACGGGTGGGACACGGCTGTGTCCGTGCGAAACGTGAAGCGCATCGTCGAAGCGCTCGACGTCGACTACGAGAGCTTCGTCCTGGACTGGGACGAGTTCCGAGATCTGCAGCTCGCGTTCTTCAGGGCTTCGGTACCCGAGATCGAAACGCCGACCGACATGGCGATCCCGGGCGCGCTCCACCGTGTCGCCGTCCGCCATGGCGTGAAGTACATCGCGTTCGGGTCAAACCTTCTCAACGAGGGCATGACCCCGCCGCATTGGCACTACAACCGCAAGGATCTGAAGTTCCTTCGCGCCGTTCACGACCGCTTTGGGACCACCGAGCTTCGCTACTTTCCGTCGTTCGGATACCGCGAGGAAGCCTACTTCAAGCTGGTGAAGGGCATCCGCATCATCTACCCGCTCCGGTTCATCAGCTACACACAAGAGGAAGCGGCGAGCACCCTTCGCTCGCTCGGTTGGCAGCCGGCCGGAGGCAAGCACTACGAGTCTGTGATTACCCGCTTCGTCCAATCGTACGTGCTGCCCACGAAGTTCGGCTTCGACTATCGGTATCCGACTCTCTCGGCGCAGATCTGCTGCGGCGCAATCACGCGCGAGAGCGCCCTTGCGCAGCTCGAGGATCCATCGATCGACCCCGACCTCCTCCAGTCCGACAAGGACTACGTCGCCAAGAAGTTCGGCCTGACGACGGAAGAGCTCGACAGGATCATCGCCCTTCCGCCGCGGACCTATGCCGACTACCCGAACGACCTGGCCTTCCTCCAGGGGGTCTACTCTCTCTACCGGCACTACGTAGCGCTTCGCGAACCCGGCTGAGTGAGAGCGCGCGAACGCTCGCGCTCTCCGCGCCACACGACGTGATGTCCCCGCTACGGTCCGTCGGGCGAACGGCGTCGCACGCTCGAATGCTGCTATAGGGCTGACTCGGAGCTCACGCACGAGATGTTTCCCGTTCTCCTCCCGACCGAGACGATCAACCGAGAGCTCGACTCTCACCTCTTGCTCGGCGCACATCTCGTCCAGCGCGGAGCCCACGTCTTCATCGGCCACCAAGACGCGATCCACACGGCGGCGCGGTACTTGCGCGGCGGCGTTCTCGTCGGCAAGTCGTTCGAGCCGACTTTTCCGAACGTCGATCTGTCCTGGTACGAGCACGTGAGAGCGCGGGATGTTCTCTGCGTCCATCTCGATGACGAGGGGGCCATCTTCCCGGGCACGGAGGCCGACTGGCGAACCACGCTTGCGAGACGGCTCGACGTGAACCGCATCGCGACTGACGACATCGTCTGCGTCTGGGGCCGCTTCCAGAAGTCGGTCTACGAGGCCCAGAAGGGGCCCCAGCTCGTCCGCGTCACGGGCCACCCGCGGTTCGACCTCTATTCCAAGCGCTGGAGGTCGTACTTCGAGCCGGCTGCCGCGCGGCTTCGTGCTCGCCACGGTGACTTCCTCCTCCTCAACACGAATCTCTCGACGGCGAACCACGGTCTCGGAATCCGTTATCCGTTCAGCCCCCGCGCCCGCTACGACCCGGCGAAGCCTGAAAGCCGTCACCGGGCCCTGCACTTCTGGGCGCACACATCACGCATTCTCGTGTCGTTCGTCGAGCTGATCCACCGGCTGAGCGACGCGTTCCCGCGCCTCAACATCATCGTGCGGCCGCACCCGTCGGAGAACCACGACTACTACCGCATCGTGACGGCCGGTCTCCGGAACGTGACGGTCCTGCACGAGGGCAGCGTCGCCCCCTGGATTTTCGCATCGAAGGCAGTGATCCACGATGGTTGTACGACCGGGGTAGAGGCCTGGCTCGGCGGCGTGCCCGTCATCAACTACAAGGCGCTCACTGATGAGCGCTACGATCAGCTCCTGCCGAACCACTTCGGCGCGCGCTGCACGACCCAGGATGAGGTCGTCGCGACGATCGAGCGGATCCTCGCGGGCGACCCGCCCGCACCGGGCGAAGTGCCAGCGCTCCACCGAGAGCTCATGGCGAACTTCGAAGGCGACAGTCTTCCGCTCATCCTCGAGGTAATCGAGCTCGCGCTGAAACGCGTCGGCCCACCGGGATACCGACCGTCGCCTCACCGGATTCACGCAAAAGTCGAGGCTGGCCTCGAGCTGGCCCGCGGGCTCTATCGTTCCGCGACGCCGGCGCGACGCCAAATGAGCAAGTACTCGCGGCAGAAGTTCTACGGCTTCGGCCGCGACGACGTGGCAGATCGAATTCGTCGCCTCGCCGCGACCACGTCGATTCGCTTTCGTTCAGAGCTCTTGTCCGACCAGCTCCTCTGCTTGTGGCCGGCATAGGTCGCGAATCGCTCGAACCGAACGGCGACTGCTATCGCGACGTGTGATAGCTACACGGGCATGCAAGCGCGCCGGCAGTGGCTACGGACAAGCTCGCTCGGTGTACCGGTTTCGACTTCGGACGAATCGTGGGTATCGCCCGAAGGGCGCGGATACGACGTCCGGGTGCACACCGGGAAGAAGGTCGACATCTTCGAGCTGAAGGCGCAGACCTTCACCCGCTTCGCTTCTGCGATCGAGGAGATCAAAGCGTCGCGCACGGAGATGTATGCACCCGGCAATGTGGAGCCGGTGCCCGAGTGTCCAATCTGTGACGCTCCGACATCGGACTCGCGCGTGCTCGGTGAGGTCTACGGCGCGACGTATTGCGAGTGCGTGGGGTGTTCGCACGTCTATGTTCGGCAGCGGATGACCGCCGAAGCGCTGAAGCGCTTCTACAAAGAGAGCCAGACCTACGCGGCGACATACACCGATAAAGCGCGCGCCGAGCTCAGAGTCGCGCAGGTGGCGAAGCCGAAAGCCGAGTGGGCGGTGCGCGCGTTCAAGCGGAAGTACGGCCGCGAGCCTCGGTGGATCGTCGACGTGGGCGCAGGCGGCGGACACTTCGTCAAGGCGTGCCGCGACCTTGGACTCCGGGCCGACGGCGTCGAGCTCAGCGAATGGTCGCAACGTTTCTGCCGGGAGCACTTCGGGTTCGATCTCGTCTCGGCATCATTCGACGTCGACTACGAACGGTTCCGGGGTGCTGACCTGATCACCTATTGGGGCGTCCTCGAGCATGTCCCGTTCCCTCGGCGGTTCGTCGCTGCGACGCGCGGCGCGATTGCGCGCGAGGGAATGGCCGTAGCCGCCGTTCCACGCTGGACCTCGTTGAGCACCACCATTCAGCTGCTCTGGTCCGACACTATCGTCCGGCACATGGATCCCGGTGGGCACATCCACGTGTTCTCGGATAACTCGCTTCTCACGTTGCTCACATCCGAGACGTTCGCTCCAACGGACGCGTGGTTCTTCGGAATGGACGTGTACGAGCTCGTCTCGCAGGTCCTGCACCGCGCGGGCGATGGCGCGGGTCCACTTGCCGAGCGCCTGCGCGGCCTCGTCGGCCACCTGCAGCCATTCGTCGACGCGCACCTCATCTCCGACGAGATCGTCGTCGCAAGCGTCCCCGAGTGAGCATCGGGCGGGAAGAGCACTCCGCTGATCCAACACGCGTCCTCAGACTAGAGCGCGGCCGTTCGGCCCCTGGAGATTGACCCTCCGAGACTCGGATGGTACCCCGGGCACGGAGACTCGATCATGGTCGTCGTCAGAGCATTCGTTCAGGCGCGGATGTCGTCCTCGCGATTCCCGGGGAAGGTGCTCGCGCCGATGCTCGGTCTCCCGCTGATCCGGCACGTCCTCGACCGGGCCGCGGTGGTTGTGGATCCATCGAACGTCGTGCTCTGCACGAGCCGTGATGGCTCGGATGATCCTCTCGCGCTCTATGCGGCCGACGTAGGGTACGCCGTGCACCGCGGGCCCCTCGACGACACGGTCAGCCGCTTTCAAGATGCCGCGCGCCGGTTTCCGTGCGACGCGTTCTTTCGTGTGTGCGGGGACAGTCCGCTGCTGGATCCCGCCCTTCTTGGCCATGCGCGCGAGCGCTTCGCTCCCGACGTCGACATGGTCACGAACGTTCACCCTCGATCCTATCCGAAGGGGCACTCCGTCGAGCTCGTGCGGACCGCGACGTACTTGGCCATCGACCCCGCCGCGCTCGATGAGCACGAGCGAGAGCACGCGACGACCCACATCTACCGCAACGCCGATCGATACACGTTGTTGAACATGACGGCGCCCCAGGACCGTAGCCATGAAGATGGGTACGCCGTCGACACCTTGGACGACATGCGCAGGCTCGAGGCCTTCGTCGAGGTGCACGGTTTTCCGAAGGCACATGAGCCCGTCCGTCGGTAGGGCTCCCTCACTTGTGGCATTCCCGAGTGACGACCCTGCTATTGGCATCATGGTGACGCGCGACTCCGAGTGCCTGAGTTGTGGATGCTCAGAGGCGGCGGCTATTTGTGAAAAGCGACTTCCGTCTTCCCGGCTCGCCCTTCAGCGCTGTGCTGCCTGCGGGTTAGTGTATCAGCGAGGCTGGGGCGAACAGTTCGACGCCGGCCTGTACGAATACTATCGCGTACGTGCCGATTGGCCCCTCGAACGTGTATATCGCCCGCTCAACTCGCGCCGGATCGCGTCACTACTCGATCATCTCGGCGCTCTTGTGCCGGGTCGCCGCCTGCTCGACGTTGGCTGCGGAGCGGGGCAGCTGGTGTCTGTTGCGACATCGCTTGGCTGGGACGCGCGTGGCATCGATCTCGCGCCGCCAGCCGTCGCGCTCGCCAGGAAGTTTGGGGCGCGGTGCGATGTTCTCGACTTTTTTGCGCCAGAGCTCAGCACGGCTCGCTTCGATGTCATCGTCATGTCGGAGTTCATCGAGCATGTGCCGGCGCCCGCACGCTTCCTTCGTCGCGCCTCCGAGCTCCTCGTGCACGGCGGAATTGTTTACGTCACGACACCGAACTTCAGCTCGCTGACACGCTATCTCGTTGGCGTCGACGACTGGCAAGTCGTGCACCCTCAGCACCTCAGCTACTTCACACCGCGCTCGCTGCGTCGCCTTGTGAACGAGCACACGGACCTCGCGGTGCTCTCGCTCGAGTCCCGCAACATCTCGCCTGAAGTTCTCGCACTACTGCGAAAATCACTCCGAGGGTCGCGGCGCGCAGAGCGAACGGAGTACAGGCAACCGAGCTCCCAAGATCGCGCGTCCACATCGACGACGCCGACAATCGAGCTCCGCATGCGCATCGAGAGATCGCGCATGCTTCGCGCGGCCAAGGCCGCCGTCAACAAGACGCTCGACATCGCGGGAGTTGGTGAGGGCCTGTTTGCGATTCTCCAGAAGCCTCTGCACGAACGGCGGACCTCGGCGCCCGCGGAATGAGCGAGATCGGTTCCGGAGCTCGCATCGTTACGTGCTCGCACCTGGCGCCATAGGCTTGCGCGACGAATCGTCTCGAGCTCTTCAGACCCCGCGCGACTAGCCCGCCAGGATTTCGCGTAGCGCATCGGGACCGTCGCCCAGCGTCGCTTCGCACCACGCAGCCAGCGCGAAGGCGTGCCAGAGGATCCACGGGTCGGTTTCGGCCCAGCGCTTGAAGCCACCGTGCGAGAGCTCGGAGCTCGCGAGGATCCCATCGCGATCGAGTCGCTTTTGATCGAAGAGGCGCTCGCATGCGGGGGCGAACGGGCCGCGAAGCCATCGCTCCACGGGCACGCCGAAACCCTGCTTCTTGCGGCGCGCAAGGGAGCGACCGAAGCGCCTCTCGTGGAGAGTCCTCAGCACGACCTTCCCGGTGATCGCCGTGCCAGTACGGCCGAGCGTGTAGCTCTCCGGCAATCCGACGCCGAACTCCACGAGGCGATGGTCGAGGAACGGAACGCGGGCTTCGAGACTACAAGCCATGCTCGCGCGATCGACCTTCACGAGCA
>JAEXCN010000397.1 GCA_023402175.1 Pseudomonadota bacterium | reverse complement strand
GTGCAGCCGCTGCCGCCAAGCGCGAGCCGACGGCGGGCGATCTCGCGACCGCGCGCACGGCGCTGCGCGAGGGGCTCGTGCTCCGCGAGAAGGGCGAGCTGCACGAAGCGCTCGCGCGGCTCGCGAGCGCCTACGATCTCGTGCCCACACCCGTGACCGGCTTCGAGCTCGGCAAGACGCACATGATGCTCGGGCACGTGCTCCAAGCACACGAGCTGTTCAAGAAGGTCGTGCGCATGCCTCCCTCGATGGAGGAGTCGACGCGCTCGCAGACATCGCGCGACGAGGCCGCGCGCCTCGCGAACGAGCTCGAGCCGCGCATTCCTTCGCTTCGGTTGAAGCTGACGCTCCCCAAGGACGCGACCGCGATCGTCAAGGTTGACGACGAGACGATCACGATCACCGGCGCGGAGACGCTGCGAGCCGTCGATCCCGGCCCTCACGACGTCGTCGCGAAAGCGGGTGACGGTCCGGAGGAGAAGGTCCACGTCGAGGTCGCCGAGAGCGAGATCAAGGACGTCGCGCTCGCGCCGAAGTGGGTTCCGCCGAAGAATCCGACGCCAGCCAAGGCGCGCGAGATCATCTTCGTGCGTCAGACGAACTCCCTCGCGTTCGTCGGATTCGGTGTCGCGGCGGCGGGGCTCGTCGTGACGATGGTATCGGCGCTCGTCTACTTCGACGCGCGTGACGACGTGAAGAACCACTGCGGCGCGAGCTACTGTCCGCCGGCGCGTCGGAACAACAACGTCATCGGCGAGAACGTGGTGCTCAACACCGACTTCCAGGGCGACTACGCGCGCTACCAGGTATCCGGCATCATGGCGCTCGCGGGCGGCATCACGACCGCCGTCTTCGTCGGGATCGGCATCTTCGGCGCGGCGAGACCCGTCAAGGAGCGCGTCACGACGGGCATGGCGGTGCAGCCGAGCGTGGGCCTCGGTCGCCTCGGGGTGACGGGGACATTCTGATGCACTCAGAGCGTGAACCGAGCACCTCAGCGGACGAGAGCGCGCTCTTCGATCGCAAGCGAGTGATGGTGCTCGTCTTCGTAACGATGTCGATCGTGACAGCGGGAGTCTCGATGCTTCCGTCGTGCGGTGGGCCTCCGGACAAGACCTGCTTCGCCGATCGCGTGAACGCGCTCGGTGTCAGCGAGGACGCGGGGCCGAACCGCGCGTGCACGACATGCCTCCAGACGAAGAATGCTCCCAAGGCATGCTGCGACGCGGTGGGCGCGTGCGACGAAGACCCGGAGAAAGAATGCGTGCGTGACTTCCAGGCCGCGCATCTGTGCGTCGTCGATGGCGGCGCGAGTGAAGAGTCGCGCTGCAAGGGCTTGCTGACGAACGAGAAGAGCAAGACGCTCTATGCATGCATGCGCAGCAATTGCGGGCCCGAATGCGGAGTGCCGAGCTGCGATCTCGATCCGGCGGTGATCCTCTTCGCGAATCCGGTCTGCGACAAGTGCATGGGCGGCTCGTGCTGCGAGAAGATCAACACCTGCTATCGCGACCGCGGCTGCAAGCTGATCGTCGAATGCATCGCGAAGAACTGTCCGCGCACGCTCGGCCCGTCGATGACCTCGCTCGGCGGAGCTGGCCCGGACACGATCGAATCCATTCGCAAGGCCGTGTGCACCGGGACAGACGTACCGGAAGGGCCAGGCGTGTCCGCGTGCCTCCAACGCTGCCTCGACGACTTCGCGCCGACCGGCGAGCTCGGGACGACGGACGACTTGAACGCGCGCTGCCTCGCATTCGGGGTCTACGCGTGCGGTGCCGAAGCGAGCTGCGGTCCGAAGTGCATGCGCCCCGATGGAGGACCCTACTCGGGCTCGGGTGAATGGCCGGAGGACGACCCCGGCGCGCTCGTCCCCGGTTCGGGCGATGCCGGAAGAGACTGAATGGTTTCGTCGACGTGCCCGCGTTGAGACGCGTTCGTGCCGCGATGGACGGGAAGCGATCCATGTAGGTTCTCGGATTCGCTCGACAATGTCGGGGCGGCGCGAGGCGGGCGTGCTATTTTTTCGATCGTGAGAGGCCGGGGGTCTTCGACGATGGGTGCAGCGCGAGCGGGTTTCGTCGCGCTCGCTGCTGCGCTCATCGTCACGTCCGCGTGCACCGCTCCGGGGCTCGACGCGCCTCCCGAGCTCGAAGGATCGCGCGGATCGACCGCGAAGAAGCCGAAGAACCCTCCGCCGAGCGACAAGCCGGCCGAGGTGATGAAGGCCGACGCGGGCGCCGAGACCGACAGCTGCGAGACCGTTCCGCCGAACAACAAGTGTGGGCTCGATCCTCAGTGCGGATGCCTCGAGACGGAGACGTGCGACGTCTCGAATCACATGACGGGCGCGACCTCGTGCGTGACGGGAGGTACCGCGACGCTCGGTCGGCCCTGCCAGCAGACCGGCGACTGCATGGCGGGCCTCGGCTGCATCTACGGCGCGTGCCGGCCGTACTGCAAGACACCGCTCACGAAGTGCGCTGTCGGCGGGACCGACCTCTGCGTGACGATGCCCGACGATCAGGGCAAGCCGATCCCGAACATGAGCTTCTGTACGATCGCGTGCGATCCGCGCACGCCGTCCGGCGTCTGCGGCGTCAACTCGTGTCATTGGTTCGCAACGCTGTACGCGCCGAACAAGATCAGCGACTGCAACTTCGCCGGCCCGAGGGCCGAGCTCGAGCAGTGCAGCGATCACGCGGACTGCCAGCCGGGGCTCGCATGCATCCAGCATCCGAAGCACGGGCTCGAGTGCGAGCGCTGGTGCCGGCTCGGCGTCGCCGGCGACTGCGGCACCAACACGGCATTCAAGTGCAAGGACGTCTACGGCGAGAACGCGCCGGTGATCAACGGCGTAAAAGAAGGCATCTGCCAAGACGGCTGACCCAGACGACGATTCTCATGTCGCCTCCGCCGATTTGACGAGCGCGCGGACGTCGGGGCAGAGGCGCACCGTCGCGAGCCTCGCTCGTGCGCGCTCGCCGAGGCGTCCGAGCGTGTACGCAATCTTTCGCTGCGTCTGCTCCGGTCCGAAGTAGTCGATGTAGCCCGGGCTGTTCAGGGAGAAGAAGGAGAGAGCATCCGCGTCGTTCAATAGATCGACGTCGGCATCGAGGCCGCGCCGCTCGTGGCCGGCGATGATCTTGCAGACGCGCGTGACGGTCGCGTCGTCGACGCCGACCGCGAGCAGCGTCTCGCCCGCGATGTCGGCGCCTCTTCGCGCGTGGGCATCCTTGAACCGCTGATAGTCCGGAGCGTGCTGCTCGACCCGGACGTCGGCCTCGCTCTCGAGACGCTCGATGTCGTGGAAGAGCGCCGCCAGCTGCGGGGCGAGCTCCACGTCTGGATCGAGGCGGAGCATCCATTGCCACGTGTCGAGCGCGTGATCGTGGTCGGCCTTCACGAGCGGCTTCGACAAGTCGTGCAGCGCAGCATGTGCTTCGAGCACGGCGTCGAAGAGCACACCGCGTGTCGCGTCGTTTCGTCGATCGAGAAAACGTTGCCACCTCGTGAGCACCTCGTGCGCGATCCCTGCTGCGGAGGGGCCCACGAGCGTGACGTCGTCCGTCGGCGAGCGTTCGATCCGTTCGTCGAAGGCGTGGAATCGCGCCGCCGCCTGCCAGGAAGCGGCGTCGATCACCGGGCCGAGAGCGTCGGCTTGCCCGTTCAGCGGCTCGACTTGCACGGTGGGGAGCTCGCGGGCGAGCAGCGCGCGTGTCGCGAGGACGTCACCCTCGATCCGGAGGCGGCGAAGCGGAACGCGGCGCGACATGTCAGCAGTACCCCCGCACCATGTTCTTTCGACGCGCATGACGGCCGACGAGGTTGCGCGTGTAGTGCTCGAGCGACTCTGCGCGGTGCATCGACGTGTGCTCGGCGAGGATCCGCGCGCGCGCTGCTTCTCCGATCGCGCGCCGCTCCGCTTCGCTCGTGTCGCGAAGCGCGCGCAGCACGTCCGCGGGCGCGTCGGCGACGATGATCTCGCGCCCGGGCGTGAGGATGGACTCGAGCCCTGCCCAGCGGTCCGTGATGATCGCGGTCCCGCACGCGCCTGCCTCGAAGAGCCGGACGCTCGGAGACCATCCTGCCTCGACCATCGCGCGGCGCGTGATGTTCAGCGTGAAGCGCTGCGCGTTGTAGAACGTGCGGTGGTCCGCGGGAGGCAGGTGCACGACGCGCCCGACGTTCGCCGGCCAGGCGATGTCGTCCGGGTATTGCGCCCCCGCGACGACGAAGCGCCCGCGTTGCCACTGCATCGCAGGCTCGAGCAAGAGGCGCTCGAGCGTGGGCTGCCGGTCCGCGCTGTACGTGCCGAGATAGCCGAGGTCCCATCGGATCGGCGTCGCTTCGGGCGCGTACAGCTCGGGATCGACGGAGCAGTAGAGCGGGCGTGCACAAGGCGACCCGTAGTGCCGTTCGAGGAGATCGAGCGTCGGACCACCGGTGAACGAGAGGTAGAGCGCGTAGCGGGAGATCTGCTCGGCGGCGAGATAGGCGCACTCGTTCGTGGCCAAGCTCGCCAGCGTGACGGGCGTGTCGATGTCGTAGAAGGCGGCGCGATCGGGCACGAGCTGCTGGACCCAATCGCCCACCGCGCGTCCCTCGGGGACGTACGATCCGACCACCACGAGATCGGCCTCGCGGACGAGCGACCCGTAACGATCGAACAGCTCCTCGAGCGAGTCGTAGAGGTGCGTGCGTGCGTATGGCGGGCTCGGGAGGTCGCGGTTTTCCGCGTAGAAGGGCAGATCGCGCTCGAGGAACACGACGTCGTGTCCACGGGCGGCGAGGTTCTTCAGCAGCGCGCGGTACGTCGTCGCGTGGCCGTTGCCCCACGACGACGTAATCGACAGCCCGAGGAAGACGAATTTCGAGCTCACGGCGCCACCCCGAGCGTGCGCGAGTCCTGGAGCAGCAGCGCGAGCTCCTCGATGCCCGCCTCGCGATCGGGGAGGCGATTCGCGAGCTGCGAGAGGTCGGCATCGAAGCGCGGACTCATGCATGTACTCCCTGCTCTGCCCGAGCGGTGTCGAGCTTCCGGATGCCGAGCGCACGCGCGATCGAGCAGAGCTCGTCGACGCGATGCGCGCACGTGTGGCGTCGGAGGATCGTCTCTTGCCCGCGCACCGCGAGCGCGTGACGCGCGTCGACGTCGGTGAGCAGCGTCCTCATGTGCTGCTTCATCTCGGCGCCGCTCCGCGCGACGAGGAAGTCGGAGCCAGGCGTGAACAGTCCTTCGACGTCGTCCCAGGGCGCACTGATGAGCGGAATGCCGCAAGCGAGCGCCTCGAAGACGCGGATCGTCGGGATCCCCGGGAGCGCCTGCACGTAGGGACGTCGCGGGACGTGCACCGTCATCGTGTATTGTGCAAAGACCTCCGGAACGCGGAAGTTCGGGAGCCAGCCTCCGAACGCGATCCCGCGGTCGGCGAGGTTCTGGAGCGCCTCGGCGGGGTATCGAACACCATGGATCTTCGCGACGAGGCCGAGGTCGCGAACCGGATCGAGCAGCATCTCCGTCAGCTCCGCGGTCCGTTCGTCCTCGCCCCAATTGCCGATCCAGACGACGTCGCCGCGTCGCGGGACATCATCGGCGATGCTCGGCTGGAAGACGCGGACGTCAGCGGCCTCGTGCCAGACCCAGACGCGCTCCGACCAGCCGCGTCGCTCGTAGACGTCGCCGATCGCAGCGCCGAACGCGAGAACGCCGTCGTAGCCGGACAGATCGTAGGCCTCCATCGAAGCCGGATCCGTAACGGAGCGGTGGTGCGTGTCGTGGAAGAGGAGGTGGTAGCTCGAGCCCGGCGCTTTGCGATGGGCGCCGATGCGCGCGACGAGCGCGTGCTCGTTCCATTCGTGCACGATCACGAGATCGGCTCCGGCGAGCGCCTCGTCGAGGTCGAGCGCTACCGGGTCGTAGCGGTGCGGGCGGACCGCGGGGTAGACCTCGGTGGCGAGGTCGAGCGCGTCCTCTCCGTGATCGCGTACGAGGTTCTCGACGCTCCACGCGTTCACCGGCTCGTAGACGTGCACGTGGTGTCCACGGCCGGCGAGCTCGGTCACGACGCCGCGCAAGAAGTGAGCGTTGCCGTGGTTCCAGTCCGAGAGCAACGAATGGCAGAAGAAAACTACGCGCACGAGAGGAGCTCCTTTCGGTCCACGAGCGACCGAGGACGGTCATAGCGTCAGGCCCCGCGCATCGAGCTCCGCCTTCGCATCGGCGACGCGGTCCGTCGCGTTGCCGGCCTGGCCGACGAGCCAGCCTGACAAGTCCGCCAGCCCCTCGTCGAACGGCACCCGCGGCTCGTAGGCCAGGACATCTTTTGCGAGCGAGATGTCGGCGAAGCAATGCCGGACGTCGCCCATCCGATACTTGCCGGTGATCTCCGGGGCGAGATCGGGTTTGCCGACGACCTCCGCCATCTTGCGGGCGATCTCGACGATCGTCCGGGGACGCCCGCTGCCGATGTTGAGGACGTGGCCGCTCGCCGCCTCGCTCTCGAGCGCGAGGCGGCATGCGCGCGCGACGTCCGCGACGGCCACGAAATCGCGCTGCTGGTTGCCGTCCTCGAAGACGAGCGGGCGGTTGCCGTTGAGGAGGCGCGACGCGAAGATCGCGAGGACGCCGGTGTACGGATTCGAGAGCGCCTGGCGTGTGCCGAAGACGTTGAAGAAGCGGAGCGCGACGGTCGGCACGTCGCACGCGCGGCCGAGCACGAGGCACATCCTCTCCTGGTCGTACTTCGAGAGGGCGTAGATCGATTCGAGCGTCACCGACTTCGTCTCCGGCGTCGGAACGGGCTCCAGCCGGCGACCGCGATCGTCCATCACCTCCCAGTCGCCGCGGCGCAGCTGCGCGAGCGTGCGGCTGCTCGCTTCGCGCACGCCTCCGTCCGCATCGCGGAACAAGCCTTCTCCGTAGACGCTCATGCTCGAAGCGACGACGAGCCGCCTCACCTTGCGTTTGACGACGGCCTCCATCAGCACCGCGGTCCCGATGTTGTTGACCGAGGTGTAATGCTCGATGTCGTACATGCTCTGGCCGACGCCGACGGCTGCAGCGAGATGGATGACGGCGTCCATTCCTTCGAGCGAGCGTGCGACAGCCTCGGGATCGCGGACGTCGCCGACGATCAGCTCGACGGACGGCGAGAGATACGCAGGACGGCGCCGCGCTTCGCCGTGGACCTGCGGCGTGAGGTTGTCGAGCGCACGAACGCGGAATCCGTTCGCGATGAGCTCGTCGGCCACATGCGAGCCGATGAAGCCTGCTCCACCGGTGATCAGAACGCTTCGCGTTGACATGATTCCTCGCTTCGACGAGAGGTGGACGCCGTCGGTCGAGCGCTGAAGCGCGCGCTCGATTCATCAGCGAGAGCTACGGACGACACCGCTTCACGCAGCGACTCGCGTTCGCGCGCGCGGCCGCTGCAGCGCTCGTGCCCGCAGCCTGTGGAAAAGGTACTTACCTTTTCCACGCGCATGACGGTTACGGGCGCGTGAAGCGCCGTTGACGGTCCGCGTGACAGGACGCTTCACGTGGGGCGCAACGCAGCGTGCGCCTCTCGAATGTTTGTAGTGTGCAAGTGATTGCGCGGCGTCGCGCTGCATTCGCGATTCGCATGCGGAGGTGGACCTCCTGTCGTGCTTGCCGCGCTGCTCTCGACGGTCGCTACGTGCGGATCCATGGCCGCTTCGAGGTGCGCTTCACGTCGCGCGAGGCCGGGCCACACCGCGTGGTCGTCGGGGCCGATGGCGGGAGTGGTCTGCGTGAGATCGGGCAGCGGACGATCGACGACGTCCCGTCCATGGCTCCGGGATGCGTACGCGTCGATCCCGAGCACGGTCATCGGCTCGTTCGCGACGAGGGTACGACGTTGCTCGTGCTCGGACGGAACCGGATCGACGTCGACGATCAAACCTCGAACCACGAGAACGTCGACACGACGACGTTCGTCGAGCGCATGGGCTGCGGGCGGCGATCGGATCGTGGACGATCCGGCCGGGGTACGCGCGGCTGGCCTCGGGCCGAATCGCGAGTAGGCTGGGGCCATGGCTTCTCGGCAGCTGCGAGCTCTGCTCGGCCTTTCTCTCGTCGCGTCCCTCGTTCCGATGGCCGCCTGTGGCGACGACCCGACTCCAGGTCCGGCAGGCGGTACGCCGCCGGGCAGCGACGGAGGAAGCCCGGGCGCCGACGGAGGTCCCGGGCCTGGCGTCGACCCGGGGAAGCCGTTCCCGCAGGCGAAGGGCGATCCGTGCCGAGGTCAGCCGCTGCCGGAAGACCAGCATTTCGTCGCGTCGGGGCTGTGCGCGCGGCTCGTGTCGGCACCCATCGCTGGTCTTCGCCAGATCACGTTCGCTCCGAACGGTGACATGTTCGGGCAGAGCGTCTCCGGGCAGATCTGGCTGTTCCGCGACGAGGACGACGACGGCTTCTTCACGAAGCAGGAGATCCACGATTGGGGCGATACGAGCGGGAACGGCAACAATGCGCACGTCGACGTCGCGGGAGGCTTCATCTACGCCGGCTCGAACGCAGGCGTGAAGCGCTTCGCCTACGATCCTGCTGCGACGAAGGGAGGCCAGGCAGAGGACGTCGTCGTCGGCCAGCCGGGCGGCGGCCATCCGAAGCACACGACGCACGTCTACGACGGTTGGCTCTACGTCCACTCCGGGTCCGCGGGCAATGCCACGCACGAGGGTGGCAACGGCCAGGGCGAGTACGACACCAAGCGGTCGCTGATCAAACGCTTCGATCTCTCGAAGCTCACGCCGGGGACGCCGTTCAAGTGGGACGATGGTGAGCCCGTCACGGTCGGGCTCCGGAACATCAACGGCTTCAGCCGTAACGAGGCGAACGGGAAGATCTTCGGCGTCGTGAACGGCCTCGACGGTCAGTCTTACAAGGGCACGGACGTCCACAACGACAACCCCGGCGAGCAGGTCCTCGAGATCGCGCCGGGCAAGAAGTACGGCTACCCGTTCTGCTTCACTGCCCAACGCGTGGTCGACGACGGCAACGTGATCGCGCCCGGCACGCAGCTCGTGAACGTGAGCTACGACGGCAACTCGCACGACGACGCATGGTGCGCGGCGAACTCGGACAAGCCGACGACCTTCGTGCAAGCACACTCGGCGCCGCTCGACATCACGTTTTTCGACAAGCAGGCCCAGGGCGTGCTGCCCGAGAAATGGCGCGGAGGCGCGTTCATCGCGTTCCACGGCTCGTGGAACCGCAGCCCGGCGACGGGCTACAAGGTCGTCTGGCAGCCGTTCAACGCCGACGGCTCTGCGCCGATGCCGACGTCGACGAAGGACTCGACGACGTTCCCGTACGAAGTCGTGTTCGGAGGGGGCACCGTGGCAGGCGGCCCCGAGGACAAGGCCTGGGCGTGGTCGAGCGACAGCGCCGGCGAGACCGTCCGCCCGGCCGGCGTCGCGGTGAGCCCGATCGACGGCGCGCTCTACATCGCGAGCGATCAGGGCGGCTTCGTTTACCGCGTCGGGATCAAGAAGTAGCGACACTCGGCCCCGTGAACGCAGGCCTCATCGAGCGCGACGGTGCGCCGGCCCCCGTGCCGTCGTGCGGTCGTTGTGGTACGCAAAGCTCGTCATGGCCAATCGCATCCCCGCGCGGGAGCTCGTCAAACAGAAGGGACAACTCGAACGCGACGTGATCGCCGTCAAGACGGACGGACGCGTCGTCGACCTCCACACGCCGATCCCCGAGGACACGGCGTTCGAGGTCATCCGTGCGACGGACAAGGAGGGCATCCAGGTCATCCGGCACTCGACCGCGCACGTGATGGCGGACGCGGTGCAGCGCCTCTTCCCGGGCACGAAGGTGACCATCGGCCCCGCGATCGAGGACGGCTTCTACTACGACTTCGACAAGCCGGGCGGCGGCTTCAGCGACGAAGACCTCGCGAAGATCGAGAAGGCGATGCTCGACGTCGTCGACAACGACACGCCGTTCCGCCGTGAGGTCGTCTCGCGCAACGAGGCGCTCGCGCTGTTCGAGAAGATGAACGAGACCTTCAAGGTCGAGATCATCAAGTCGATCCCCGAGGACGAGGAGATCAGCCTCTACCGGCACGGCGCGCCTGGCAAGGACGAGTGGGTCGACGTCTGCGAAGGACCCCACGTCCCGTCGACGGGCTGGCTCCGCGCCGTGAAGCTCACGAGCGTCGCCGGTGCGTACTGGCGCGGCGACGAGCGCAACCCGATGCTCCAGCGCATCTACGGCACGGCGTTCCCGAGCAAGGAGGCGCTCGAGGAGCACCTCAAGTTGATCGAGGAGGCCAAGCAGCGCGATCACCGCAAGCTCGGTAAGGAGCTCGATCTCTTCTTCTTCGATCCGGTCGCGCCGGCGATGCCGTTCTTCCTCCCGCGCGGCGCGTACGTCTACAACCGCCTCGTCGACTACATGCGAAGCCTGTACGTCGACTACGGCTACGACGAGGTGATCACGCCGCAAGCGTTCGATCCGAAGCTGTTCCGCACGAGCGGCCACCTCGGCAACTACAACGAGAACATGTACCGGCTCTGGACCGAGGACCTTCTCGAAGAAGGGGCGGTCGATCCGAAGGTCGGTCTCGCGAAGCACCTGCAGGAGTCGAGCTTCGCGCTCAAGCCGATGAACTGCCCGAGCCACTGCGTGATCTTCGGCTCGCGGAAGCGCAGCTACCGTGAGCTGCCGTGGCGCGTGGCGGACTTCGGCCGCCTCCACCGCTACGAGCGCGGCGGCGTCGTCCACGGACTCTCACGCGTCCGCTCGTTCTGCCAGGACGACGCTCACATCTTCTGCACGCAGGACCAGGTCGCGCAGGAGATCGAGCGGTTCTTGAAGATGTTCTACAGCGTCTACAAGGCCTTCAATCTCACGAAGATCGACATCCGCCTCGCGACGCGGCCGGAGAAGCGCATCGGCAGCGACGAGATGTGGGACATGAGCGAGCGCGCGCTGCAAGAAGGCCTCGAGCGCGCGGGGTTGCCGTTCGAGATCTCGAAGGGTGAAGGCGCCTTCTACGGACCGAAGCTCGAGTTCCACGTGCAGGATGCGCTGAAGCGCTCGTGGCAGCTCGGCACGATGCAGTACGACCCGAACCTGCCGAATCGCTTCGAGCTCGCGTACACGGGCGAGGACGGGAAGGACCACCGGCCGGTGATGCTCCATCGCGCCGTGTTCGGCACGTTCGAGCGGTTCCTCAGCGTGTATCTTGAGCACTGCGGCGGCAACTTCCCGATCTGGCTCGCGCCCACGCAGGCGATCGTCCTCACGGTGAGCGACAAGAGCGAGGCGTACGGCCGGAGCGTCCTCGAGGAGCTCCGCGCGAAGGGCCTCCGCGCCGAAGGCGACTTCAGCGCGGACAAGCTCGGCGCGAAGATCCGCAACGCGCGCACGTATCGCTACCCGTACATGGTCGTCGTCGGCCCGAAGGACGCCGAGGCGGGGACCGTCTCGGTTCGTTCGCGCGACGCGGGCGAGCTCGGCGCGATCTCGCGCGTCGAGTTCGTCGAGAAGCTCCTCGCCGAGAGCGTTGCGCCTCGGTGACGTCGAAGCGCTCGTACGCGAGCGCGTCGAGCGAATCGCGTTCGCGCGCCGTCGTGCCCTTCTGACACGCGGCGCGCGAACCGCCACGTGGTGATTCCCCCCGGCGTTCTCGCGCCTGTGCGCTGTCCGCGTCGACGTCACGCGGCCGAGTGCCGGCATTGCCGGGCTCGACCGAAGGTCTTACGTCGAAGCCCATGCGAATACACCTCGTCGCGAGCTCGCTCGTATGCGCGGCGTACGCGTTGTGTGGATGCACGATGGGCGAGGACAAGCCCGCTGCTTGCGAAGAGGACGAATCGCTCTGCCCCGTATCGTCGCGGCAAGCGACCGATGTCGCCTGCGACTGTCGCTGCGTCGCGGGGTATTCGGGGATCACGCCGACGCGCGCATTCGAAGGCGAGGTCTCTGCCTGTCTTCCTCCGGACTTGAACATGACCCTCGCGATGCCCGTGCAGCGCGAAGCGCTCGGGAAGATGACGACCGCGCAGTACAACCAGCGCGTCTTCAAGTTCTGTAGCGAAAAGGTCGCCGGCTTCCTCGACGATCTCATCGAGGAGCAGCAGCGCCCGCGCGATCTTCGCGCGATGTGCATGGGGCCGCGCATCCGCTGCAAATGCTCGACGACGGGGGCCCACGAGCAGACGGCAGCGTGCAGCACGCAGTGCGCCGATCGGGAATGCGACAAGGACAACTGCCTGCCGCTGCTCAAGGTCGGAGGCGCGGTCGACATGACCGGCTGCTCGTGCTCGCGCGTGAATGCTTGTGGCAGCCTGTCCCCGTCGGCGTCCGAGCCGCCGCTGTGCCTGAATCGCGTCGCCGCCGTGCTTCGTCGAGCGCCGAAGCATCGACGTCGAAACCCGCGAGCGGCGCGCGCGACGATCCGCGTCCCGCTTCGACGCCTTCAGCGCCTGACGACGTGATCGTCGGAGCTCCGGAGCGCGGCGCTCTCGATCGCGACGGCGGCGAGGTTCGCGAGCGCGCGGAGCAGCGCGAGATCATCGGGGCGGAAGCAGTCCGCGCGCGAGAGGCTGTCGGCGTAGATGACGCCGATGATCCCGCCGCCGGGGTTGATCGGAACGCACATCGCTCCGCGCACGCTCTCGTCGCGCGCGAGCTCGCCGGCAAGCGTGCGGTCGCGCGAGACGTCGGCGAACGAGGCCGGGCTGCCGTGGTCGACGACCCAGTCGACGACGCGCTGGCTGTACGGGTATTGCCCCTGCGTGAAGGTCTTGATGACGCGTGGCCTCATCTCGAGCGTGATCTCGTCGAGCGTCAGCAGGGCGATGCGGTCGACCTCGAGGACCTGGATCGCGAGGATGATGAGCTCCTCCAGGACCTTGTCGATGTTCATCTCGCTGACGCAGAGCTCGCTGGCGCGGATGAGAAGGAAGAGCTTGTCCTTGTAGCGTTGCTCGTCCTCGACCGTGACCTGCGGGCCCAGATGGGCGGTCGGGCGGCGGCTGACCGTCGGGTCGAGGGCGAAGGGGGAGGGGAGCGTCTGGGCGGGCCGGTCGTGACTGATGGTCGTCGTGACCTTCGGGCTGCGGATCGTCGCACTCTCGACGAGGAACGTGATGTCTCCGCACCGGAAGCTGTCGCCCTCGTGCAGCTCGCAGCGGGCGACCCGCTTGCCGTTGTAGAAGATGCCGTTCTTGCTCTGCAGATCCGTGACCTTCACGTTCACGCCGTCGAAGTCGAGCTGCGCGTGCTTCCGGGACAGGCTCTTGTGGAGGCAGAACACCGCATTGTCCTTGGTTCGGCCGATCGTGACCGTCCCGGGATGCAGGATGAATTGCTGCTCCTCCGGAAGGCCGGGGTTCATGACCAAGGCGACAGACACAGGGCAGCCAGCCTACCACCGTCGCCCCGACCGCTGCCGTCCTTGGTGCTCGAACCCGAGGGCGAGGCGTCTCTGCCTCACTCTCCCCGCGGACGCCCGCCGGGACGGAAGCGGGATTTCGGTGCGAAATTCGTGCTCAAAAGACGGGCTTGGGGGTTGACCGGTGGAACGGAGGGGGGAAGACTGCGGGCTGTTCTCGGCAAACGAGCCGAAAAACCCAGTAGGAGGTCACGGTCAACTCATGTCGATGGGTCGCCCCCGCTTCGATCCGCGCCAGCCGCAGCGCCAGTTCCAGATCCGAGTCAATCACCGCATCCGCGTGCCGGAGGTACGCGTCATCGACGCGAACGGCGAGATGCTCGGTGTGCTCGCAACTCACGAGGCGCTCAGGCGTGCGCAGGAACAGGGACTCGACCTCGTCGAGGTGAACCCGAAGGCCGAGCCGCCGGTGTGCAAGATCCTCGACTTCGGCAAGTACAAGTACGAGGAGAAGAAGAAGGCCGGCGAGGCGAAGCGCAAGCAGACCGTCGTCGAGATCAAGGAGATCAAGCTCCGCCCGAAGACGGACGATCACGACATCGCCTTCAAGACGAAGGCCGCGAGGAAGTTCCTCGAGGCGGGTCACAAGGTGAAGTTCACGGTGCGCTTCCGCGGCCGCGAGATCACGCACCCCGAGAAGGCGCAGGAGCAGCTCCAGATCATCATCCCGCAGCTCGAAGACATCGCGAACGTCGAGACGCGCGCGATGATGGAAGCTCGTGCGATGAGCGTGCTCGTCGCGCCGAAGCCGGCGGTCATGCAGAAGGTTGCGCAGATGAAGGCGCAGCGTGAGAAGGACCGCCAGCAGGCCGAGAAGGAAGGCGTCGAGCTTCCGTCCGAGGAGTCGCTCCCCGAGATCGAGGATGAGGACGAGGACGACGACGACGAGTGAGAAAGTGAGCCGAAGGGCGTGGCAGCTCAGCGCCTGAAGGTCATCGATACGGGCGCCCGGCGGTTCCTCCGCCGCGGCGCCTTCGTCGTTCCATTCGTCGTAGGTCCTTTTCTGTCACGCCTCGCGATCGGCCCCGTGAGCGGCGCGCTTGCTGCCGCGATGATCGCCATTGCCCCCGAAG
>JAEXCN010000367.1 GCA_023402175.1 Pseudomonadota bacterium | reverse complement strand
ACGACGGCGAGCAACACGCCGTCACCGCCGAAGACCGTGCATCACACGGCGCCGCCTCCGCCGCGCACGAATGTCGCGCCGCCGAAGACGGTCGCTCCGCCGCCGCCCCCGCCCGCCGAAGACCCTGGCTTCGTGACGGTCTCGGCCTACCCGTGGGCGAAGGTCACCGAGGGCGCGCGCGTGATCTGTCCGGTCACGCCGTGCAACAAGGTCCAGATGAGCCCGGGCTCGCACACGCTGACGTTCGAGAACGGCGAGTCGCCGGGACAGAAGCAAACGGTCTCGGTGCAGGTCAAATCGGGCGAGACGGCGACGAAGAACGTCGGCTTCAAGTGACTCGCGCCGCGGGGCATCGCCCTGCGCGGGGAAAGCGTGCGCGGGAACGCCGTGCGGAAGCCGCGGCTCCTGGTCGGCCGGAGTGAGTGAGCTTTCCCGCTCGGGGCAAAGCGCGCCATAATCATCCGATGGTTCGAAGGAGGGGCATCCACCGGCTCGGGGCGCGGATCGCTGCGGCCGGTCTCGTGGCCGGAGGCTGCCTGCTCTTCGCCTCGGTCGCCTTCGTGGAGCAGGGCTGCGTGAAAGAAGCGCCGAAGCCGTCGGCGGAGAACCCGATCGTCGTCGGCGTCTCGCTCGGCCTCACGGGCGATCTCTCGAGCTTCGCGGCACCGCTGCGTGATGCGGTCCGAACCGCCGAAGCCGAGATCAACGCCGGCGGTGGCCTCCTCGGAAGGCAGGTCCGCTTCGACATCGTCGATGATCGGAGCGACGAGAAGGACTTCGTCGTGAGCACGGCGCGGAGCTTCGCCGATCGCGGCGTCGCGGCGGTGATCGGCCCAGTGAGCAGCGGCCAGGTGAAGCTCACCCAGGACATCCTGGCGGCGAAGCAGATCATCCAGATCTCGCCGTCGGCGACGGCCGTCGAGCTCACGGACATCCAGCCCGTCGAGGATCGGTTCCTCTTCCGCACGACACCGGCCGACGACTTCCAGGGCGCGGCGGTCATCCTGTTCGCGACGAAGACGCCGCGAGGTCTCGGCGATGCCGGCGTCGGCGCGCCCGTCGACGGCGGCGGCGCCTCCACGACATGCAATCGGCTCGCGCTCGTCTACATCGACAACCCGTACGGGACCTCGATGGCGAAGGTCGTGTCCGACAACTTCCCGAAGCGCGGAGGCCCCAACCAGCGGAAGATCGTCTCGCAGCAGAAGATCCCGCTCGAGTCGAAGGCCGACTACAACGACATCATTCCCGACATCATCCGGAGCGAGCCCGAATGCCTCGCGCTCATCGCCTACGAGAAGGCGGCCGCGCAGTTCGTGAAGGACTTCAAGAACAGCAGCGGCTACCAGGCGCTCGATGAGAAGGGCTTCTTCTTCATCGGCACCGACGGCGTCTTCACGCAGGGCTTTCTCGACTTGAGCCAACAGGACCCGTCGAACGAGGCATCGCCGTCCACGGCCGAAGGCGTCTACGGCACGAACCCCGACACGCAGCCCGGAACGACGGAGTACAACGCGTTCAAGACGATCTACGGGACGTACTTCCCGCTCGGTACTGCGACGGATGCGCCCGCGTTCGCGGCGAACACGTTCGACGCCGCCATCCTCATCGCGTTCGCGATCCAGAAGGCAGGGTCCGCGACGGACCGCATCGCCGTGCGCGACGCGCTGAAGGAGGTCTCGAGGCCGGGCGGTCGTCCGGTCAGCCCCGCGGAGATCGGCGAGGGACTGGCGGAGCTCCGGAACGGCGGCGACATCGACTACAAGGGAGCGTCCGGGTCGGTCGACTTCCAGGACAACGGCAACGTGCCAGGCGGCTTCATCGTCTGGCAGGCCGTGCGCGAGAAGCCGGACACGCCGGTCGTCTACAAGACCGTCGCGCGCTTCGGGATCGAGGAGCTCGTGGAGCAGGTTCGATGAAGCGCGCCCTCGCGTTGTCGCTCTCGGCGACGGCCGTGTCGTTCGTCGCGTGCACGTCGGGCGAAGCCGACCCGTCGAAGGGGACGTACACGGTCCAGTTCCCCTCGACCGCGGCCGCAGTGGCGACGGACTACGTCCAGATCCTCGTCTTCGACGTGAAGCCGGAGGACCGCGCTTCGATCTGCCAGGACCTCATCACCGCACGGCTCACGAAGCCGGGCACGCTCGAGCCGACCGTGCCGCCGGCGCCGGCCGCAAACATCTGCGAGATGCACGCGGGCGCGAAGGCGGTCACGGTCCCGTACGGGCAGCACGCGCTGCTCGCCGTCGCGCAGAAGAAGGACAAGCAGGATCAGCTGAAGGATTTCCTGATCGGGTGCGCGATCATGACGGTCGGCGACGGCGATGCTCCGGTGCCGATCCCGGTCAGGCTCGTCAGCGTCAACGCGCCAGTTCCGGCAACGACCTGCGGCAGCGTCGGCGAATATTGCGCCGGCGCCTGCCAGTGACGGGCGTGGTCGTTACTTGCAGGGCTCGAGACCGCAGCGGATCTGCGGGGTGAGCGACGCCTGCTTCGCCGGCTCCTCGGGACGAAGCGCGAGGAAGGCGGCCGTCCCTCCTCCGGCCACGACCGCGCCTGCGATGATCCAGAACACGGGGCTCGAGAAGAACGAGCCGCCGCTGCCCTTGTCGCCTCCGACGGTGGCGCCTCCCGCTCCCGCACCGGCGCCGACGCCGCGTGGACCGGCCTCCGCAAAGGCGCTCTTCGGCACCTGAGGATTGCCGGCTTCGAACACGGCGTTGTCCCGCTCGTCGAGCGCGAGGGCGTAGAAATCGAGCCGCGTCCGGCCGCCGGTCGCCGGTGCGACCTCGACGGTCGCATCGCCGACGGCGATCGTCGAGACCGTGTAGTCGCCGGACGACGTCCAGCGATACCCGACGGTCACCTTCTTCGCGATGTGCGTCGGAT
>JAEXCN010000508.1 GCA_023402175.1 Pseudomonadota bacterium | reverse complement strand
CGACACGGACAGTGGGGCGCGGCGCAGGAGCGTCTGCGTGCGGCGCTCCGGCTGCGCGAGACGCCGCAGCTCTATTACGCGCTCGGCTGGGCGCTCGAGAACGATGACAAGCTCATCGAGGCGAGGGCCGAATACGAAACAGCCGTGCGCCTCGGGCGGGAACGATCCGGCGCCGAAGAGGCCGTGCGCCTCGCGACCGCACGCCTCGCCGATCTCGATCGGAAGATGCCGATCCTCAAGGTCCGCGTCGCCGGCGCCGCGAGGTCGAACACGCGCGTGATCGTCGATGGGCGCGAGGTGAAACGCGAAGAGGACGTCGCGACGACACCGGTGAATCCGGGCTCGCACGTCATCCGTATCGAGCGCGGCGGCGACGGGGCGATCGAGCAGATGGTCTACGTCGGACGCAGCACGGTGCGGACCGTCGACGTCGACGCAGGTGACGCCGTGGCGGTGCGCAACACCGCGCAGGCGCGCCACGGGCGAGCGCCCTCACGATCGTCTGCCCCAGTGCGGACGACGACCGCCGAGACCGCGCGCGGCGACAACGTGCTGCCATGGCTTCTGTTGTCCGGCGGCGTCGCGTTCGTCGCTGGAGGAGGCGCGCTCCTTCTCTCGGCGAATGCCGACGCCAACACGCGCGACGCGATGCAAGCTCGGTGGTGCACTGCGACCGCATGCAACGGGACCAGCGCTACCCGCCGCGAGACCGCGGAGGCCGCTGGTTATCGTCGCGCTGCCTCCGACGCCGCCGATACCGGGAACACGAAGCAAGCGTTCGGTCTCGCGCTCGGCGGTGTGGGCGTCATCGCTGGCACGGTCGGAGCGGTCCTCCTGCTCCGCGGAGACGGCGAACACTCCGAGAAGGCAGCGCCGCGCGCACGGGCGCGTGCGGGAGCAGCCCCTCTCCCCGGCGGCGGGATGGCGACCGCTTCGTTCTCGTTCTGAGCGCCGCGCCGCAAGCGCGCGACGACTGAGCCCGACGCGAAGCGCCGCCGAACGACGGAGAGTTGCGACACGAAGCGCCGATCGATCGATCGCGACCGATGAGCTCGCGCTCCTCGATCGATCCGATCAGAAGCCCGGGCTCGAGATGCCGCCGTGGACCGGACGCTCGGACCCGATGACACGCACCGGCGCGCTGCTTCCGGAACGCTGCGGCTTGATCGGCTTCGCGACGGGCGATGCGCCTGCTGCACGGTGCGAATGCGCCGGCGCGGGAGCCTCGATGATCGAAGGCGGCACCTCGACCTTCACGAGGTCGCTCGCTGCGTCGTTCGACGGCGCCACGAGCGCGCCGTCCTTCGGCGCGGGTGCGCGCTCGGCCGTCGACGCCGACGTCGGCGCAATCGGGAGGACGGCGGCCTTCGCGACCGCCTCCCCCACCTGGGGCGGCGCGGTGACGTTGTTCGTCGCGGACGCGTCGAACCGTGCGCCGACGCAGCGAGGTGTCGCGATGAGCGCAGCGACGCCGAGGACAGCCGCGCTCGCGAGCGCAAGGGACGAGCGGATCCGCTTGCCCGAGCTCGCGCGCGCCGTGTGCCGCGAGACGGCCGGAGGGACCGTGTCTTCGACGTAGCCGGCCCTCGTGGCCTTCCGGCTCTGCGGCTCGAGATCGAGCACGAGGTCTTCGCCGTCCATCGTCGTGAGCTCCATCGCGATCGTGCGGCGCGCCGTCGTGATGACGCGCCACGAGCCCTCCTCTGCGAACGGCGAGCGGTCGGCGAACGGAGCGAGCGCGAGGACGAAATCGTCGACGCTCTGGAAGCGCTCCTCCCGCTCCTTCGCGAGCGCGCGCATGATCACATCGGCGAGCTCCTCGGGCACATCGGGACGGAACTGACGCGGTGCGGGCACCGGGTCCGCGACGATCGCGGCGATGCACGCCTGCGGCACCTCGTGGTTGAACGGAGGCCGGCCGCAGACGAGCTCGTAGAGCGTCACGCCGAGCGACCAGATGTCGGTCCGCGCGTCGACGTCCTTCGCGCAGCGCACCTGCTCCGGCGACATGTACTGGGGCGTGCCGAGCGGCGCGACGCCTTGCGTGATGGCCGCTTCCTTCGCCGCGACGCGCTTCGCGATACCGAAGTCGAGCACCTTGATCGAGCCCGTGTCGCCGCAGAGGAAGAGGTTCGACGGCTTGATGTCCCGATGGATGATGCCGAGCCGATGCGCTTCCGCGATCGCGTCGCTCGCCTCGATGACCCACCGAACGGAGGCGCCGATCGGCTGCGCACCGTTGTGCTCCACGATGTGCGCGAGATCACGGCCGTGGAGGAGCTCCATCACCATGAACGGCGTGCCGTCGTCGGTCTGGTCGATGTCGAAGACTTTCACTGCATGCGGGCTCGAAAGCGCGCCAGCAGCGCGGGCTTCGCGCTCGAAGCGCTGCACCAGCTCCGTGTGCACCCGCAGGTCCTCGCCGAGCACCTTGATCGCGACGCGATGGCCCAGGCGCAGGTGGCGAGCCTCGAAGACCGTGCCCATCCCACCACGGCCCAGGATCCGCTCCACGGAGTACTTGTCCGTGAACGGCGGGTGTTTCTCGGCGTTCTGGAGGGCGGGCGCGGCCACGACCTCTCTTCATTCAAGGGTCGTTCCGCCCGACGAGCCTGGTCAGAGGGCTGACCGGCTCACCTGAAGTCGCCATGATTCCGGTTGCGGTGTGAAACGCGCGCGTCGTACGGCCGCGCTCGAGCTGCGCGCTCGAGCCGCGCGCTCGGGCACGATCGCCACACGAATGGAGCGTGGCCTCAGCGCGAACGACGCCACGCACTTCGTGTGATGCACGCGCATCGACGATGCGCGGTCAGCGGCGCTGCCACGGATCGCAAGAACACGTGCGTGTATTCATCCGCCGCGAGCGGCCAACCAACGCATGCGCGATCCGTGAGACCGCTCCCGGATCCTTCAGCGTCAGTTTGAGACTTTGCAGTAGCCCTGGCCGTTGCAGTGGCCGGTGAACGGCGGGCCGCCTGCGCACTTCGGATCATCGTCGCTGTTCGGCGCATCGCACTTCGCGGTGCAGAGCGTTTGCTTGTTGCCGCCGCTGCCGTTGCCCGTGCCGCCGCCGCTGCCGAACGGCGCACAGACACCGCTCGCGCACTCCGTGCTCGTGTCACTCGCGGTCGTGCACGCTTCGCCGTTGGCCTTCCCGCCGCCCGCTTCCTGGCCGGCGTCCTTTTCGTCGGTCTTCCCGGAGTCCGTATCGGAAGCTCCCGACGAGCCCGACGAGCTCGAAGCCCCGGACGATCCGGAGGACGACGCCGTCCCAGACGTGCCCGAGGACGTCCCGTTGCTCGGCTTGTCGTCACTGCTGCACGCGACGATCATCGCGGCACCACCAAGCGCGACGGTGAACAGGGCGACCAGGCTCTTCTGCGAAACGCTCATAGAGGCCTCCAGTCGATGAACGTATCGGACGCGCTCGAAGAAGCCCGTTACAGGGTAGTTACATCAGGCCCGCGCGCGCCTCGTCCGTCCGCTCCTACGCGATGCGTGCACGATCACTTCACCGGCAGAGCACGTTTGCCGTCGCCGCTGCCTGTGAGCCCAGCGAAGAAGTCGTTGCCCTTGTCGTCGACGACGATGAACGCGGGGAAGTCGACGACGTCGATCTTCCACACTGCTTCCATCCCGAGCTCCGGGTACTCGAGCACTTCGACCTTCTTGATGCAGTCCTTCGCGAGGCGCGCCGCCGGGCCGCCGATCGATCCGAGGTAGAAGCCGCCGTGCTTCTTGCACGCTTCCGTCACCTGCGTAGAGCGGTTGCCCTTCGCGAGCATGACGAGGCTGCCGCCAGCGGCCTGGAACTGATCGACGTACGCATCCATGCGTCCCGCCGTCGTCGGTCCGAACGAGCCGGACGCGTAGCCCTCCGGCGTCTTCGCCGGTCCGGCGTAGTAGACGGCGAAGTCACGCATGTACTGCGGGAGCCCGGCGCCGCTGTCGAGCCGCTCCTTGATCTTCGCGTGCGCGATGTCGCGCGCGACGATCATCGGGCCGGTGAGCGAGAGGCGCGTCTTGATCGGGAACTTCGAGAGGAGCTCGCGGATCTCGGACATCGGGCGCGAGAGATCGACCTTCACGACGTCGCCGCCGAGCTGCTCGTGCGTCGTGTCGGGCAGGTACTTCGCCGGATCGCGCTCGAGCTGCTCGAGGAAGACACCTTCGCGCGTGATCTTGCCGAGCGCCTGACGGTCGGCCGAGCACGACACCGCGATGCCGACCGGGCACGACGCGCCGTGGCGCGGAAGGCGGATCACGCGGACGTCGTGGCAGAAGTACTTGCCGCCGAACTGCGCGCCGATGCCGGTCTTCTGCGCGAGCTCGAGGACCTTCTGCT
>JAEXCN010000299.1 GCA_023402175.1 Pseudomonadota bacterium | reverse complement strand
GAGCGGTCCTGTCCCGCCCGCCGCGTCGTCCTCGGACGACATCCCCGTCGTCGCCGCGCCTTCGGCCCCGATCGCGCCTCCGTCACCTGCTTCGCCGCCAGCGCCGGCGAACCTCCCTCCGAGCCCGATCTTCGGTCCTGCGGGCGCAAGCGCGGCGGCCGCTGCATCCGCGCCGGGCGCTCCCGCCGCGCTCCGGCAGTCGGCCGAGGCGATTCCGCCCGTCGCGCCCTCGCCCGCGGCGACGAGCGGGGACGAGTCGCCTCGCGCGGACGTGTCGTTTCGTCAGCCGGACCCGCCGAAGTTCGATGCACCGAAGCCCAAGGCCGATCCGGTGCCCTCGCCCGCGGCGACCGGCGGGCGGGCGAAGTACACCGACGGCAGCGCCGCCTCGACATCGCAGTCCGGGGTCAAACGCGCGCGCGTGACGTCCGGCGGCCAGCGACCGCGTGCACCGAAGACCGGCATGGCGATGCTCGTCTTCGCGCTGCTCGTCCTCGCCGGTGGCACCGTCGCGGTGTGGAAGTTCGCGCCTCAGGTCTTCACCGGGAAGAAGCGGCCCTCCACATCGAGCCTCGCGACGTTCAGCGCGCCCGTGCCCGCCGCACCGAAGTGCAAGGTCGCGCTCGTCCTCACCGATGTGCCGGCGAACGCAGAAATCCTCCTGCGCATGGGACAGGCGCCGGTCGACGTCGAGCGCATGCCGGTCGGCACGCGCCTCGAGCTCGTCGCGACCGCCGAGGGCCATGCGCCGCGCCGCGCCGTCATCAAGGGCGACTCACCTTGGGACCAGGGTCCCGACGGCAAGCCGCGCATCGAGGTGCCGATCCAGCTCGATCCTTCGAAGGCCAAGCCGGGGACGGTCGATCCTTGGCCTGCCGCAGAGCCGGGAAGCCAGGTCGGCGGCTCGGGCGCGCCCGGGACCGTCCACGTCGTCTCGAACGTCCGCGGCGCCGAGGTGTGGCTCCTCGCGGGGCTCGGGCCCGAAGCACGCATCGACCAGCTCCGCTGCGACGGCGACATCGACGTGCTCTTCGCCGGTCCCCCTGCGCTTCGTCGCCGGCTGCACGTCAGCGAGAAGGACGTCGCCGCGACGCCTTCCGACCCTGCCGGAAACAAGGTCGTCACGGTCAGCGCGAAGGAAACGCCGAAGTAGCGCTCTTGGCTTCGTCGATTCCGGTCGGGGGCCCCGGAGATCTCAATTGCACAAGGACGCGCACGACGCTGCGCACGAGCGGCACGTCGTTTGACAGCCCGAGCTGCAGCTGTCATTGGCGGCGCGGCAGTCCTTGCGGCACTTGTTGTCGTTGCCGCAATCATCGAAGCACTTCGTCTGCGTCTGGCTGCACGACGAGCGGCACGAGGTCATCGCGGTCACGCAGGCGGCTGCGTCCGTGCACGATCCACCGTCGACTTCCGCATCGTGGTCCCCCGATCCGGAGGAGCTGTCTTGCGCTGGCGTCGCTGCATCCGTCGGCTGGCCCGCGTCGGCCCCCGCGAGCGGCTCACTTCCCTGCCCGTCTTCACCTTCGAACCTGTCGAAATCGTTCGTGCACGCGACCACACCTGCGAGGACGGCAGCGGCGACGACGACGGAACGTAGGCAACGCATGGCTAGAACGCCCCCTGCAGCGTCACGAAGGAAGGGCCGACAGCGACCCGCGCCGAGGGCGGCGCGGGCAGCGTCGCCGTCGTCTTCTTCGGCGAGCTCAGCACGAACAGCGTGACGCTCGCCGCAGCCGCCACGGCGAAGACGCCGAGACCGATGTTCGCGAACGTCTGCTGCGTCTTGCCGCTCGAGATGTCGCCCTCGTGCCCGCGTGGGCATGGGCCGTTGCCACAGGCCTTCTCGAGATCGGAATACGTCCCGTTCGCCATCGCGCCTGCGACGATGAACGTCGCGAGCCCCGCGACGGCGATCCCGCCCGCCGCGAACGCGAGCGGCCGCATCGCTGCTCGCCCATCCGTGCTCGATTCAATCGTCGTCGCCGCCGGGGCGGGTGCCTCCGGCGCGGCGGGCGCATCCGCGCCGGCGTCGATCGCGACCTGCTTGTGCTCGCCGGCGCGGACCGCCACGGTCTGAGAGACCGGTGCCTTGTCCGGCGTCTCGACGATGACGTCGACGTTCCCCGGAACGACGGGGACGGGCTCGGCCCAGCCGCCGCGACGGACCTCGTCACCAGCCACGCGAAGCGTCGTCGCGGACCCCGGATGGGTCACGCTGACCTCCACGAAGCCGAGCTTCGGCTGCAGCCGCGTGCGCTCGTCGTTCGCCGCCGTCGCGGCCTGCTCGTAGCGCGCATCCTCCGTGACGAGCTCCTTCGCCTCCACCGACGCGCGCCCCAGCTCGACGTAGGCTTCGACGGTGCGGCCCATGTCACGGAGGCACCGACCGATGTAGAGCCGCGTGTTCGGGCTCGCGACGATGTCGAGCGAAGCCTGCAGCTGCGCGAGCGCCGCGTCGTACTTCTTCGCGTTGTACAGCTCGCGCCCCTTGAGGAAGCGACTTTGCGCCTGCTCGCGCTGAACTGGCGTCGCCTTCGCGGGCGAGACGCCTGCAGCGTGGCTCGCACCAGGAGCAAGGACGATCAGTCCGAGCGAGAAGAGAAACGCACTACCTCTACGTCGGAGAAGGCTCTTCATGGCGTCAGATCCCGAGAGGCTCGTATCTTCGATTCGACGGCGGACGGGGTGCGGGCTTCGGAGCGTCGTCGGCGGAAGCCTCGGGCGTCGGTCCACTCGCGGGCTCCGCGAACGAAGGCGCAGCGGGCTCGGCGGCCGGCGCGGGTGCGCTCTCCGCTCCCGAGGCGGCAGGCGACGGGTCGGCGGGCTCGTTCGCCGCGATGACAGGCGTGCTCGTCGTGGGCGCGACCGGTGTCGGGCTCGTCGCTGCCTGCGTCGGAGCGGGAGGATCGGCGCTTCCCGTTCGCACAGTCGCGCTTCGGACGGCGAAGAACACGCCCCCGAGGAGCAGGCACAACGCCCCGAGCGCGAGCGCGCGCTTTCGCCGCTTCGATGCAGCTCGAGGAACGTCGACTCCGTCGAGCGACTCGAGGACGCCCGCGGCCATCGCTCCCGCGCCCGCGGCCGGAGCGTCACTCGGCGTCGGCTCGTGCTCTGCAATCGCCGTCGACGTCGAGCGCGCGAGATCCGACGGCGCCGGGTCCTCGTCGTCGAACGCCGCACGCTCGACGACGCGCGCGTCGATGCCCTCGACGACGGGCGACGCCGCGACGACGTTCACGGGCGACGCCGCGATGACGTTCACGGGCGAGCTCGGAACCGTCACTCGCTCTTCGACGACCGAGGCGACGGCCGGGGTCGGTCCGAGCGCAATGGCCGGCGTCGGGACGGTCAGCCGCTCCACGACGGCCGGAGCCGGGACGCCCTTCGCCGCAGGAGCCGCGCGCGGCGGCACCGGCGGCGGACGGCCCGCCGAACGCTCGGCGTTCACCGTCGGCGGTGGAACGCTGGGCGAGACGTCCTCGATGAGCTCGATCGACGCCGGCGGATCCGTCTCCTCGTCCGGGTCCGCGGGCTCACGCCCTTCCGGCCGCGGTGGCGCGGGGGCCACGGGACGCGGCGCGCTGGCGGCGGGACCTGTCTGCTCGCTCTCCTTCGGCTTCTCGGCCTTCGCCTGCACCGCGACGATGGAATCGCCGCTCGTGCGGCGGCGACCTCCCGTCGAGGTCGGATCGAGCGCCACCCGGCGGCGACGGATGCGATCGCCGTCGAGCGACAGCACGCGGCTCGCGACGACGCTCCCGGTCGCGATGCGTGCGGCCGGCAGCTTCCGGAGCTCGGCGGCCATTTCGGCAGCCGTCCGGAATCGGAGCGCCGGATCGAACGCGAGCGCCCGCATCGCGATGTCCGAAAGGATGGAGTACGGCGATCCCGATGGGAGCGCCGGACGCGGGATGTCGATCTCGCGCTGCCGCGACAGCACGCGCGCAGGGTCCTTCTCTTCGTGCAGACGCTTGCCGCTCAGCGCTTCCCAGAGGATGACGCCGACGGCGTGGATGTCCGCGCGTGCATCGACCGCTCCACCGTCGAGCGCCTCCGGAGCTGCATAGCCGACCGCTTCCGATCCGGCGCCGACCCGGAAGGGACGCGCGCGGAGCACGTTGATGATCCGGGCGACACCGTCTCGACCGACGACGATGTTCGTCGGGCACAGCTCGCCGTGGATCGCGCCGAGCGCCATGCTGCGCGCGTCGCGCAGGCCGTGCACGCAGTGGATGCCGGCGAGGACGTCGAGAAGCACGCGAACGAGGACGTCGAGGGAGAACTCGCCGCCGGTCTTCGTCAGCTCGAAGAGATCGGCGAGCGTCGATCCGTCCACGAGCTCCGACGCGATCGTGAGATCGCCGGCGGCAAGATCGACGTGCTTGATCCGCGCGATGTTCGGGTGCCAGTTCTTCGCGAGGCACTGCGCATCGCGGAGCAGAAGCCCGAGCGCCTCGGGCGAGAGCGCGATGAAGCCGGCGCCCGTGCGAGCGTTCTTGTTGACGAAGCGATGGACGACGACGAGCTCGTGAGGCTCTCGAATCGCCGCGTACGAGGGTTGCGAGCGAGCTCCGAGCTCGCGCACGATCCGATACGTGGCGACCCCTGACGCTGGTTGCGCCCCGGTCGACATCCCGGAGTCGATCTTAGCGTCGATGGTCATCTCGTTTGTCAGTCGCCGTGGCAGCCGCCGCTTCTTTGCTCGCCCACCGTACGTGAACGGCGGAGCCCGGCCTACCTGGCCTGGCCCGGACTCGCTGCTGCCGTTTGCCCTCGACGAGGCGCGGTAACGCGATTGACCGGAGGCCCGTCCGAACGGCATCCTCAGGCCATGAACGAGGAAGAATTCGCGATCGTCCGAGGACTCGTCCCGGTCGCGTGGGCCGATGGGACGTTCGCCGACAAGGAGACGGAGATGCTCGAGGCGCTCCTCGACGCGTACGGCGCGAACGAGGACCAGAAGCGCGCGCTCCGCGAGTACGCGAAGGAGAAGCGAACCCTCGACGACATCGACCTGCAGGCTCTCTCCGGGGGCGATCGTCGCGTCCTCCTCCAGTGCGCCGTCCTCCTCAGCTTCGCCGACGGCGAGCAGCACGTCTCGGAGTCGAAGATGCTCGTCGAGCTCGCGGCCAAGCTTCGCATCCCCGAGGACGAAGCGACGTCCGTCATCGCGCAGGCCGAAGCGCGCGCGAAGAAGAACCTCGGCCTGCTGGTCTGAGCAGGCTTCGGGCGTAGCGCTCCGTCGACTACGCGAACATCCCGCTGCGCCGCTGGAGCGATTCGATCTCCTTCAGCAGCGCCAGCGGGCTGAACGGCTTTTCGTAGTACGCGGTCGCGCCGGCCTCGTGCGCGCGACGCTTCACCTCGTCGTCGTTCATCGCGCTGATGAAGATGACCGGGGTGTCCTTGATCTGCTTGTCTGCGCGGATCTTCTCGCAGACCTGGATGCCGTCGTACGAGCCGGGCAGGTTGATGTCGAGCAGGATGACGTGGGGCTTCCACGCGAACGCCTCCTCGAGCCCGCGCGCGCCCGAGGAAGCGCTCCTGACCTCGAATCCGCGGGCGGACATGAGCGCCTCGATCATCCGGACGATCGAATCGGAGTCCTCGACGATCAACACTCGCATGAACAGCCCGTCTTTCTCCCTCCCACCCTGCCGTGGGGAACCAAGCTCGATCAGCCCGTCGCAAACGTGACGGCGACGCGGAGGCCGCTCGCCCCCGTGTCCGGCGCCTTGATGGGCGCATCCGAGAGCTCCAGCATCGCGCCGTGACACGCGGCGAGCTCCGCGGCGAGGAAGATGGGCAGCCCGCTCGGACGCCCGTACGCCCCGGCATGCGTCTCGAGCGTGAGGAACGCGCGCCGCCCCGACGCGGGCAGCGCCGAGCCCGAGTCGTCGACGATGAGCCGCGCGCCGGAGTTGCCCTCCGGAGCGACGACGGTGACCTCGACGGTCGAGCCCCGCGGCGAAGCCTCGATCGCGTGCGCGACGAGCTCCCTGACGAGGACGCCGAGCGCCTTCGCGCCGCGTCGTACGTGGGCGCGCGCGCCTTCCGGGCTCACGGTGACGGTGACCTTCACCTCGTCTCGCTCGGCCATGTTCGCGAGCGCCCGAACGGTGCTGCGCGCGACCTCCGCGAGATCGATCTCCGTCTCCATCTCGTCGGCGCGGAGCTCGCCGATGGCGGCGAGGCCCGTCACGACCTCGGTCGTGTGGGAGATGCGTCGGCGGAGCGTATCGAGCTGCTCGTCGGTGATGTCGTGGCGCCGCATCGACGCGAGCTCGGTCTTCGCCGGCCCGAGCGCGTTTCGCAGCTCCGACGCGATGCCCGCGCACAGCTTCGTCATCGCCGAGAACCTCGCCGTCGACGGAAGGCCGGGCGCCGGCGGAACCGTCGAGACGCTCGAGCTCTCTTCGCCGCGATCGAAGACGGCGGCGAGCTCGCGCGCGTAGACCTCGCCTTGCTTGCGCGCCTCGTCGAGCTCCTTGCGGAGCGCGGCGCTCTCGCTCCGATCGCTCGCGCCGTCGGCCGGGAAGACGAGGACCTCACTGCCGCCCTCGAGCTCGTGACGACCGCCGTAGCGCAGGGCGACGCGGGACAGCCAGGCGCGCTCGGTATCGGCCGTGGGCGAGCTGTCCGGACCGAGCGCGACGGCGACCTTCACGTCGTCGCCTTCGCGACGCACGGTGATGGATGCCCCCTCGCCGCTGCCGTGACCGACGAGGACCTGGATCATGCGTCGGATGTCGGCTTCGTCGCCGTAGACCTCGGTCCCGCTGCCCGGCTCGATCGACACGCGCGCTTCGGGGACCGCCTCGACGATGAGCGCCGCGATGTCGATGCGTCCGCGGCGGGCTGCAGGCATGCTGCCCGACTGCGGCGCCGAGCGCTGGTTCAGGTTCGACAACATCTTCATGACGTCGTCGAGCGCGTCGAGCGAGTGCTCGACGCCTTGCGCCGGATCGTCACCCGAAGGCGGCGGCGGTGCCTGCGTGCGCAGGAACTGCACGCCGACGCGGAGCCGCTCGGCCGCGTTCTGCGCCTCCTGCGTGAGGAGCCAGCTCAGCTCGTGTCGCGTCAGGCGCCCTTTCGACAAGCCATCATCTCCGGGTAGCGAGCGTTGCCCCGCGGTCCCCATGCACCCATGGGGATCGAATTCGGGGTGCTACCCAACATAGAGGATCACGCCTTGGAGCGCGAGGCTGTCGGTCGGGCGGTCCCGGCGCTGGTCCAGGCGCGCTCCGATCCGAGCGCGAGCCACGTGAGCGGCACCTTCTGGGAGCCGAGCGTGACGAGCGTGGGTCCCTTCTCCGACCACTTGCTCGCCTCGGGCAGCGCGATGCTGCGCTGGCCTTTGAGGCCCTTCGCCCCGGCGGCATCGACGCGCAGCGCTGCGATCCCGAGCCCGCTGAACAGCGCGACCGAGCTCGAAGGGATGAACGGAGCGACGACCGCCCGCACGTTCTCGGCGATCTCCGTCGCACGAGCGGCGAGCTCCCGCACCTCGTCGAGCGTGGAGCACAGAACGGCCACGCCGTTCGGGCTGGGCGCCGCGCCCTTGCCGTTCGACAGGTGCGCCGGCCCTTCGACGAGGTCGAGCGTCTGGCCGCCCTTCCACGGCGTCGGAGGCGCGGCGACGATCGAGGCCTTCTTCGACGTGTCGCCGGCAGCGCCCTTGCGATCGCGTACGACGAGGACGTCGTCGGTCGGGAGCGCGCGCGGGATGGTGACGCGAACCGGGCGCTTGAAGCTACGCGGATCGCCCATCTCGCCGGTCGCGACGGCGTACGCGAGCGCCTCGGCAGAAGCGATCGCGACGGGCTTCGGCGCGGTGTTGCCCGGCTCGAGGTCGTGGGTGCGGGCGGAGAGCCCACCGGCGACGGGCGGGTAGAGCTCGCCCGTCATGACGCGGGCATCTGGCTCGATGAGCCTCGCGCCCGTGGCGATGAGGTCGGTCAAGGCGCCGGCTGCGCTCAGGACCTCGAGCATCTGCCGCGACGGGACGGCGACGAGGAACTCGACCCGGGGCGGAACCCGCTTCGACTTGAGGAGCGCTGCGGCCGCGAACAGATCGCGGAGCGTGCAGCCGCTGTCGCCGCCGAGGAGGACCTGCGTGACCGGCTTGCCAGCGAGATCGCGGACGGTCTTCACCTGCCCGGTCTCGTCCATGTAGAGCGGGTCGACCGCGCCGAGATCGACGTTGAGGACCTCGTCGCACGGCGCGCCCGCATCGGGCACGAGCGCGCGATGCGCCTTCGAGCGGCGCTGATCACGGAGGAAGACCTCGGTGCGCTCGTCGCTCACGAAGATCGCGCCGGCGGCGCCGAGCTGCGGAGCGATGCCCGCGAGGACCGCGCGCTCTCCGACGGAGAGGAGACGAGCGCTCGGACCGGCGAACTCGATGACGACCGGCGCAGCATGCGCAGCCTCGATCCGGTTGACGGCCTCGCCGAGGCCGCGACGGATGAGCTCGTGCGCGATGTCGCGCGCGCAGACGAAGGGCCGCGTGCGCCCCGAGAGGAGCACCTGCACGCTGCGCGGCGGACGAATGACGATGCTCCCCTGCGCGAGCGCCTGGCCGAGCATGCCCGGCGGCACCACGATCGTGAGCATGCCGATGCCGCCGACGCCGGCGAGGCGCGGATCGTCCGTCACGCAGAGTCGTGCCGGGCTCGCGAACCGCTCGAGATGCACCGGCGCGGGGAACCCGACGCCTGGGCGAGCCAGGACGATCCCGTGGCTCAGGAGCTCGGGAGTCGCCGCGTGGAGATCTTCGACACCGGGTCGCGACGGAGCACCGACGCATTGCGTGTCGTAGACGATGGCGACCTCGGCCGACGTCTTCTTCAAGCCCGCCTCACGCGCCTCCGCAATGGCCCGGAGGGGCGATCGGCTCAAAACGATCTGGTCTACCTTGACGCTGACCTGTGTCCCGGCCAGCATCGGGTCGGCGCAGCGTCCCGCGAGGATCTTCTGGGCCATCGTGCGGGGCGGATCCCCTGCTCGTGCGCGCATCGCCGCGCACCTTAAACGTTGGCATCATTGTAGGTCAAGGACCGCGGACGCGTTGTTGACGGACGACCGGCCCGCCTCGTAGCCTGGTTTTCGCGGGCACAATGCTCGCGCCAAGGCGTTCGCCTCCGCGGCGCGAGATGTTCGCGCGGGACATAGAGAGAGCCAATGTTCAAAGAGACCTTGCGCGACCTCGTCGAGGGCACCGAAGGCGGGCTTGCCGGCCTGCTCATGGACTCGAGCGGGATCGCGGTCGAGAGCTACGCGAAGGGCGACTCCCCCTTCGACATCAACGCGATCGGCATCGAGTTCGGCGTCGTCATCGGCCAAATCAAGCGCGCGGCAGAGATGCTCGAGGCGGGGACCGCGAACGAAATCGCCGTCGGGACCGACCGGCTCATCACGCTCATCCGCACGCTCGGGGACACGTATTTCCTCGCGCTCGCGATCACGCCCGCGGGCAACTTCGGCAAGGGCCGCTACCTCATGCGGACCGCGGCGCCGAAGCTCATGGCCGAGCTCTGAGGCCGGCTTCCGTTCATCATGGCCGCGAAGAAGGCGCGGACGGCAGGGGTAAACCCGGGGACGCGTGGTCGAGGTAGAGCGCGCGGGCTCCGCGTCCTCTGCCTCTCGGGGCCGAACCTGCAGCTCCTCGGGACGCGGGAGCCGGAGATTTACGGTCGAGAGACGCTGGCCGACATTCACGCGCGGCTCGTCGCGCGCGGCGAGGAGCTCGGCGCGAAGGTCACAGCGCGGCAGTCGAACCACGAGGGTCAGCTCTGCGACTGGCTCGGCGAGGCGCGCGGGGCATTCGATGGCCTCCTCCTGAACGCGGCCGCGTACACGCATACGTCGCTCGCGCTCTTCGACGCGATCAAGGCCGTCGGCCTTCCGTGCGTCGAGGTCCACATCTCGAACCCCGAGGCGCGCGAAGCGTACCGGCACGTGTCCAAGATCGCGCCCGCGTGCGTCGCGAAGGTCAGCGGCTTCGGCGCGGACAGCTACGTGCTCGCGCTCGAGGGCCTCGTGCGCTGGCTCGCGAAGCGCGCCTGAGGTCGACCGACCGCGCCGCGTCGTGAGCGCGGGACGGGTGCGACTCCTTCGCCGGCCATTCCGTGTATGCCGCAGCGTGTCGGGAAACGGCTCGGCGACGACGCGGCGCGAATGCGTGCTCGCGTTCGAAAAATAGGCTTTCGATGAAGCGTGCGTCCGACTACGGTCGCGCCGCGATGACGGTCGACATCGACAAGCTACGCTCGCTTCTCGCGGTCCTCGGCGAGGAGAACGTTGCGGAGTTCGAGCACGAGTCCGAGGGAGTCCGGGTACGCATCGTTCGTGGTGGCTACGCCGCCATGTCGATGCCCGCGATGATGCAGGCCATGCCTGCCGGAGCTCCGGCAGCAGCGGCTCCGGCAGCAGCCGCCGCCGAGGCGAGCACGCCTACCGACGTCGTCGACGTCACGAGCCCGTTCGTCGGAACGTTCTATCGTTCGCCGAGCCCGGACGCGCCGGCGTTCGCCGACGTCGGCTCCGTCGTTCGTCCGGGTCAGACCCTCTGCATCATCGAGGCGATGAAGCTGATGAACGA
Source organism: Pseudomonadota bacterium (assembly GCA_023402175.1). Taxonomy (GTDB): domain Bacteria; phylum Myxococcota_A; class Polyangia; order Polyangiales; family Polyangiaceae; genus Labilithrix. Next base: position 30,774 of record JAEXCN010000299.1, on the reverse strand, counting down.
GATCGAGGCCGAGATGTCCGGCACGGTCGTCGAGATCTACGCGCAGAACGGCAAGGCGGTCGAGTTCGGCCAGAAGCTGTTCCGCATCAAGAAGGCCTGAGGCAGTCGTGGCGAACGGGCCCGTGTCGACGGCGATGCCGGTGAGGCCGGCAACGCCTCCGTTCAAGAAGATCCTCATCGCGAACCGCGGCGAGATCGCGCTCCGCGTAATCCGTGCGTGCCGCGAGCTCGGCATTGCGACCGTCGCGGTCCACTCCGAGGCGGACACACGCGCCCTCCACGTCCGCTTCGCCGACGAAGCGGTGTGCATCGGCCCTTCCCCCGCGACGCGGAGCTACCTCCACATCCCGGCCATCATGGCGGCTGCGGAGATCACCGGCGCGGATGCGATTCACCCGGGCTACGGCTTCCTCTCCGAGAACGCCGAGTTCGCGCGCCTCTGCGCCAAATGCGGCGTCACCTTCATCGGGCCTTCGCCCGACGCGATGCGAGCGTGGGGCGACAAGGTCGCGGCGCGCAACAACGCGAAGAAGTACGGCCTGCCTCTCCTTCCCGGGAGCGAGGTCCTCCGCGACGCGGATCACGCGGTCGAGGAGGCGAAGCGCATCGGCTTCCCGATCATCCTGAAGGCCTCCGGCGGCGGTGGCGGGCGCGGCATGCGCATCGTCCGCAAGGCGGAGGACGTCGCGGCGAACTTCACGCAGGCGACGCGCGAGGCCGAGGCCGGGTTCAAGAACCCCGACGTCTTCATGGAGAAGTTCGTCGAGCGGCCGCGGCACATCGAGTTCCAGGTGCTCGCAGACGCGCACGGCAACGTGTGGACGCTCGGCGAGCGTGAGTGCTCGCTCCAGCGCCGGCACCAGAAGGTCATCGAGGAGGCCCCGAGCCCCGCGATGACGCCGGAGCTGCGCCAGGACATCGGCGAGACGATCCGGCGTGCGGTCCTCGAGACGAACTATCAGTCGCTCGGCACGCTCGAGTTCATCATGGACGAGGACAGGCAGCTGTACTTCCTCGAGATGAACACGCGCGTGCAGGTCGAACATCCCGTCACGGAGATGGTCACCGGGCTCGACCTCGTCGCGCTCCAGATCCGTGCTGCCGCGGGCGAGCGCCTCGAGCTTCCGGACACGCGGCCGTGGAGCTTCCGCGGTCACGCGATCGAGTGCCGGATCAACGCCGAGGATCCGAAGACGTTCGCGCCGTGGCCGGGGAAGATCACCGAGTACTTCCCGCCCGGCGGCGCCGGCGTGCGCGTCGACTCCGGCGTGTACGGCGGCTGGACCGTGCCGCAGCACTACGACTCGCTGCTCGCGAAGGTCATCGTCCACGCGCCCACGCGCGCCGAGGCGATCGCCCGCATGCGCCGCGCGCTCGACGAGTTCATCGTCGGCGGCATCCGCACGAACATCGCGCTGCACAAGCGGCTCCTCGTCGACGACGAGGTCGTCGAGGGCGCGATGACGACGCGCACGATCGAGCGCATCATCTCGCAACCGTCGACCTGATCGACCCACGAAAGCGACAAGTAGAGCCTCCGCGCGCCGCGGAAGCCGTGGTTGCAGCTCGCGTGCGGAGGACGTGCGCTGATGCGCGCTTCGCGCCGAAGTGACGCCGTCCCGTGCGGCGATCAGCGCAATCGTTCGAGCGCCTCTGCCCGATTCGGCGATCCCGGGAACGTCTCGAGCAGGAGACGCCACGCAGCGCGCTCTTCCTCGCGGCGCTTTTGACGCTGCAAGCACTGCGCGCGACCGACGAGCGCCTGTTCGGCGAGCGCGGCCCTCGGCCACTCCGCGAGGTACCCATCGAAGAGCGTGAGCGCCGCGTCGATCTCGCCCCGGGAGAGCAGCATCCGGCCGAGGACGATCTGTGTGGTCGCCGCCTCGCGCGAGCGGGGATACTGGTCGAGCAAGCGTCGATACAGCGTCTCTGCGGAGGCATAGTCACCCGCGCGCCGTGTGTTGTTCGCTCGCTCGAAGAGCTCCGCCGCGCTCTCGCTGACAATCGAGGGTGGAGCGGCCTCCGTGTCCTCGGGAAGGCGATTCTCAGGCATCCGAGGCTGGGCGGTCAGCTTCGCCGAGGGCGCGACCCGAACGATCGGAGCAGGCTCTGGACGTACCGCCGTGCTCGACTCGGCAACCGAGGGCAATGCCTCCTCGGGCGCGTTCGGGAGAGTATCGACAGCGACCGTGCGTGCCGACGAGGACGGCGATTCTATCGCCATCGGCGCGGGGGCGAGCGAGGCCGCAGGCGGCGATGTACGCGTCAACACGGAGGTGAAAAGCGCTCCGGCGAGCACGGCGGGGCCTCCAATGACGATCCATTTCCACGCTCGCGAACGCGAGGGCGAGGCTTGTCGCGAGCGTGCTGCGTCGGCGGTCGCCTCGACGAGCCGTGAGAGTCGCTTCTCGGCGTGCATCCGCGCGAGCGCAGAACGACCGCTCTTCGCGATTCGTCCCTCGGCCGCCTTCACGAGCGCGTCGATGTCACTCATCGGTTGTGCGTCCTTTCGTGCGCGGGAGGGAGTCCTCCAGGAGCGCGACGAGCCGCGGGTCCGACTCGATCCGGCGGCGCAGTGCCTCGCGCGCGAGCCGTAGCCGGCTGCGCACCGTGTTGACGGGGACACCTGTCTCGACCGCCACCTCGTCGAGCTCGTATTCGAGAACCACCCGCAAGAGGAAGGTCTCCGCTTGCGCTTCCGGCAACGTCTGGAAGAGCTCACGGAGCACGCGACGGAGGCTCTGGTCGACCGGCTCCGAAGCGTCGTCGGCGACCTCTTCGCCGTCGTCATCGTCCGCGCGGATCTTCTCTGCGAGAAGGGCGCTCCGCCGGTGCTTGCGGCGCACCGCGAACGCTACCCGCTGGACGATGCGCATCGCGTAGAAGCGGAAGCTCCCCTGGCGACGGAACGACGGCAGCTCCCGGATGACCGTGAGGAGGCCCAGCTGGACGGCGTCGTCGAGATCGGGGTGCTCCTCTCCGAGCGCGCTCGCGGCGACACGGACAGCATCCGGCATCAAGAGCTCGATGAGCTCGCGAATCGCAACCGGATCGCCGGCAAGCGCGCGCTCGCTCGGCTCGAACGCCTTCGGCGCCGCCGGAGCTCCATGGAGGCTACGCGCAGCAGCGCTCATCCCGGCGCTACCTGACCACCGGATCGATCTGGTTCAGCGATCGGCTGGCCGCCCCGCCCGGGTAGGCGTAGCTCGCCCAGTTGTCCGTTCCCCAGACCGTCACCGCGGTGGGGCCTCGGCTCTCGAGCACGTGACGTCCGGCACCACACTTCCCGGTGCCCACGGTCTGCGGCTCGAAGTTCTTCGTCAGGCGCATGCGCGTGTACTCGTGCTTACCGGACGTTCCGAGCGGTTGCCACCCGTCGAGCGGGCCCGCGCAATCGAGGATGACGGGTTCGAATCCCTGCCCCTCCACACGCGACCGCACGACGACGAGCTGCGAGTCGCGATACGTCGGGTCGATGAAGAAGACGTAGCGCCCGAGGTATTGTTCCGTCGGGACCACCGACGTGAACTCGGGATCGCCTTCGCCCGAGCCGTCGATCGGCCCCGTCATGAATGCGTACACGGCGATGGGATGTTCGGCATCCTGACTGCGTACGACGAACGGCCCGCGGCTCTTCACGGGAACGGATTCACCCGCGCCGATCGTCGTGGGCGCGCCTTCCGGGGCCTTTGGCTCGTACGTGAGGACCGTGCCGTCCACAGTCCCGGTGATCCGGAAAAGATAGTCTTCACCCACTTCCTCCCCTGCGCGCGCGAGATATGGAACGACGGCGTACTCGCTCCCCATCGCCGCGACGGGGAAGAGCTGCAGCTGGGCCGAATCGCAGCAGCAGTATCCCGTGGGGGCATCCATGCAAGCGTGCCCGGACCAGACGCCGATCTTCTTGTTCGCCGAGATCCGCGTTCCCGTCAGCTCGTGCTCCTGCTCGAACTGGATCTGCTCACCGCGGCGCAGCCGGTACGTCGTCGGGACCCCGCGCGATGCTCCCTCGACATCACGGCCACGCTCTATGTGCTGACTTCCGACGATCACGACCTCCGTGTCGTCCTCCGCGGCGACGATCTGCGTCGTCGCGTAGGCTGGTATGCCGGAGCGAATCATCTTCTCCGCAGGGTTCGTCACGACGTAGCCGGTCTTCCATGCCGAGATCGGAAGAAGCAGCGTGGCCGAAGGAATGAAGCTCTTCGCGCCACCGAACGGGTAGATGCTGTACGCGCTCACCGGCGCCGTCGTTTTGATCCGGATCGCGGAGCCGCGCCACGTGCCGCCTTGCGCGGTATTCTCGTGCGCGGGCTTGATCCCGAGCGGACACGCGACGTTCATGTCCTGGAACGGAACCACGGTCGCGGTGAGGAAGAGGACGGCAGCTTCGCCGGGCTGGAGCTCACCCGAGAACGGCCCATAGGAAACGGCCCCGCCCTCCGCTCGTAGGATCCGCGCGGAGGTCTGAAGATCGAGCGCCTTACCTTCGAATTCGGCTTCGACGCGCGCAGGGGTCTCCCATGTGTTCGTGACGATCGCTGCGAAGCACGAGCCCGCAGAGTCCTGCTGAGGCGCGGGCGGGACAGCGACGAACTCGCAACCCATCGTGGAGCCGGTGATGTCGCAAGCAGGAATGCACTTGCCGTCCGAGCACCCTTGGTCAGCGCCACATTCGGCAAGCACGCGAGACTCGTCACAACCGTCGACGACCGTGCGAAGATCGCGGGCGCAGCGTGCACCGGCGCACCCGGGCGTCGATCCATCCGTCGACCCATCCGTCTCGAAGGGCGGCGGCGGAGCCTTCGACGTGAAGGGGTCGCGATCATTGCCGCACGCGAAGATCGCGCCGACGACGAGAGCAGCAGACGCGGCGAGGCGTTTCATCGAATGACCTCGGATTCAGGATGGGCGAGAGCATCGACGCTTCCGCGCCCGAGCTCACCGCGAAGGTTCGCTCCCCAGCACCTGATGGTGCCGTCGACACGCGATGCGCAGGTCGATCCTCTCGTCGTCGCAAACGAGACGACGCGATCGCCGGCGACGTGTTTCATCTCCAAAGGATGCTCGGCGAGTGGCAACGCGTCGGGACTGCTTCCGAGCGTTCCTCTCGCGTTCGGGCCCCACCGGAAGAGGCGCCCGTTCGAGAGGAGGGCGCCGCCTTGTCCATCCACCGACGAGATCGACACGTCGACGACGGATGCCGGTGAGGGGACGTAGAGCTCGCCTGTCCGCGGATACCACCGCTGGAGGAGGCCGGCGTGGTCCAGGTATGCGAATACGCCGAGCCGCACCACGCCGGGGATGGTGAGCGGCAACGGCAATGACGGGACCACGGACGACTCTCCCACCGGCTGGCTGCCGAGCGTCGCCAGCCCCCCTCCGTCGAGGAGGGCCATGATCGTGTCGGCGTCGGCCGAGGAGCCGATCGCCAGCGCTCGGACGGGAGGCGGAAAATGCGGCATGAGCTGCGGTGGGAACGTGCTCGGATCGATGCCAGCATCCGTCGCGCCGCCGATGACTCCGTCTCGACGCCCCCAGCAATAGAGGGCGTGATCCGCGCTACCGATCGCGCAGCCGGTGCTCCTCCCGAGCGCGACGTAGTCGACCGGCGGGAGGCCTGCGATTCGTGTCGGGACGGGCAACGTCGCTTCGGTCGCCGCCTGCCCGAGCTGGCCGAATTCATTGCGGCCCCAACAGAGCACGGAGCCATCCCCCTTGCGTGCGCACGTGCCCAGGTTCGGGCCGACGCTGATCTGCGTGACGCCCTCGAGACCGACGACGGGTGCAGGCGTGGCGCCCTCGAGGAGAGAGACCGCGGTACCGCGACCGAGCGCGCCGTCGGTTGGAGCGGCGGCGCCGTCCGGCGAGGCGGGCTCCGTGTACATCGTGTCTCGTCCCCAGCAGCGGACCGTGCCGTCCTTCAGGAGGCCGCAGAAATGCAGGCCACCGTTGCCGCTGACGGCGACGTAACAGGGATCCTTCTCGCAGGCGACTTCGAGGCGAGGCGGGGCGCCCGCATCGTGCTCACCACCGGCCTCGGGCACGTTCGCATCTTCGCCCGCCGCAGGTGGAACGGAAGCGTCCTGAGTGGCTGGCGGAGCCCCAGGGTCCACGTCCACAGAGGTGCACGCGGGGACGAGCCACCCGGCCGTGAAGAAAACGCCGACCGCGGCGCGAAGCGGCGTCATTGCGTGCCTCCGTCGGCGGTCTCACGCGTCCGTCTCGCGGCAAAGCCGCCGAAGGCCGTCGACTCGCCGACGATCCAGGCGTCGTCCGTGCTTCCCGCCCAGATCGCGTTCACCTTCTGGACGATCGGTCGTCCGCCGAGGGCAGTCGGTGTGTCCTCGAGCTTCGTTCCGGTCCACCGGCATACGACCAGGCCGTTCGAGAACCATCCGGCCGTCGGCGTCACCGCATCACCGACGCTCGCATTGCACGCCGGTGAAGCGATGGTGAAGAGGTCTTCGCCGAGCCCGCCGTCCTCGCGAATCGCAGCGAGGCGCGTGGTGACCTGGCCAACGTTTCGCCATCTCGAATACCAGAGCTGGCGCGGCTGTTCGGGCGGCGTCCCTCGGAGTGACAGAACTGCCTCGTTACCGTCGTAGGTAGTGATCGACCAGGCATTCCCGTCGTAATGGGCAATCGCTCCACGCGTGCCCCATCCGGGCGCCGAGCCTTGTCCGCCAACATAGATATCGTCGTCGGCAAAGCCACGAATCGAATACCATTGATATTGAAAGCGGTCTCCCGGGGGACCCGTGGGCACGAAGCGATCGACGCCGAGCGTGCTGCCGCCGTCGTCGCGGAAACGAAGGACGGCCTGCCCCGCGGCGACCCAGAGCACGTCGGAAGCTGCCGTGCCCCAGACGCTGTTCACCCGAGCACCAGGCAGATACGTCGTCGCAAACTCCTCTGTCGGGAGCTCGCGAAAGACCGGCCCGGAGCCGTCGACCGGTGCGTAGCGGACGACGAAGAAGCGAAAGTTGGAATCCGACGCAACCGCCCAGACGTTGTCTTTCGTCTCCGCCCAGATCGCACCGAAGCTGATCTTCGAGGGGGTCGCGCCCGCGTACTCGTACACCTGCTTCAACGATGTCCCGTCCCAGCGCAGGATCGTCTCGGTCTCGTTCGGAAGCATCCAGGCGTCGTCGACGCTCGAGGCAGAGACCGCGATGATCGGTGCCTGTACCGGCATCGACACATAACAAAACCCACCCTTGCTGCACTGACCCGGCACGACGACCGGCGCATCGAGGGACGCGTCGGACTGCGCGTCTGCATTGGACACGTCGGGCGCGGCGTCCGAGCTGTTGTTGGGCAGGTGGAGCGGAGGATCCGGCGGTCCGTTCGAGCCAACCTCGCTGTCCGCGCACGCAAACAGGAGCCCGAGCACGAGCACACCGGCGCTTCCGAGAGCGCTCACACGAGCGAAGATCACGATCCGCTCCTTTCGAAGTGGAGCACCACGCCGCTTCCGACGATCCAGACGTCGCTCTTCGAGCTGCCCCACACCGCGAACAGCCGCGGTTTGTCCCGCGCGCCGTCGAACGGAGTGGCGAGCTTCGTCCAGCTCTTTCCATCCCAATGCAGGACGGTGCTCTCGTCACCGACCGCCCACACGTCGTCGGCGCCGAAGCCGAAGACGCCGCGGAGATCGGCGGTCACCGGCGTCTCGACGATCTCGAAGGTTCGCGTCGCGAGCGCAGCGCGCGTCACGCGGCGGGCGACGCCTCCTTCTCCAACGAGCCAAACGGTGTCGTCGTCGCCCCAGATTCCGTAGAGGTGCCTGGTGGTCCGGCTGTTGAACTCTTCGCGCTGCCACGACGCTGACTCGGCGTCCGAACGAAAGACACGCACGACGCGGGCGCCGGACCAGATTGACGTTCCGGCGCTCGTCGCCCACGCCTCGTTCGCGCGCGTCGTCGCCACGGTGCCGTACCCGGTGCCGAACAGCTCGTCCCAGTTGTCGCTGCCGCCCAGGAGCTCCGGATCGACGAGATCACCGTCTTCTCCCCAACCGCTGCACTTGATGAGCGTTGCGTCGGGATCGAAGTCGAGCCATCCGAAGCGTGCGATCCAGACGTTTCCGTCCCTCCCGCTCAAGCCGAAGGGCCCGTTGCCGGTGAGCGTGCCCGGCCAGTAGAAGTGGTACGTCGACCATTCGGTGGCGCTCCCCTTCCAGCCATTCGAGTGGCGGAGGGAGAGGCCGTCGGCGATCCACACATCGTCGAAGCGGCCGACCCAGACCGCACGCATCGTGAACGGCGGTGACGTTTCGTCCGCGATGCTGTGCCTCTCCCAAGCCGAACCGTCGTAGTGGACGATCGTGCGATTGGTCCCGACGGCCCACACGTCCGCAGCGCTCGATCCCGAAATCGAGACCAAGTTGATGCTCGTATCGATGGGAGCGGCAACGACGCAGAGCCCCGACGCGGAGCACGGTTCGAAGCCCGCGTCCGCCTTGCCGTCGGTTTCGGCGCCGGCGTCGGGAAGCTCGCCGCCCGCGTCCGTCGTCGTGTTGCTTTCGCTCGCCGCGTCCGGAGCCATCTCCGGGCCCGCGTCTCCTTCCGACGCGCACGCGAGGGGCGCGACGGTGCAGACGATGCCGGCGAGGCCGAACAGGCAGGGTCTCGTGAATCTCATTGAGTGGCTCCCGGATCCGAACACTCTTTCATGAGGCACTGACCGTTGACGCAGGCCTGTCCCTCGACGCCGTCGCAACGCACACCGCACGCCCCGCAGTTGTGAGGGTCGGAGAGGATGTTCGTCTCGCAGCCGTTCGCTATGTCCGCGTCGCAATCGGCCCAATGGGGCGAGCATCGATAACCGCACGCGCCCTGATCACAGATCGGTCTGCCATGTGCCGGGTCGGCGACGCCGAGCGACTGCACGCTGGAGCTGATCGAGCGGGTATCGCCGGGGCAGACGAAGCCGCAGGTTCCACAGTTCTCGAAGTCGCTGTTGAGGCCTTTGAAGCAGGGGGCGCCGCAGGGGCAGACGCACTTGCCGCCCCAGCACGACGCGCCCGGCTCGCACACGTTCCCGCATGCACCGCAGTTGTTCGGATCGGTCTGGAGGCTCTCGACCTCGCATCCGTCTCCGGCGGGATCGCCAAGGTCGCCATTGCAGTCGACGCGCCCGTCCTCGCACTTCAGCTGATCGCACAGTCCGGACGCGCAGCCGTAGTAGGCGTGGTGTTCGGGAGGAAGCGGCGGCTTCGTGCTCGGCGGGCAGGCATGGCCGCACGCTCCGCAGTGATTGTCGTTCACGTGGAGCGAGATGCAGCCCTGCTCGGGACAGTACGTGGCAGAGCCCGCGCAGCCGCACTTGCCTCCAACGCAAAGGTCGTCGCAGACGTTGCCGCACGCCCCGCAGTTGTCCTTGTTCGCGAGCGTGGAGACCTCGCAGCCGTCTTCGACGTTGCCATTGCAGTCCGCATATCCCGGCGCGCAGACCAGATGGCACTCCCCGTTCGCGCACGTCGAGATCGCATGAAACGTCTTGAGGAATGCCTCGTCCTGCCGGCAGCGAACCCCGCAGGCGCCGCAGTTGTCCTGGTCAGATGCGAGATCGACCGCGCAGGGGAACGGGGTGTTCGGGCAACTGACCCGGCCCGGGGGACACTCGGCCGTCGGACAGAGCGCCACAGGCGCGTCCGGGCCGGCGTCGAGCGCGCCCCCGTCGCCCGTTTCGGAGCCGAAGCCGGGCGCGCTCGGGCCCTCCTTCGCCAGGATCTCGCGCCCCGACGAGCAGGCGCCACTCGCGCTGCAGACGCCCGCCGCGACGACGATCACCGCGACGCGACGAAGGAAGACGAAATCGCCCATGCCGTTAATGGGATCGCCGGGTGGCAAACGCGATCATTCGCGCTGTCGATTTTCGTCGACCCGAACGGCCGAGCTCGACACCCGCGTCAGAAGGTCACGCCGAGGCTCAAGCGACCGACGAGGCGCACGGCATCCGGGGCGAGAAAGACGACGGTGCGATCGGCTTCGAGCGCATACTCTGTAGTCCGAAGCGGCACCTCGGCCCCGAGGGCTCCGCTCAGGGCAAGGCGCGGAGCGAGCTCGAACGAGACGCCTCCGGCGGCGTCGAGAACGGGCACGACGTCTACGACGTCACGCGGTTGCTCGGTGGTCACCCGAAGTGCTGTCGTCGTGACTCCGACGAGGTCCAGAGCGACACCGCCGGCGAACGTGAGCTCGACACGCGAGCGGAGTGGCAGACCCGCCGAGACGGCAACCCGTATGGAGCGCTGCTCGAACCGGGCCGACGCGGCTCGCGTCGCCGCGACGATCGCGGAGCGCTGCTCGAACGCCACGAGGCTACGCACACGAACCACGCCCGTGTTCGTCGACGCTCCCACCGCAGCGCCGACTCCCACGACGACGGGCGCTGCGTTCGCGTACGTCCGGAGCGTCGTCACCGTTTCGAGCTCACCTCGTGCGCGTTCCTTCGGCGGACGCTGCGGCTTCACGTGCCGTGCATTCTTCTGCGGCTCCGGACTGCCGACGATCTCGCCTCGCCGGATCGCCTCGACGGAGAAGAGGATGATGTGGCTGACCTCTTCGCGTGCGATCTCGTCGAGACCGCCGGCTGCCGGAACGATGCGTGTGAGCACAGTCGCGTGGCGCGCATCCAGGATGACGAGCCTGAGGGACCCCACCGGCGTCAGGTCGATCGCGACGACGGCGAGGAGACGTGGCGACGTGCTGATGTCGGGTCGTGACGGCCGCGCCGCGGGGGTGAATCGCGGCGAGACCCCGGAATTTTCGAGGAGCTCGCGGAGCGAGGCCTCGAGCTGCGGATCCGGTGGACCCGCGATCGTCAGCTCGACGACGTCTCCCTCGTGAACGGGCGTCTCGCCAGCGCTCGCTTCGGCCTCGAGCGACACGATGAACGCGCAAGCGAGCGCCGCGATCGCGAGCCGGACGATCGCCGCCTCCAGCTTCCCGATGGCCACGCGGTCCACACTCTACCATCTTCCAGACCGCCAGGCGGATGCGCGCTGTTCAGTTCACGTCGAGGTCGGCAAACGTCTCGACGTACCAGGAGCCGGCTCGGTAGTTCTGCGCCGTCGCGAGCTCGGCGAAGGTCGTCGAGGCCGGGCCGACCGCCGACGTGAGATTCGCAATCACCTCGTCGACGCCCTCGTCGGGATCGCGATCGGCGGGCGCGAGCTCGTGCGTGTAGACGGCGCGTCGCGAGCCGATCATGCGGGCGATCGCGCGGAACGCGCGGCGCACGAGGCCGTGTTCTTCGCCCGCCGCAGCAAACGAGGAGAACGGGAGCATGTGATAGACTTCGAGGCTGCGCCGACCGAGGCGAAGAACGATCCCGCCCGGGCCGATGAGGTCGATGACGCGCGGATCGCTCTCCGACGGCTGCAGCGTCCAGTCGGTCACGGTCCAGTTCGACGCGAAGCGCGGGACGAGCGCGGTCAGCGCAGGGTCGGTCGCGAGACGATCGAGGAGCGAGATCGGCTCGACGGGCGTGGGCACGTCGAAGATCGCGATGGTGTCGAGGCTCATGCCAGCACCCTACCGCGCCTCTCGCGGGCGACCAGTCGTCTCGGCGCGTCACGCGTCCAAGGGGAGGACCGCTCCATTCGAACCGCGACCACGAAGAGAGCGCAGCAGCCGCTCGAGGTCACTGCCGGGCGGCGCTGGGGCGCTCCGACGGACGCGCGTGACGATCGCCGCTCTCCACGTGACCGTCCTTGAAGCCGAACACGAGCCCCTCGCCCCACGCCACGTGCGTCGCGCCGCGAAGGCCGAGATCGGAGACGGTCGCGCCCTTCTGCGCGAAGGTCACGATCGCGGCGGTACCGTCGGCGAACACACACGCGAGGCGGCGCCCGGTCGACTCGAACGCGATCGACGTCGGAGTCTCGTTCACCCGCAGCTTCGCGAGGACACGGCCCTTCGCCGGATCGAGGAGCGCGATGCTGCCGTCGTCGCTGCCCGACGCCACGATGCGGCCGCGCGCTTCCGCCGCGAGGCAGGTCACGCCGAACGCCTCGTCGTGCGGGGAGACGCGATGGCTGACCTTCGCCTCGACCACGTCGACGAAGAGCACGCGCCCGTCGAGCGCGCCGGTTCCGACGACGAGCATCGCCCCGGTGAGGCGCGTGAGTGCCGTGATCCGATCGTCCGACGAGAGCGCGTACGTCGTCACGTGACGTCCGGCCGCGAGCTCGTACACGTCGACCGCGCCCGTCTGCGTTCCGACGAAGGCATAAGCATCGTCGGCGGCAAACGCGGTGGGCGCCGCGCGCAGCGCGATCGGACGAGGCGCTGCGTAGGGAGGCGAAGCGCGCAGGATCGCGCGCGAGCTGGCGGCGATGACCGACTCGTCCTTCGCGACGAAGACGCCTGTCGTCCCCTCACCTGCCGTGAGCGCGCCGATCTCCGCGAGGTCACCTCCGCGGGATTCGAAGACGCGAACGCGACCGGATCGATCGCCCAGAGCGGCGATCCTGGCTCGCGCCGCGATCGCGCAGATCGGAGAAGCGCTGCGCACGGCGACGTCGAGCGTCTGACGGTCGCACGCGCGGACGGCCTCCGGCCCCGCGCTCGCCATCGTGAAGAGCGCCTCGCTCCCGAGCGCAAGGGCCGCGACGTCCTCGCCGTCGTGCGCCGTAAAGGACGCGCGCGGCTCTCCCGTGCTGGCGCGGAACGCCTGGACCAAGCCCTCCTCGACCGCGACGACGACGTGCGCGGGGTCGGACGCGATCGCGCTCACCTTCGAGGCAGCGCGCACACGACGGACCGTCTTCCGCGTAGCGGCGTCGATCCAGACGACCCACTCGCCGAGCGCGAGGACGACGATGCCCGCATCGACATGTGCGAGCCGCCATCCGGCAACCGGATCAGGTGATGCGAGACGGAGCGCGCCGAGCGCCTCGCCCTTGTCGCGATCGAAGAAGTAGAGCGCGCCGTCTTCACCGAGCGCCACGACGTGGTCCCGTGCGACGACGAGCTGGATGAACGGTCCGCCCTTCGCGGACCATCGCTTCTCGTCATCACGCGACCAGAGCTCGATCGCCTCGCCGCGCGCGACGGCAACGGCATCGTCGCGCCCGACGCCGAAGGCGGCGATCGTCAGCTTGCCGGCTGCGAACGGTGCTGCCTTCGCGCCGGGGCTCACGCGAGCGAGTTGCTTCTGCTTCTCGCAGAGGACGAGCCACTCGTCGCCGAACCGCGCGATCGCCTCCGCGCGCTTTTCGAGCTTCTGCTCGTCCACGCGCGACCCTTTCGCGTCGAAGGCGACGAGGACACGGTCGTGGACGGCAGCGGCGCCGCCGCTCGAAGGCGCGAGGCGACTCAAGTGGTCAGTTGCCTTCCCAGCGCAAGCTCTCGCCGGTCACGCTGGCGATCTTCTGCTGGTTCTGTCCCTGCGGGTTCGAGATGAAGAGGCCGCCGCGAGTCGAGAAGAACGCGACCATGCGTCCGTCCGGGGAGCAGGCCGGGTACGTGTTCGAGCCCTGGTCCTGCGTGAGGCGCTTCATGTTCCCGCCGCCGAGATCGGCGCTGAAGATGTCCCACGTCGCGCCGTCGCGACCCATGAAGAGGATCTTCTGCCCTTCCGGATCGTTGCAGAATACAGGCGCCATGTTGTAGGTGCCGCGGAAGCTCACGCGCTTTCCGTCGACGAAGATTTGCGGGTTGCCGCCCTGGTTCGAGACGTAGGCGAGCTGTCCGCCGGGACCGAACGCAGGATGCGTGTTGAGGCCGCCGTTCGTGACCTTCGTGAGGTTCGCGCCGTCGACGCCGCCGGTCCAGATGTCGCTGTGCCCGTTCTGCGAGATGACGACCGCCATCTTGTTGCCGCCGAACGCGACGCCGAAGATGAGCCCCGCGTGCTTGAGCACGGCAGCGGGGTTTCCGACCTTGAACAGCTGGTAGCTGCCGTCCGTGAGACCACCTGCGTAGTAGATCCCGCCGGGGCCTGCCGCCGGAGCGAGCGCGACGTTCGACACGGCCTGCAGGCGGCCGAGCCCCTGCCCGTCGCTCTCGACGGAGAAGATGCCCTTCTGTCCGCGGCCCGTGGTTGCGCTGAAGACGAGCCGGCCGCCGAAGCTTCCGGCGGTGCCGGTGAAGTACTTCACCACCTCGTTGTCGAACTGGTGGACGGCGCTGCGGATCGAGTTGCTCGCGACGTCGTACTCCTTCTTGAGCACCGCGTCGGCGCCGCGCGACACGACGTAGAGCCGGAGCTCCACGTGGACGTTGTTTCCGCGCGGAGAGAGATTGCCCTTCACGACGCCTTCGGCGCCGATGTTGCGCCAGGAGCTCGGCTCGATCGACGAGCCCTCCTGCGTGAGGTTCGCCGTGAAGCTCTTCGGATCGAGCACCTGGAACATGCTCGAGAGCGTGAAATCACGCGTCGCGGTCTCGACGACCTGGTTCGCGAGCGCACTGTCACCGATGGGCGGCGCGACCGCGATCTTGAAGAGCGAACGGCTACCGCCCTGCACGACGACCGTCGTGACGGCGCCGTTGTTCGTCGCGTTCGGAAGCGCGCTCGCCGGCGGCGGCGCTGCGCCCTGGCCTGCAGGCTGCGCGACGGCAGGCATCGTCACCGTGAGGACGGCCCCCGCGCCCAACGCGACGATGACGGGAATGGTGCGGGAAGCAAAGCGCGCGAAGCGAGTCACTTTGACATGCATCTCGAAGCATCTCCATTTCGGCCAGTGACGACGATCTGGATGCGGCGGCCGCGATACAGCTCGTCGACTTCCTTCGGGGGCTGCGGGAGCGGGGTCTTGTCGTCGAGGAGCTTCAATAGCATCGTCCTCGCGGCATCGTCGAAGAGCTCGTTTCCGGAGCCCTTCGCCGGCGCGTTCTGGACGTGCCAGATGACCATGTTCTTGCCGACGTTGATCTCGAACACGGAGCAGAGCTTCCGCTCCTCGCCGATCGAGATGACGCTCGGGACGTTCAGGTGCTGGCCGAAGAATTGACCGAGCTGGGTCGCGTACATGTCTCCGGCACGCACCTTGTTCGGATCGGTCTCGGTGCCGCCGTCGACGCCGCTCTCGTGGCCCTCTTCGGGCCGCGCCTTGCGACCGTCCTCGGCGAACGGATCGCTCTTGGCGACGAGGTTCGTGAGGTCCGAGTCCTCCGCGTTCGGGGGCGGCGCGCCTGCGTCGGGGTGCTTCTTGCCCGGGTCGTCCTGCGACGCGGTGATCTGCTGCTTCGGCGCGGTGCGCTGCTGCGGCACGAAGCGGTCGGGAAGCTTCTTCGGATCGAGAGGCTTTCCGAGCTTGAGGAGCGAGGCCTGGACGACCGGCCGCGAGACGAGCGGCGCGTCGTCTTCGGCCGACGCCTGCGAGGGGAAAGCCTTCTTGTAGAGGAGGACGCCGACCGGCCCCACGTGCAGCGCGACGGCGAGCACGAGACCGAACGTGATCTCGCCCGTCGTGTAGCGCGGCGTGTAGGGGACTCCGGGAAGTTTCATTTCAGGCTTCGGGCTTCAGGCTTCCTCACTCTACGCGCTCCGCGCCTCCGTCTCGGCGTGGCGAAAGGAAAGCACGGGGATGCGCGTGACGCGTAGCTGCGCGGATACTAGCCACGGCTGAGTCCATTTCCGATCGCATTGTCGGTTGGACGAGGCGGCATCCGATTCGGTCTAGGCACGTGTGCTGCAGCGGTGCGCTGACGGTCGCGGACCGTCACTTGACCACCAGCGGATCCGTCACCATCCCGAGCTTCTCGACGCCGGCGCTGCGGGCAGCCGCCATCACGCGGAGCACGACTCCGTACTTCACGTTCTCGTCGGCCTGGACGTAGAGCTCTTTCTCCTCCTGCAGGCGCGCGTTCGTCTTGAGGCGATCTTCGATCGCGGACGTGATCTCGTCCTTGCCGAGGTAGACGTGCTCGTCGGCGGTGACGATGACGAGCATCTTCGAGTCGTCGGTCTGCATCGGCGCGCTCTTCACCTTCGGCAGGTCGACCTGCACGCCGGTCGTGAGCAGCGGCGCCGTCACCATGAAGATGACGAGGAGAACGAGCATGACGTCGATGAGCGGCGTCACGTTGATCTCGTTCATCCCGCCCATGCGACGGCGACGGCCGCCGCCGCCTCCGCCTCCCATGCCCATGGCTACACGCCTCCGAGCTTGGCGCGCGATGCGACGTCGGCCGCAAACGCGTCCATGATGTCGGCGAGCTCGCCGACGCGACGCGAGAAGTAGTTGTACGCCATGACGCTCGGAATCGCGGCGACGAGGCCGATCGCGGTCGCGATGAGCGCCTCGGCGATCTTCGGCGCGACGACGGGCAGGTTCGCGCTCTGCTGGTTACCGATGCTGAGGAACGCGTCCATGATGCCGTAGACGGTCCCGAACAGGCCGATGAACGGCGCGGTCGAACCGATCGTCCCGAGGAGGCTCATCCATGACTCGAGGTGCGTCACCTCGGATGCCGCCGCGCGGCGCGTGATGCTCTCCACGTGCACTCCCTGCGCATCGTCGAGGCGCCGTCCGCGCTCTCCCTTCGTCAGCCGGACCATCTCGTCGTAGCCGGTCGCGAAGATGCGCGCGAAGGGCGATCCCTTGAAGCCGGAGAGCCCCTGCTGCGCGAGCGCGTCGAGCGAGCCCGCCGAGTCGAACGCCTTCATGAAGCGATCGGAGTCGCCGCGCGCGCGCATCAGGTGCAGCGCCTTGGCGAAGATCACGATCCAGCAGAGGACCGAGAAGGCGACGAGCACCACGAGGACGAGCTTGACCGGGATCGACGCGTGCAGAACCAGCTGCACGGGGTCGAGCCGCGACTCGCCGCCTGCGCCGCCGCTCGCTGCGGGTGCGGCGCCGGTCGGCTGGAGCGCGACGCCGATCGACGCAGTCGCAAATTTCACGGCCTGCTGCGCTTCGGAGAAGGTCATGGGCCACACTTATGGGCCCTCTTCTTCCGCGGTGTCAAACCCCACTTCATGAACCCGACATTGGGCTCTGCAACGAAGCATTGGTGCCGCGCCCGCATCGGGGTAAAAGGCTCGCGTGCTTGGCTTCAGGGATCGAACGAAGGCCGTCGGGAAGCGCGGGGTGCGTCCGTCGATGCTCCTCGCGAGCGCGATCACGCTCGGCGCGCTCTTCGCGGCGGGTCTCGGCGCGTGCAGCGCGTCATCGTCGACTGCCGTCCCGCCGACGACCGGGATCCTGATCCGCGCCGAGACGCTCACGTCTGGACGCGGCTGCGGCCGGAACGAGACTCAGCTCTTCAAGTACGCCGTCATCGTCTACCAGTACTCGGGCGGCGACGCTGCGGCTCGTTCGAGCTACGGCAAGGTCTTCACGAAGAACGTCTTCGATTGCTTCTCGGACGGCGCGTTCATCTCGCTGCCGAGCGTCGACGGAAACTCGACCTTCCGGCTCGAGGTCTTCGGATACAACGAGCCGTCGTACGAGACGGCGCGCGCCGTGGTCGACGCTCCGGTCGATCCGAACGGGCTCGCGACGCTGCCCGAGGGCCTTCGACAGACGGCGCCCACGTGGACGACGGAATGCACCGCGACGCAGCAGCCGAACGTGCAGGCGCTCGCGAGCTGTGACCCGCTCGCGCCGGGGCTCTCCGGTCTCGGCGGCGACGCCGGCGCGACGAAGATCACCCTCGCGACCGACCGCTTCGACCTCCCCGACGGCCGCGTCGCGACGTGCGCCAGCGATCCCGTGGAGGATGCAGGCGTCGACGCTTCCGACGAGGGCGGAACGGACGCGGGTGCCGATGCAGGCGACGCGGAGGCCGGGGCACCGCCGGACGCCGGGGCGCCGATCACGTTCGCGAAGGTCCGCGTGCGCCCGCGCGTGAACGCCACGATCGCAGGTCCGTCGGTCGACCTCGCTTGCCCGACGCCGTACCTCGCCGAGGTCGCGGCGACGCCGACCCGATACGACCTCGACGTCGCCCTCCTCGATTCGGCGGGAAATCTCGTCGACACGGCCGCGCAGACCGTCTGCACCGTCACGAGCCAGCCGGGCACGACGAGCTCGGCCGTTTGCCCGTGAGCTGACCTCGTCGCCGAGGGCTCGCCCATCGCGGGGCTCCTCCGGTTTCGTGTGCCCGGGCGACCTTGCTCCGGCATCGCTGCGAAACTAGAGTCTAAGGAGGATGAGAGAGCCCGGTGAGATCGTGGCTGCCTTCCCGCGTCCCGGACGCGTGCTGAAGACCGTGCTCGCGCTCATCGCCGTGTTCGCGATCGCCGGCGCGGTGATCGTCAACTGGGCGCCGGGCGGCGAGACGGGTGCGGAGCTGTTCAAACTGCTCACGTACGAGCCGGCGCGACCGCTCGCTCGACCCTGGGGGCTCCTCACGTCCGGCTTGCTCACGCTTCCGGAAGGGATCAGCCACGCGCTCTGGTCGCTGCTCGGCCTCTACTTCCTCACGCCCGATCTCGAGAAGCGATGGGGCGGTGCTCGTCTCGTCCGCTTCCTCCTGCTCGCGGTCGTCTTCGGCAACCTCGCCGTCACGGCAGGCGCATTCCTGCTCCCGGCCAACGGCGTATTCCGGCCTGGAATCGCATTCGGGCCGATGGCCGCGATCACGGCCGCGGTGATCGCATGGTCGAAGGAGAACGCGCACCGGCAGATCCGGTTCATGTTCTTCCTCCCGATGAGCGGCAAGACGCTCTACTGGCTCACGATCGGCCTCGCGGTCCTTGCGCTCGTCTTCCGTCAGGCCACGCCCGAGGGCGTGTTGGCCCCGCTCGGCGGCATCGCCGCGGGCGTCCTGTTCGCCGGCACGCCTTCGCCGGTGCGCGCGCTCTGGCTGCGCTTTCGACTCGGAGCACTGCGCCGCAAGAGCGGCGGCGTCACCGTCGAGCAGCTGCTCGGCAACGATCCTTCGCTCCGCCCGCGCTCGCAGGCGAAGCGCGGCGGCAAGGCTCCGCCGCTCCGAATCGTCCAGGGCGGCCTCGAGGACGATCTCAAGAACCGCAAGCCTCCGAAGGACAAGCGGTATCTGAACTAGCAAAACACGTCGCGTCGGCCACCGCCTATGGAGGGCAGCCGGACGTCGTGGTAAGCGTCCGCTCCGGCATGTGGACGCACCGCCATCTGCTCGGCATCGAGGACCTCTCGGCCAGCGACATCGACGACGTGCTCGACCACGCCGACACGTGGTTCGAGCGCTCGCGCGGCCCGGAGCGCAAGGCGAGCGTCCTGAAGGGCCGGACGATCATCAACCTCTTCTTCGAGGCATCGACGCGTACGCGCACCTCGTTCGAAGCCGCCGGAAAGCGGCTGGGCGCGGACGTCGTCAACGTCAGCTCCTCGGGCTCGAGCGTGTCGAAGGGCGAGACACTGCTCGACACGGCGAAGAACCTCGAGGCGATGCGCGCGGACGCGCTCGTCGTCCGGCATGGGAGCTCGGGGGCGCCAGCGTTCCTCGCTGGTCGCGTGTCGTGCGCGATCGTGAACGCCGGCGACGGCGCGCACGAGCATCCGACGCAGGCGTTGCTCGACGCCTTCACCATCCGCCGTGCAAAGGGCCGCCTCGACGGGCTCACCGTCGCGATCTGCGGGGACATCACGCACTCGCGCGTCGCGCGCTCCAACGCGCTCCTCCTCGGGAAGAAGGGCGCGACCGTCCGGCTCACGGGCCCTCGCACGATGCTGCCGAAGGAAGCGGAGACGCTCGGTTCGTCGGTGTCGGTGGTCCCGCGGCTCGAGGCAGCGATCGAGGGCGCGGACGTCGTGATGATGCTCCGCATCCAGAACGAACGCCTCGCCGGCGCGATGATGAGCACCACGCGCGAATACGCGCGTACGTTCGGCCTCAACGCGACGAAGCTCGCGACCGCCAACGCGGACGCCATCGTGATGCACCCCGGACCGATCAACCGCGGCGTCGAGCTCGATCCGTACGTCGCGGATGGCGAACGGAGCGTCATCCTCGATCAGGTCGAGGCAGGTGTCGCCGTGCGCATGGCTGTGCTCGAGCTGCTCCTCGCGCGGGGCGCGTGAGCGCCTCGGCTTCGCGTCGCAACGCCCCGCTCGGGGTCTTCGACTCGGGCCTCGGCGGGCTCACTGTCGTCCGCGCGCTCCGCGCCGCTCTCCCGCACGAAGACATCGTCTATCTCGGCGACACCGCACGCGTTCCGTACGGAACGAAAGGCGCCGGCACCGTGACGAGATACGCGCTCGCGTGCGCGGGTCATCTCGTCTCGAAAGGCGTCAAAGCGATCGTCGTCGCGTGCAACACGGTGAGCGCCGTCGCCCCCGAACGTCTGCGCGTCGAGCTCGATCTCCCCGTACTCGGCGTGATCGAGCCGGGCGCGCGTGCGGCGGCGGCCGCGACGAAGGTGTTCAAGGTCGGCGTGCTCGCGACGGCCGGAACGATCTCCTCGGGCGCCTATCCTCGCGCGATCGCCGCATGCTCGACGCGCATCGAGACGTACGGCCAGGCGGCGCCGCTGCTCGTTCCTCTCGCGGAGGAGGGCTGGACGGACGGCGAAGTGCCGACGCTCGCGGCGCGTCGCTACCTCGAGCCGCTCGCGAAGGCCGGCGTCGACGTCGTGATCCTCGGCTGCACGCACTACCCGCTCCTCTTCGACGTGATCGAGCGCGAGGCCAAGGCGATGCTCGGCCCCGACGTGACGATCCTCGACAGCGCCTCGGTGGTCGCGCGCGAGGTCGCAACGTTTCTCGGCGAGCGTGATCTGCTTCGCGATCCGGCAGCAGAGCCGGGAACGACGCGCCTCTTCGTCACCGACGTTCCGAAGACGTTCGACGAGACGGCGACGCGCTTCCTCGGTGCGCGCGCGGGCGCAGCGGAGCAGGTCGATCTCTGAAGCCCCCTCGCGCCTGCGCGAGCTGCGCAATCTCGATCGAGATACGGCGGTCGAGGGTTCCTTCCGCGAGGTAGATAGCCCAGAATGACGCCGTGGCTTTGCCTCGCCTCGTCCTCGCCACGCAGGACTCTCGCGAGATCGCGCGCGTGATCCGCGCGGCGCTGCGTCTGCGAACCGAGATCGTCCACCTCGTCGAGCCTCCCATCGGGACGGGGCATCACCTGCTCGACATCAGGGTTCCGGGTGTGGGCCACGTGTCTCTCCTCGCCGAGCCCGCGGGGAGCGCACGTCCGGACGGTTACCCGCTCTCGGTTCGTCCGGTGACACGCGTGCAGATGGCGGAGCTCTTCGCACTCGTCGAGCGCCTCGACGAGCCCTCGAAGACGGACCCGCCACCTCCCGACGACGACGACGACGAATGGGATCCTCCGGACGGTTCGCCGGAGGACACCGTCGTCGACGCGGGGCCGTCCCGTGTCGTGCTCCCGACGAGCAACTACGGCGTCCTCGATGGAGTCGCCTCGCCCGCCACTGCGAATACGGCGATCCCGCCGCCGGCACCGTCCACGCCCGATCGCTCATCGGCGAGCGTGCGCGAGCGCGCGCCGTCGTCGAGCATGCGCGCACCTGCACCCTCGTCGTCGGGCCACAAGCCGGTCGATCCGCGCGTCGGGCGCGTCCTCGCGGGCAAGTACCAGATCGAGGCGCCCATCGGCAGCGGCGCAGCAGCCACAGTCTACCGAGCGACGCACAAGGACCTCCGGCGCGAGGTCGCGGTGAAGATCCTCCACGCCCAGAACCAAGGCGAGACGCAGTTCATCCGCCGGTTCAAGTCGGAGGCACTGACGGCGAGCAAGCTCGAACACGTCAACGTCACGCGCATCATCGACTTCGGCGAGGAGAGCGGCGAGCTCTATCTCGTGATGGAGCTCGTGAAGGGCCGCACGTTGGAAGCGATCCTCGCGGAAGAGGGCCCGCTCCCCGCGAAGCGCGTCATCGACATCGGCATCCAGGTCTGTCGCGGGCTCGTCTTCGCGCACGGACAGGGCGTCATCCATCGCGACATCAAGCCGGAGAACGTCATGATCGTCCCGGACGCCGACGACGACGGCGAGCCGTGCGACCTCGTGAAGGTGTGCGACTTCGGTCTCGCGAAGCTCCGCGATCCCGGTGATGGTGACAGCGTCGAGATCACGGTCAGCGGGACGCTCTGCGGCTCGCCCGCGTACATGTCCCCGGAGCAGACACGCGGTGACGCGCTCGACGCCCGCACCGACGTGTACTCCGTCGGCGTGACGATGTTCGAGGCCCTCACCGGCGCGCTCCCGCACGAGGCCTACAGCATCGGCGAGCTGTTCTTGAAGAAGTGCACGGAGCCCGCAAGGCGCGCGTCCGACCTCGTGCCCGGGCTCGATCCGCTGCTCGACGACATCATCACGCGCGCGATGGCCATCGACCCGAACGAGCGGCACGAGTCCGCGCGCGAGCTCCGCACCGAGCTCCGCGCCGCCCGCGAGCAGCTCGACTCCGACGACGAAGGCGAACACGCCACCATCCTCGGCGGGTGACCTCCTCGCTCTCGCGTCACACGATGGCGATGACCTCGCTTCCTTCTCGGGCTGCGAAGTCCTTTCGAGAAGAAGATCTTCCAAGAGCGCGCTCGCCTCACCCTCTTCTCGGGCTGCGCGTCGTTTCGAGAAGAAGATTAACAGGGAGACAGGAAGACAGGGAGCCGTGAGGGAGGGGCCTTGCTTCGGTTCCCTCCTGGACCCTCGTCGCCTCTCGCAAAACGCTTTCGCGTTTTGCTCGCAAATTTGAGCCTCCCTCTCATCCGGCGAGCTTGTTCCGCACAGGCACTAGCGTCCTTGCCGGCTGCGGGACTCGGACGGAGAGCGGTACGCGTCCACGTGGCAGCGTTCATCGTCACGAGAGCGCGCGTGTAAGCTGCCCAGCCGTGGATGTCGTCGGCAAGTCGAGCCGTCTGCTCCTCCCGAAGGTCTCGGGACAAAGCTTGGAGAGCGCACCGTTTGCGGAACAAGGATGCAGCTCGAAAGGGAGATCTTCCTATCCGAAGGAAACGTGAAGTGCTCGCGAAGCGAGCGCTTCACGTTTCCTGAGGGCCCGACGAGGGTCCAGGTGAACAGGAAGAGGAGGCCCCTCCCTCTGATCTCCCTGTCCCCCTGTCTCCCTGTAAATCTCTCTCCCTGTCCCCCGTCTCCCTGTTAACCCCTCTTCCTGCGACGCCCCTGTTGATCCCTCTTCCTGCGACGCCAACGAGCAACCGATCGCGGATCACGCGACCCGGATCATTCGCGGGGGGCGCGCGACGTAGTCGCTCTTCGTGATCGTGTCGAGCGCGCCCTTCATCGCGGCTTCCTTCGCCTCGTGGGTCAGCATGACGACCTCGACCGGGACGTCTTCGGTCCCCCTGCCCTGCTGCACGAGCTGCTCGATCGACACGCCGCGCTCGCCCAGCGCTCCGGTGATCTTCGCGAGCACGCCGGGCCGATCGAAGACCGTGAAGCGCACGTAGTAGCGCGACTCGACATCCGTCATCGGCGCAAGCGGCCGCTCGCCGAGGCGGATGGCGCGCGTCATGTTGCCGGACACGCCGCTCTTCTTCGCGCTGGCGACGTCGACGAGATCCGCGACCACGCTCACGGCCGTGGGCATGTCGCCGGCACCACGCCCCGAGAGCAAGCAGGGGCCGAGCGCCTTGCCTTCGATCGCGACGGCGTTGAGGACTCCGTTGATGTTTGCGAGCGGCGTGTCCTTCGCGACGAGCGCGGGATGGACGCGGAGCTCGAGCGGAGCTGCTGGGCCCTTCCCTTTCAGCTTCGCGATCGCGAGCTGCTTCACGACGAACCCGAACCGCTCGGCGAACGCGTGGTCCACCGGCTCGACAGTGTCGATCCCCTCCGTCGACACGCGCGCGCCGTCGAGACGTGCGCCGAAGGCGAGCATCGACAGGACGACGAGCTTGTGTGCGGCATCTCCGCCGCCGATGTCGAGCGTCGGGTCCGCTTCGGCATATCCCTTCTGCTGCGCCTCGCGGACGGCGGCCTCGAACGAGAGCCCGCCCTGCCGCATGCGCGTGAGCACGTAGTTCGACGTCCCGTTGATGATCCCGGAGAGGCTCTCGATCGTGTCGCTCGCGAGCGAGTCGCGAAGCACGCGGATGACCGGGATGCCGCCGCCGACGGCGCCTTCGAAAGCCAGATCGACGCCGCGCTTGCGAGCGCGCTCGAGGAGCTCGGCGCCGTGCAGCGCGAGCAGCATCTTGTTCGCGGTCACGACCTGTTTGCCGGCGGCGATTGCTCTGCCGAGATGCTCGTGGGCGGGATCGACTCCGCCCATCACCTCGACGACGACGTCGACGGAAGGATCGTCGAGGACGGCCTTCGCGTCCGTCGTGAGGCGGTTGCGATCGAGCTCCGGAACGCGCTCTTTGTTCGGGTCGCGCACGAGGACGGCGGCGATCTCGATGGGCGCGCCGACGCGGGCTTCGATGTACGCAGCATTCGCGCGGAGCAGCTGGACGACACCGCCACCGACGGTGCCGCAGCCGAGCAGGCCGACCTTGATCATGTCTGCATGCTCGCCGGATCAGAAGCCAGGGTCACGCGCCTTGTGCGGCTCCTCCCCGGCACGTCGCGGCGTCGAAGTCGACGGCGGATGCGGCGCGCTCGCGTGAGGTCTCCGCGGAGCTGCGACGGGACGTGCGGACGGCGTTGCGGCGGCCGTGGGCGGTAGCGGGCCGCTCGCAGCCGTCGCAGGAGCAGCCGTGACGTCGGTCGCTGCCGGCAACGGCGCGGCCTTCTCGTCCGTGGTCGTCGCGGATGGATCGGCCGGCGTCGCGGTCGCGCCCTGTCCCGTTGATTCGGGCGCGCTCGCGCCCTGGCCGGTCGCTTCGGGCGAGTTCGGGGCAGCGCGCGGCCCATCTCCGAGCACGGCGACGAGGCCGGCAGCCACGACCAACGCGGACGCGGCGCCGACCACGCCAGCGACGATCGCCCGGCGTCGCGTCGCGCCGTCCGCGCGCTGGCGGTCTTCGAGCAGCGGCGGCTCGAGCGACGTGCGCGGGCTCGGCCTCAGTGAAGGTGGACTCGGCCTCAGCGAAGATGGAGGCGCGATCGAGCGACTCGACGACGGCGGCACGAGCGGCAACATCGGATTCGACTCGGTCGGCGACCTGCGACCGGCGGCCTTCCGGAGCGCGATGTTCATCTCGCCGGCGTCCGCGAAGCGCTCCGCCGGGTCTTTCGCGATCGCGCGCTCGAGCACCGCCCAGACCGCGGGCGGGACGTCGGGCAGCGGCGTCACCTCGCGACGCAGGATGGCATCGACGATCGAAGCGAACGTCGGCGCATCCTCGAATGGGTTCCGGCCGCCGAGCATCATGTAGAGCAGGATGCCGGCGGAGAAGACGTCGCTTCGGGCATCGATCTCGCGCGAGCCCTTGGCCTGCTCGGGCGACATGAAGGCCGGTGTTCCGACGAGGACGCCGTCGATGGTGATCGCGGACGCCTTCCCGAGCTTCGACACACCGAAGTCGAGCACCTTCGGGACCACGTGTCCGTCCGGCTCCGTCGCGAGAAAGATGTTGTCCGGCTTCAGGTCGCGATGGACGACGTCCGCGCGATGGGCGTGGCCGAGCGCGGAGACGATCGGCAGGAACGTATCGAGCGCCTCTTCGAGCGGGATCTTGCCGCGTTTGGCGAGCATGTCGCCGAGCGTTTCGCCGCGAAGGAGCTCCATCACGATCGCGTAAGCATGCGGTACGCAGGTGGCGTTCCGCGGTACTGCCTGGCCGCCTTCGTCGAGCTCGAGAAGATCGAACACGCGGACAATCGCACGATGCGAGAGCCTCGCGCCGGCGTGGGCTTCGCGGCGGAACCGCTCGACGAGCTCCGCGTCGTCCTCGCCCTTCTCGGGCACGAGGATCTTCACGCAGACCTCGGCGGCGGTCGCCTGGTTCGTCGCCACCCAGAGCTGCGCCATGCCGCCGAACCCTGCGGGTCGATCGAGCACGTACTTCTTCGCGATGACCTGCCCTTGCTCCAGGACGAGCCCGCTCTGCACTGCGTGCGCGGGCGGCTCCGGCTCGCGAGCAGGATCAGGCCCGGTCCGGGCCGGTCTCGGGGGCGCGATCGGGGAAGGCACGTGACGCTCTCGGATGATCGTACGGGATTGGAGAAGAACCTCCAATCGCGGGAAACCCGCAGAGATCCCGGTGGATTCGGAAGCTGCCCATCGATGCGATGGAGCGGGCGTCGAGGTCGACCACCTCGCCTGGGCGCAGAGCGTCGCGCTCGGGCGACAAAACGAAAACGCCCACCGGTGAGGCGGGCGCTTTCGCGTGCGACGCGGCTCTCGCCGCAGCTCGTCGCGTCAGTTCACTGCGACTCGGCCTTCGCCGAGTCTCGTGGACTTCCGCGGACTCCGTCCAGCAAGCTGGACTTCGTCCGCTTCAGTTCGGGGTCGGCTGCGTCGCCGGCTCGGACTTCGGCTGGAGCTTCTCCTCGAGCGCAGCGTCGAGGAGCTGATCCATCTTCGAGATCAGGATGAACTCGAGGTCGTTCTTGATCTCGGCCGGGATCTCGTCGAGGTCGGCCTTGTTGCGCTCGGGGATGAGCACGCGCTTGATGCCTGCGCGGTGCGCCGCGAGCACCTTCTCCTTGAGGCCGCCGATCGGGAGAACGCGGCCGCGGAGCGTGATCTCGCCGGTCATCGCGACGTCGTGGCGGACGCGCACGCCGGAGAGCATCGACACGAGCGCGGTGAACATCGTGACGCCCGCAGAGGGACCGTCCTTCGGCATCGCGCCCGCCGGGATGTGGATGTGGAGGTCGGACTTCTCGAGGAAGTCCCTCGCGAGCCCGAGCTTCTCCGCGTTCGTGCGGACGTAGCTGAGTGCCGCCTGGGCCGACTCCTTCATGACGTCGCCGAGCTGACCCGTCAGCTGGAGCTTGCCCGTGCCGAACATCTTGGTCGCCTCGATGAAGAGGATCTCTCCACCGACGCTCGTCCAGGCGAGGCCCGTCGCAACCCCCGGCTCCTCCGTGCGCTCCGCGACCTCGCTCGTGTACCGAGCGGCGCCGAGGAACTCACGGACCGCGTCCGGCGAGTCGATCTTCCGCGGGCTCGTGTCGCCCTCGGCGATCTTCACCGCGACGCCACGGATGACGCTCGCCACCTGACGCTCGAGGGTACGAACACCGGCCTCGCGCGTGTAGTGGTCGATGATCTCGTCGACGGCAGCGTCGGCGATCTCGAGCTGCTCCTTCGTGATGCCGTGCTCCTCGATCTGCTTCGGGATGAGGTGCTGGCGGGCGATCGCGAGCTTCTCGTTCCGCGTGTAGCCGGGGATCTCGAGGATCTCCATGCGGTCACGGAGCGGAGGCGGGATCGGGTCTGCGACGTTGGCCGTCGCGACGAACATCACGTTCGAGAGGTCGAACGGGATCTCGAGGTAGTGGTCGGCGAACGTGTTGTTCTGCTCGGGGTCGAGGACCTCGAGGAGCGCCGCCGCGGGGTCACCGCGGAAGTCGTGGCCGATCTTGTCGACCTCGTCGAGCATGAAGACCGGGTTGATCGTCCCGACCTTCTTCATGCCCTGGATGATCTGTCCCGGCAGCGCGCCGACGTACGTGCGGCGGTGACCACGGATCGCCGCCTCGTCGTGCACGCCACCGAGCGAGATGCGGTGGAACTTGCGACCGAGCGAGCGCGCGATCGAGCGACCGAGCGAGGTCTTACCGACGCCGGGCGGTCCGATGAGGCAGAGGATCGGCCCCTTCTTGTCCTTCTTCAGCTTCCGGACGGCGAGGTACTCGAGGATGCGCTTCTTGACCTTCTCGAGGCCGTAGTGGTCCTCGTCGAGGACCTTGCGCACCGCGCTGATGTCGAGGTTGTCCGGCGTCGCGTTGTGCCAGGGAAGGTCGAGGATCCAGTCGAGGTACGTGCGGACGACCGTGTACTCGGCGGAGCCGACCTGCATGTTGCGGAGGCGCTTCAGCTGCTTCTTCGCGACCTGCTCGGCCTCGTTCGGCAGCTGCGCCTTCGCGATGCGCTCCTCGATGCCGTCGAGGTCGCCCTGATCGCCGTCGTCCTCACCGAGCTCTTCCTTGATGGCCTTGAGCTGCTGGCGGAGGACGTACTCGCGCTGGTTCTTGCCCATCTCCTCCTTGATCTGGGAGTTGATGCGCTCGCGCATCTTCAGGATCTCGAGCTGGCGCGTCAAAAGGCGGAGGACCTTGCGGATGCGCTCCTTGGCGTCGACGGTCTCGAGGAGCTGTGCCTTTTCCTCCACAGGGGCATCGAGGTTTGCTGCCACGAGGTCAGCAAGTGCCCCAGGTGCCTGGATGGAGTCGATGAGCGATCCCGCCTCGCGGGGCAGCTCTGGCATCAGCTGGATGACCTGCTTCGCGATGTCGCGAAGGCTCATGCTGAGCGCCTCGGCCTCGTCGTCGTCGACACCGCTCTCCTCGAGGCGCTTCACCTTCGCCTTGAGGTAGGGGGCGTTCTGCGACACGTCCTCCAGCTTGATGCGCGTGAGGCCCTGCAGGATGAGCGAGTAGTTCCCGGAGCTGTGCTTCAGCGCCTTCAGGACGCGTGCAGCGCAGCCGACCTGGTGCAGATCGTCCGCTCCCGGATCATCGGTCGCCGGATCCTTTTGCGCGAAGATCGCGATGACGGGCGCGGGGAAATTGTCGACGTCTTCCACCAACGCGACCGACTTCTCTCGACCGACGTCGAATGGCGCGACCGCGCCGGGGAACAGCACCGCGTTACGGATCGGAAGGACCGGCAGCTCGTCACCGAACTGGACCTGATCGTCTTCCTTCTCCCGCGCAGGACCCTTCTTCTCGGACATGTTCTCGACCTCTCATGGGCAACGCGGCCGAAGCCGCAAGCCCTGGCGAAACTACGTCTACCCTTTCGTGATTATCCCGAAGCTACGGTCAACACTAGCCAAATACGTGATCGAACCGGGCTCCGAGAACCCTCACATTCGCTCCCTCGACGGGCTTTTTCCGGCGAGGTTGCTCGTACCGCCTGGCCGTCGGACCTCATGGACACCGACGTCCCTGCGGAACGTAGCCATGGGAAACTGCATGCCTAGTGCCGGACTTCCGACAGGACGAGCGCGGCCAAGAAGTTCTTACCGAACCACGTCAGGCAAGCGGCGCAGAGCCGCTTCCTGCGTTTGCTTCGTGTCACGCGAGCTCGGTCGAGGGAGGCCACTCGGAAGCGGCGCGTCAGAGATCACGGTCGCGAATGCGCGAGGCAGAGGCGCGCGATGCGCGCGCGAACGACGCCCGGTGCGGCTCAGTTGCCACGAGGGAATCGAGCGCGCTCGCTGCTCGCTGCGGGCGTCGTCTGCGATGGGTTCCGACGACGCCGGTTCCGACGATGCCGTCTACACGCTCGCGACCGAGCGATCCGACTCGAGCGTGTGGATGCAGAGGCCAGTGAGGACCTTCGGATAGAAGAAGGTGCTCTTCTGCGGCATGACCTCGCCCGCCTCGGCGACGGCGCGCACCTGGGCGACGGGCGTCCCGTTCATGAGGAAGAGCGTCTGGCCCTTGTTGCTCCGGAGCTCCGAGAGGGCGGCGGCCGCGTCCTGCGGGTACCAGATGTTCGTCTTCGCGGCCTGCGCCTCGGGCGTGATGCCGAGGACGGGCTCGAGGATGCCCATGTGCAGGAGCGCGACGTCGGTGGAGCGGAGCTCGGCGACGCGCTTGCCGAGGATGGGATGTGCCGAGAGATCGACACCGCGCTTGAGCGCCAGCAGCGACGCTCGACCATCGCCGGCGCACATCACGAGCGACGGACGGTCGGCGCCGGACTTCGCGAGCGCGTCCGTGTAGACACCGGCGCTCGCGCCCCCAGGGAGCGGCGTGACGTCGAAGAGCTCGCTCGCGCCCTTCACCGCCTCGTCGAAGTCGAAGCGCGGCAGCGAATGGACGTGGCGGTGCGTCGGGAAGACGACGAGGTCCGGATCGTCGCCGTTCGCGAAGAACACCATGAAGTAGGCGTGCTCGGGACGCTCGACGCTCGGCGTCGCGGCTGCCTCCTGCGAGTAGCGGAGCGCCGTCTCGTAGCGGTGGTGGCCGTCGGCGATGAGGAGCGACGAGCTCGCGATCCCGCTCACGATCGCGCGGAGGGCTTCCTTGTCCGTGATCTTCGCGAGCGCGTGCTGGATGCCGTCGGCCGTCTCGAACCGGGCGAGCTCGGTCGCCTTCGCGAGCGGCGCGTCGAGCTTCTTCTGCGGATCGCGGTAGAGCATGAAGCCGGGCGACAGGTTCGTCTTCGTCGCGCGGAACAGCTTAAGACGATCCTCCTTCGGGCCCGAGAGCGTGCGCTCGTGCGGGAGGACGATGCCCTTGTCGGTCGGCACGAGCTTCACGAGGCCGAGGAAGCCGCGGCGCGTGCGCGCTGCGCCGCCGCCGGGCGGCGTGAACGTCTGCTCGTAACGATAGAACGCGGGCTCGTCGTCGCGGACGAGGACGCCTTCGGTGCGCCACGAGAAGAACAGATCGCGCGCGTTCGCGTACTTCGCGTCGCCCTCTCCTTCGGGAAGGATCAGCTTGACGATGTTGTGCGGGTGCTCCGCCGCGAGCGCCGCGCGCTGGGCAGCGTCGATGACGTCGTACGGTGGCGCGACGACCTTCGCGAAGCCGCCGGAGGCTGCGAGGCGGGAGAGGTCGTAACGGAGCGGCGTGAGCGGTGCGATCTCGGCCATGACGCGCGCACTCTGGCACCGACGGCAGCCGACGGAAAGATCGATGTCGCGCGAAGTCGCCGAACTGAATGCTCCGCGGCGCTACGCGCGCGCTACTGCTTCTGCTTGACGCACCGGTAGCGAAGGCTGTCCGTCGTGGAGAGCTTCGCGTGCTCCGTCATCTCGCCGGTGCTGAAGTCGAGCGCCCAGACTTGGGTCTCCGGGTTCTTCCCCGGCGTGCTCGTCCAGTACGG
>JAEXCN010000284.1 GCA_023402175.1 Pseudomonadota bacterium | reverse complement strand
GAGCATCCGCGTACCCGTCCAGAATGCCCAGTGAAGCCCGCGACCTGACGGCGCACCATCGTTCGTCATCGGCTCCCAAGAATCCGTAGACAGAACGTAAGATGCGCCGTTTCCCCGAGTTCCGTCTCCCTCTAAGCCGCCCCAAATCACCATCTTCTGCCCAGTCCAGACCGCTGTATGGCCGACACGGGGAGAAGGTGCGCCAGTACGGCTGATCGGACGCCAGCGATCAAGTTCCGGATCGTAGGCCGCGCCATCGCCGCACGCTCCCCACGGTGCGCTGTCAGGCTCGGGGAGACGATTGGCCGGGCAGCCATCGCCGCCCCAGACGAGCATCTCCCCGTCGGCCCACACTGCGGAGTGTCTCGAACGACCTGCAGGGGCTCCGACGAGTGTGGTTGGCACCCACGCATCCGCCGCAGGATCGTAGACGGCCCCGTCGTTCATGAATATGGAACTATTCGTCGCTTCGTCCCATCGATATCCGCCCCAGATCACCATCTTTCTACCAGTCCAAACGGCGGTATGGGAGGTTCGCGATGACGGTGCGTCGCGATCACTCATCGATACCCACTCGTCATGAACTGGATCGTAGCTGCCACCGTCTGCGCGTACTTCCACAGAGCCACCAAGGCGGGTCTGGCCCCCCCAAATGATCATCTGATGACCGGTCCAAATGGTGCTGTGCTTGATGCGCCCCCGAGGCGGGTTCTTCGACGAGAGCGCCGACCACGCGTCGCGTTTCGTATCGTAGACCAAGCCGTCGTCGCACGACGATGCCTGGTCGCGGCCGCAACCGTCACCACCCCAGAGCAAAACGCGATCAGCATCAATCCATGCGATACTCGGCCCGAATCGACCGAGACCGCGTCCAGGGCTGCCGTCGGCGGCCGCGACGATCCATCGGTCGAGGTCCGAAGAATACCTAGCGCCGGACGTACCAAGGTCCCCCCAGACAAACATCTCTGTCCCATTCCACGCTGCGACCGCGTCGTCCGTCGAACCGCCCAACACTCCTCGACCCATCGGCGCCCAGGCCCCGACGCCAGGCCCAGATGGCGAGGCACCGCCTGCCGCGTCCGGCAATCCGCAGCAAGCCAACATTAGGAACATGCCTCGCCATCTGCAGCTCGTCATCAGAGCCTTTCGTACCCATCCCGAGCGGCCTTCGACCATCGACAAAGCTCCAACCATCTGCTCGCAGACCTCAACCTAGTTGAACATCTCGACGGGCAGACTATGGAAGTAGCTTCCCGAGTGCGTTCTCGGCGTCTTCCCACGCGACGTCAGGCTGATACGGCCGGTCTGTGTAGTCGAAAAACTCGCGTTGCCAGGCAGTGTCGCGGGTACTCGCGGCCTTAGGTCCGGGGCAGCGCGGCGCCGACGAACGAGAGTAGCAGGCGGATCCGCCCGTCCTCGTCGCACTCTCCGGCGTCGAATGTCTCGCCGCCACGAGAATTCGTCGAGCCTTCGACGACCCCCGCATAGCGAAAGACGTTGCCCTGGACGTCGATGGCGCTCGAGAGGACCGCGCGGTCTCCCGGGCGCCGTCGTTGGAAGTCAGCGATGAGCGCATCGAGCTCGGAGCGTCCATCGATCCGCTTCCCGGGCGTTCGCATGAGCAGATTTTCGGCGCACGCATGCTCGATGAGCCGCATCCGCTGCACGGCGTCGTGCTCGTTCCATGCCGCCACGTACGCGTCGATGCTCGCTCGAATGCGCGCCTCGTTCATGCGCCGAAGTATCCGGTCCGCCGAGACTGCTCGTCAACGCAGCGCGGGCGCGACCAGAAGGCCGCTGAATCGGAAGTGACCTCGTTTACGCATGGCGGCGGGCTGCCAGCGCGACGCCACCGACCAGCAAGAGCGCAGCGAGTAGCTCGAGTCGGTGAGGCCAGCGCGCCTCGTAGGCAAATCCGTACACCAGCGCAAACACGGTCTCGAAGACGATCATCTGGCCCGACAACGTCAGCGGCAGCCTGCGACTCGCCGTATTCCAGAGGCTGTTGCCCAACACCGAAGCCCCCAGCGCGATGCCGGCGCTGACCGCCAAGAGCTTCCACCAGGCACCAGCGGGCTGCGGGGTCGTCGTTGCCATGCCGGGCAGCAGAAGAGCGGGCACGGTCAACAGCACCAACGCGAGCACCCCGGTCGCCACGCCGGTCAAGAGAGACCATTCCTGACTCGTGAATCGCGGATGAGCGCGCAGGTACCGCGCGTTGCTCACGGTGTACACCGTCCAGGAGACGAGCGCCCCCACCGCCATCAACAAGCCGAGCGCGTAGGTTCCGCGGTCGACGCTGGTTCGCGCCGGTGGCGCATCGGCGTAGATGCACGCCACTCCACCCGCCGCCAACAGTAGCGGCAGCACGAGCCGGCGCAATGGCACGCTCCCATGCTCCCTCGCGCCCACCAGCGTGACCGTCACGGGAATGAGCCCGACGATCAAAGCCACCGGAGCAACGCCGGCGCGCTGCACGCCGCCTGCAACGCAGAGGTAGTAGAGCAAGTTCCCAG
This sequence comes from Pseudomonadota bacterium, assembly GCA_023402175.1. GTDB lineage: Bacteria > Myxococcota_A > Polyangia > Polyangiales > Polyangiaceae > Labilithrix. The sequence continues at coordinate 32,533 of JAEXCN010000284.1, read as the reverse complement.
GCAACGACAGCGCGAGAAGCGCCAGCCAGTCGTGAAGCCGCGTCTTCTTCCAGAGACGGCGTCGAATCGGCAAGCACAGCGCCAAAGAGATGAGGCCGTACAGCAGATAGCGAGCCGCCGATAAGGCGAGCGGCGAGAATGCCGGGAGCATCCTCGGCGCCAAGAAGACGAGCCCCCAGAGCGAGCCGGCCCCGACACCGCAACCGATCCCGGCGACGTACTCGCCTCGAAAGACGTGTGGCGCGCGTGTCGACTCCATCGAGCGGGGCATCTTGCGAGCTTGGCGGGGCTCCGTCTTGGCGAAGACGGTCACGCGTTGGCAAAACCGGAAGCGGCGCTCGGTTCAGGTAGCTCGATCGCGCCGGAGGACAGCCGGCGTTTTGCCCAGCAGGGCTTTGATGTGACGCGTGAGCGCGCTCTGGTCGTAGTAGCCGGAACGAGCTGCAACCTCGGCAATCGGCAAAGAGGTGCTCTTCAGCAGCGAGACCGCATGCTGCAAGCGGACCTCCCGCAGCCGTGCGTGGACGGTGGTGCCGTACGCTTCACGGAACAGGGCGGCGAGGCGGCGCCCGCTCAAGCCCACGTCGGCGGCGAGCTCATCGAGGATGAGCGCCTCAGCGAACCGCCGATCGATGGCTCGCCACACGCGCTCGGCACGCGGGTCGGTGCGCTTGGGGAGTGACGTCGCTCCGTTTGCTGGATGCGCCGCGAGCGTCGCCAACGCCAGCGACGTCCACGCGTCGGCGAGCGCAGCCTCGATGGTCGTCGCGGTCTCCACCGCGTGCGCGGTCTGCAGCCAGGTCGTCAGTGCGCGCAGGCCGGGCGTGAGCGGTACGAAAACCCGGTCGCCCAAGCCACCGAGGTCGGGCTCTTCCCGCTCAGGAACATCCAACACGATGAAGCTGTTGCGGCCGGTGGCCTCGAAGACATGTACTGCTCCGGCAGGAATCACGGCTGCATGGTCGGCATCGACGCGGCCACCGCGACCGTCCACCTCCATCTCCAACACTCCGCGCGAGGGCATCACGACCTGCACGAAGTCGTGGGAGTGAAGGGCCTTGGCTCGGCCGTAGCTCCGAAAGTCGAGCATCCGCAGAGGATACCAACTCGCTCTCCGTCGACCACGTCGAGGAATGAGCGCAAGCACGTCGCCGCTTGTTTCCCAGTTGAGTGAACGAGGACACAAGCGTCGAGGGCGACGTCGCGGAAGCGCGAGCGTCAGGCGGCGACGGGCGTGCGGTAGCGCTCGGCGTCGAAGTCCGCGAACGTGCCGAACGAAAAGCGGTCGGGATGCTGGGCGACGAACTCGAGGAACGGGCGCAAGCTGCGCTCGTTGTGCGCGGTGAACGTCTTCGAGTGACCGATGAGCACGAACGGGAGCGGAGCTTCCGGATGACCGTAGCGCGCCTCCGCACGCTCGAGCGCGTGGACGAGCTGCTTGCCGGTGCATTGGTTGAAGTCGGCCTTCCACGGATACTGACGTGCGAGCGCCTTCGCCTTGCCGAGGACCTTGCCGGCGAGCGAACGGCGCGCCGCGGTCCCGCTCGCGGGCGCTGACATCGGATCGGCGGCGGCATCCGGATTGGGGAGCGGATTGAGCCGCTGCGCGACGACGCGATAGACGCGGTTCGGCGTGAGGAACGTCCAGAGCGGCTGCTGCTCGGTGTAGATCGGGAACTCGAACAAGCGTCCCGCCGGATCTCGACGGCAGACGTCGCTCGTGTCGATCGGCCACGGGACGAGGTCGCTGTACGCGCGCGTGTAGTCGAACTTCACGAGGTCGTCCCAGACGCCGTACTTCCATACGGACGTGTCGATGCGGAACCCCTGCTCGACGAGGGCGCGGACGATGTTCGGCGACGGCTGCATCGACCAGTTTGCTGCGCGGAAGGCGAAGCACTCGTAGTCGGGCCTGGCGACGCGGCACGTCTCCTCGAGAAGCCTCTTGCCCTGCCCGATCATGTCGCGGACGCGCTCGTACGGGAGGCTCGCGAGGTCGTATTCCGAGTAGTCCTGCTTCCAGTAACCCTTCGCTTCGTTCCAGGTCGCGTTGAAATACGACGAGTGGATGTGGAGCTGGACGTCGTGCCCCGTCCTCACGGCCCGCTGCATCTGCCGGGCGATTGCACCCCAGTGGAAGCGATCGTCCGCCGTGCGCTCGGCGTACTCCTTGAACTTCAGGATCTCGCCGATGTCGGCCATGATCGTCAGCTTGGCGCCGTAGCGGTCGAGCTGATCGAGCATGCGCGTCGTCGGATCGACGACGAGCTCCTTCGGCGACCCCATCCCGCTGCCGTGGATCTCGTAGTCCGAGGTGAAAAGCACCTTGTACATGGAGCTGTTCCTCAGGCTACGCGAGGGGCGCCCGAGCGTCACGCCGTGTCCCGCGAAGAGCCCCTTGCGACCAGGGCTTCGATGCGTCAGCGTGGATCACGAACAGGCGTGGCCAGGCTTCTCCAACAGATCACCGAGCCGCCGCACGCCTGCATCTACTTGCCGGAGATGCAGGCGTCGCTCGAGATCCGCGTCCAGATCGACGTGACCCCGGCGGAGCTCGAGGCCATGCTCGAGCGCGGCTGGCGTCGCTTCGGGCCGATGTACTTCCGGCCAGCGTGTGCGAGCTGCGGCGAATGCGTCACGCTGCGGATCCCCGCGGCGTCGTTCCATCCGAGCAAGAGCCAGCGGCGCGCGCGGAAGAGCGCAGCCCGCCTGGTGCGCAGGGTCGGCCCACCGCTCATCGACGACGAACGGCTCGCGCTCTATTCGCGGTGGCACGCACATCGCGAGCAGCAGCGCGGCTGGGAGGAGAGCTCGATCGACGCCGAGCGCTACGCGTTCGACTTCGCGTTCGAGCATCCCTGCGTCCGCGAGGTGAGCTTCAGGGATCCGGACGCGGGCGGACGTCTCGTCGGCCTCGGCATCGTCGACGATACGGGCGTGTCGCTCTCGGCCGTCTACTTCTTCTGGGATCCCGAGCACGCGCCGTCATCGCTCGGAACGGCCCACATCGTCATGCTCGTCGAAGAAGCGCAGGCACGCGGCCTCTCGCACGTCTACCTCGGCTATCGCGTCGAGGGCTGCGCGTCGCTCACGTACAAGGGACGGTTCGGACCGCACGAGCTGCTCGAGGGCCGCCCCGCGCCCCACGTCCTCCCGGTCTGGCGCCCGCACGGTCCGCGTTGACGACGCGCGCACGCAAGAGCTCCTGACGGCCGCACGCGAAACAGGTGAGCTCCTGCGTCGGCTCACAAAGAGGTGAGCTCCTGCGAGCGCCGGGTTATACGGCACGCACCGTGTCCGAGTCGTCCGCGACGCCGAGCTTCTGGAGCACCGTCCGCGAAGCCCTTCGCGGAACGGAGCAAGAGCTCACAGCCATCCCGATCCAGCGCGCCGTCCTTCTTCTGGCGGTGCCGATGGTCCTCGAGATGTCGATGGAGTCGCTCTTCGCCGTCGTCGACATCTTCTTCGTCTCGAGGCTGGGCTCCGACGCCGTCGCAACGGTCGGTCTCACCGAGTCGATGCTGTCGGTCGTTTACGCGCTCGCCATGGGTTTGTCTGCCGGGGCGACCGCGATGGTCTCGCGGAAGACCGGCGAGAAGGATCTCGAAGGGGCCGCGACCGCCGCTGGACAGGTCATCGTCCTTTCGCTGTTCGGCGCGACGCTGCTCGGAGCGCTCGGGATCCTGCTCTCGTCACACCTGCTCGGCGCCATGGGCGCGTCGGCGGACGTCGTTTCGATGGGGTCCGGATACACGGCCGTCATGCTCGGCGGCAGCGTCACGATCTTCCTCCTCTTCGTCGTGAACGCGATCTTCCGCAGCGCCGGTGACGCGGCCGTCGCGATGCGCGCGCTCTGGCTGGCGAACGGCCTCAACATCGTCCTCGCGCCTTGCTTCATCTTCGGGATCGGCCCGTTTCCGAAGATGGGCGTCGCCGGCGCCGCGATCGCGACGACGGTGAGCCGAGGGATCGGCGTCGTGTACCAGGTGATGATGCTGAAGCGAGGTCGCGGCCGCCTCGTCATCCAGCCACGACATCTCCGGCCGAGGCCGAAGGTCATCGCCGAGGTGCTGAAGCTCTCGTCGACCGCGAGCCTCCAGGTCGTCATCGAGACGGCGAGCTGGCTCGGTCTCGTGCGCATCCTCTCGTCGTTCGGAAGCCACGCGCTCGCCGGATACACGATCGCGATGCGCGTCGTCATCTTCGCCCTCCTCCCGTCGTGGGGCCTCGCGAATGCAGCGGCGACGCTGGTCGGCCAGAATCTCGGCGCTGCCGAGCCGGAGCGCGCCGAGCGATCCGTCAAGACGATCGCCCGCTACAACGTCCTCTTCCTCGGGACCATCGGCGTCCTGTTCGCGCTGGTGCCGAACCTCGTCGTGAAGCTCTTCACGCACGACGCCGACGTCGCGGCGTACGGAGCGGAGTGCCTTCGCATCGTCGCGCTTGGGTTCGTCCTGTTCGCGTACGGAATGGTGATGCTGCAGGCGTTCAACGGCGCCGGCGACACCGTCACGCCGATGCTGGTGAACCTCGGATGCTTCTGGTTCGTGAAGATCCCGATCGCGTATGTGCTCGCAGACGTGCTCCACATCGGACCGCGCGGCGTCTTCCTCGCCATCACGATCGCCTATTCGGCGCAGGCCGTCGGGGGCTGGGTCCTCTTCCGGCGCGGCCGATGGAAGACGAAGACGGTGGGCTGACGCCGAGCTCGAGCGCTACGCCGCCGCTCGAGCTCGGGCCCGGCTACATCGCCGGCTGGGGCTGGGAGGGCGTCGGCTGCTCCGGTCGCCGAGACGTGGCGCGACGGACCATCGGCGCGATCCTTCCTCGATACTTCCACGCGACGAACAGAGCAGCGGGCACGGCGCCGGCGACGCTCGAGTACGCCAGGTAGGTCGCGACGGGTCGCGGTGCAGCGCGGAGACCGAGGAGCACGAGCAGCTTCTTGAACATGGTTACCTCCGCCACGGGCGATTGCAGCACGCGTGCCTTCGCGCGCTACGACGTGCGGCGGCGGGCGCTCTCGTTCCCGATGACGCGCCTCGCGCACCTCACGCGGTTCACTCGCGGACGAGCGGCTGCCGGTAGCGTACGAAGTGCGCGATCATCGCGCAGAGATCACCCGATGGGCTCACGAGCTTCGCGCCGAAGCCCGCCGGAGTGTCGTCGCCGAGATGTTCCTGCACCCACGACACCTGGGCCTGACATTCCGTTCGAACACCGCCGGGCAGCTGGAGACCGAGCGAGACGATCGCACCGAGCGGCGGCAGCTTCGCGTAGGTCGCGACGAACACGCCGCCGTGGCGGACGACGTCGTCGCCATCCATGTTCCGCCAGAACGTGCTCGGGCTCGTTGAATCGAGCAAGACGTCGAACCTCGGCAGTGAGGGTGACAGGGTCGAGAGCCGCTGCTCGAGACGCTTCACTGCGCCGACCAGCTCCTCGAGCCGCACGTCGAGCAGACTACCTGGAGGAGGCGGCGTCGTCGCTCCTGCGTTGCGAGGCAGCGACGGCGGAGCCGGAAAGGCGGGATTCGTCGGCCGCTCCGGAACACGTGGTGGCGGAAGCGGCCCGTGCCCCGCGTGCGCGGTCTGCCCCGCCTGCGCGACAGGTGCATCCTGCACGCGTTTCGCGAGCTCGGTCAGGCTCGCGATGACGCGCTGGAAGGCGGCCGCCTGCTCGCGCACGACGTCGACGACGGCAACGGCCGCGGCGGCGCTGCCATCGTCGATTCGGAGCTCGACGCGCGGCGGCTTGCCGAGCGGCTGGAGCGCTTGCTGCATCCGCTCGAGAACCGGCGCGAGCGCCTCGGCGCTGCTTTCCTTCGACGACGCGGCGGATATCTGCGCGATGGATGCATGCGAGATCGCTTCGCGGATGCGCTGGAGCTGCTCGTCGACGCCGGAGAGCGCGCCCGTCACGCGAGCGACCGGATCATCCCCCTTCTTCCCTGCCCGTCCGGCGCGAACGAAGCCGTCCTTGATCTCCTTCCAGCGCGCCTTCTGCGCGTCGGTCATCCGGCCCCGCAGCTCGGCGAGCTTCAGGAGGTTCTGCTCGGCGCCGGTGGTCAGCGTCTGCGATTCGCTCGCGTAGTGATCGTCGATGAGCTGCTCGATCTCGGCGTCGTTCATCGCCGCGACGATCTTCTCGGCGAGCTTGTTCATGTTGCGGTAGCTGCCTTGCAGCTTGAACGGCGGCTCGGTGCGGTACGCGTCCTCCTGCGAGGCGGATCGGATGTACTCCTGGTTCACGAGGAGGAGGAGCGACTGGACCGTCATCATCCGCCGGAACACCGCGAGGATCTCCTCGACCTCCGCAGCGGAATAGCCGTGCGCGAGCTCCGTGAGGGGGACGTCCTCGCCCTTCGCCATGCGAACGAGCTTCTGGACGTCTGCCGGCTCGCGCGTCGCGAGCGGCGCGAGCGCCGGATTCGACGTGAGCGAGTTCTCGATGTAGCTCGACGCGAACAGGTCCTGCTGGCCACCGAGGATGTCGCCGAGGTTGTACGTGTCGGCGCGGTTCGCGAGCATGTCCGGGATCTGGAAGCGCGCACCGGACTCCGTGTACGGGTTGCCCGCCATCACGACGCAGAACTTCTTGCCGCGAAGATCGTACGTGCGCGTCTCGCCTTTCCAGACGCCCTCGATCCGCCTCTGGCCGTCGCAGAGCGAGATGAACTTCTGGAGCAGCTCCGAGCTCGTGTGCTGGATGTCGTCGAGATAGAGCATCACGTTGTTGCCCATCTCGAACGCGAGGTTGATCTTCTCGACCTCCTGCCGTGCGGTGCTGCTCTTCGCTTCTTTCGGATCGAGCGAGGTGACGTCGTGGCCGAGCGCCGGCCCGTTCACCTTCATGAACACGAGACCGAGCTTGCTCGCGATGTACTCCATGAGCGTCGTCTTGCCGTAGCCCGGCGGCGAGACGAGGAGCAGCATGCCCATCAGATCGGTGCGCTTCTTCGCGCCGACGGCGCCGATCTGCTTCGCGAGGTTCGCACCGACCAGCGGCAGGTAGACGTTGTCGATGAGACGATTGCGCACGAACGACGTCAGCACGCGCGGCGTGAACTCGCTCATGCGGAGGCGCTTGCGCTCTCGATCGACGATGTCGGCCTTCAGCTTCCGGAACGCACGAAAGCGGGGCGCCGACTCCGTGATGAACGGCACGAGTCGCGCGAGCACCTCGTCGATCGCAAGGCGCATCGACCGGTTCTGGATGCGCGGATGAGCGCCGAGCAGTCCAGCGACCTGGGCTTCGACCGTGGCGGCGCTCGGCTCCCGCTCGATGCGCCCGCTCGATCCGTCGGTGACGAGCATCACCGCCGCTTCGCGGACGAACGGGCGCGCGTCCTCGAGCTTGTGGGATTCGACGAACGCGCTCGTGTACGCGAGCGCAACGCCGAGCCGCTCGGGCATGTGTCCTTCGAGCGCGCGGAGCTCGTCCTCGAACGCGCGCCGGCTGCCGCCCTCGTCGAGGAACGAGAGCAGACGGCGACGCAGCTCGTCGGCCGCGGCGCTCGCGACGAATCGAAGGCGCTCGCTCTCGAGCTCGAGGACGAGGTAACGCGCAGCGCTCGCGACCTCACCGCGTGTCACGACGAGGCCGAGATGCTTCGCGTGCTCCGCGATGGGCGCTTCGATCTCGCGAGCGAGATCCGCCTGCGCGGACGCCTGCTGCGTCGCGAGCCGCAGGCGTCCGAGGCTACGCGCGCGGGCGTGGAGCACCTTCTTCGCATCCGGCGCGAGCCCGACGAGCCAGAGGATCGCGAGCGCACGGGCATCGGCCGAGAAGCGAAGCAGGCCAGCGCTCGCCCGGAGCGCGAGGAGCTTGTCGAGAATGAGCGCCGCGTCGGCATCGTGGATGCCGCGCTCGTAGCCCTCGTCGAGGCGGTCCTGCGCATACGCGCGAACGGCGTCGATCAGCGTCCCGCTCCGCACCGCATCGGAGAGCGTCGCGATCGTCAGGCCCGACTTGCCTTCCTCGGCGTCGAGCAGCATCGAGGTTGCGAGCAGCTCGCTGCGGTAGACGGCGGGCGACTCGTTCGGGAGTGTCTGGTCCCAGAGGTCCTTCGCCGCGGCGAGCTCCGGATCGTCGATCTCCTCGAAGAAGTCCGTTCCGGTGATGTGGAGCGTCATCGTCCCGTCGCGCGGTACGAGCACGAGCTCGACCGGCTGCGTCTGGACGCTGAAGCGATGCTCGCCGAGCTTGATGACGTTCTCGCCGCCGTCGAACAGCTCCGCCTTGTCGCGGAGCGCCCGCAGGGCGTCCTGCCGTGCCGACTTGATGCGTGACGCGACCTCGTCGGCGCGCACCGTGTCGCCGAGCGATTTCAGCTGCGCCTCGACGTCGGCGAGCTTCAGCACCATCGCGTCGGACGCGAAGTATGCGTTCAGCTCGTCAGGCGTCTTGAACGTCGCGGCGCGCCGAGCGACGCCCGACAGGATCCGATCCGCCGCCGTCATCAGGTTCTGCGCGCGCCGATGACGCTCGTCGAGCAGCTGCTGCCGCTTCGCTCCGATCGCGTCGTTCACCTCTTCGCGCTTGGCCGTGAGCTCGGACGTGAAGTCGTCCTGGTCACCGAACCTCGCCTCGAGCTCCTCGAGCGCGAGGAGCAGCTTCGAGAGCTGCTCGTCGCACTTCTCCGGCGTGTCGCAGAGGGCGACTGCGCCGGTCACGGCCTGTCCGAAGAGGCGGAACTGCGCGGCGAACTCGGCGCGGGCCTCGCTTCCGCCGAGCTCCTTCTTCTTCGCCTGCCAGATCGCGCGCGCGCGGTTCTGGTGCGAGAACGCAGCGCTCACGCCCTCGAGGATGCGCGTCCGCGCGGTGGCGTCGTCGATCTGCAGCGAGCCCGTGACCTCCGCGAGGAGCGTCAGGCCCTGCTGGACGACGTCGAGCTCTTCTCCGAACGGCGCGAGGTCGGCGGCCTTCGTCGTCTTCTCGATCTTCTGAACGGCCTCGTCGAGCCGCGCGACGAGCGGCGCGAAGGCGTCCTCCTTCAGGAAGAACGCGACGCACGCCTTGCTGACCTCGTCGAAACGCTCGACGAGCTCCTTCTCGAGCCCCGCGAGCGCGTGGACGTCCATCCCGCGGAGGTCCTTCAGGCTGATGAGGCGCCCGCGCTGGTTGCGCAGCGTCGTCAGCGCACGCAGGTAGTCCTCGACGACGTGGAGATCGTCGGGACGGACCTTGACGAGGAGCTCCTTCTGCGCAGCCTGTGCCTGCTCGAGCGCGTCGCGCGCGCGCTTCTCGATGGCTTCGACCTTGTCGAACTCGTCGAGTACGAGCTCGCTGGTCTTCTTGATCGCCTGGAGCGTGCTCGCGAGGTCGCCCGTCTCCGCGTGACCGAGCCAGTAATGGGCGTCGATCGCGCGCGTGACGGCAGCGACGAGATCTTCGTACGTCGTTCGCGAGGGCCGCTCCGTCGTCGCGAGGCGGCGCAGCGAGAAGGCGTCGGAGATCCCGCGAACGAGGTCGGCGTTGCCGACCTTCGCGAGGTAGCTCCCATCGCGTGGCTTTGCCGCGGCGTTCTCGACCGTGTTGAACGGCGTTCGCCAGATCTGGAGCGGGTGCACGCGTGTCGGCTCCGTCACCGCACGGAAGACCGCCATCGTGCCGTCCGCGAACAGGCTGTAGCCGTGGCAGCGGATAGGGCTCGTGATCTCCTTCCGGATCAAGTTGTACGGCAGGAGCAGGTACTCGCCCTCGTTCCGCCGGTGATAGACGTACAGCACGTCCTCGCCGTTCGGAGACTTGATGATGCGCTCGAAGTGGAGATCATCGGTCGCGCCTTCGAACAGCTTGTGGTCGCCGCTCTTCAGGTAATAGCCGCCCGGGAAGACGATGCCGTGATCCTCCGGCAGCTCGTGACACGCTTGACCGATCGAGTCGACGCGAGAGACGCGCTTGGCGCGCGGATCGAAGACGAGGTACCGGTACTTCTCCTCGCGAAACGGCTTCACGCGGAGGAGGATCAGATCGCCGACCTTCGCGTACGAGATGTCGCCGTCGTCGAGCGTCTGGTTCGGATCGTCGACCGGCTCGCGATAGATCCCGCGACCGTCCTTCGTGTTGTTCTCGATCTTGATCGTGAGGTCGCCGCCGACGGTCTCGACGAAGCACGCGTCGAGGACGTTCACGTGCGGATGTGGCCCGGGGACCTGATCCTCGCGGCGCGTCTGGGTCCACTCGAAGTCGCGCTGCTTCGGCGGCTTCGCTTCCTCGTCGCCGCGCGCGTCCATGTACGAGACGCGTCCGGAGGCATCGATAGCCCAGCGGAGCACCTTCACGTCGTTGACGGTCCCTCCCGTCTGCACGACCGCGAGGAGGCGCGTGTCGGTGCGCTTGAGGCGGAGAAGCCGCGCGTCCTTCGCGTACTTGAACGTATCGCGGACCTCCTTGACGAACGCGTCGTCCGCGAGGAATGCGCCCGGTCCCTCGAACGGCAACTGCCCGAGGTCCCATTCCTCGGAGCCCTCCTTGCGCTCGAACTTGTAGAACGCAAAGACGTCGGGCACGCCGGTCTCCGTCTTCAGGCCGAGGAAGACCTGGAAGCCGAAGAGCAGGTGCCCTGCGACGCTGATCACGTCGCGGGCGATGCAATTGTGCTCCGTGCGTACGCGCTCGTTCGCGATCAGCGCGAGCTCGGCCCCGCCGAAGACGTTCTTCCGCTTTTCGTTGAGCGACTCGGCTTTCGCCGCGAGCTCGGCGGCCTGCTCGAGCAGGCGCTTGCGAATGACGTCGTAGCTCCCGCCTTCGAGCGCGGCAGCGGCTGCACCACCATCGCCGTTCTTGCCGTTCTTGCCGTTCGCCGGTGGCGCGTTTGGAGGTGCGCCGCCCGGCGGCCTGGGGATCTCGATCGAAGAGGTCATCGCGTCTGTCGCGAGGCCGGATCAGGCGCCCCCGCGAGCGGACGATGGTACCTGGATTCGCGCGCGGTCATACGCACCATTCGCTGGGCTCGGAGCCTCGAGCGAGACGCTGATTTCGGGCTCGGTCACGGGCTCGGGGTCGGGCTCGGGCTCGGCAGGCGCGTCAGAACGTGATCATGTCGTCCCGCTCCTGGACGCCGTCGACGAGGACCCGGATCCGCTGCGTGCTGCCTGCTTTCTTCGGGGCGCGCACCCTCAGCGTGAGCACCTCGCCGGGCAGCTTCACCGTGTAGGTGCGTTCGAGGTCGGACGCACCCTCGCTGTCCACGACAGGGATCCGTACCTCCTTGCCGACCGCGCAGAGGACCCGAACCTTGACCGTGTAGCGCTCGCCCGCCAGCGGATGTGGAGGATCGATCTCGATCGGCATGACCGTCGTGTCTGCGCCGAAATCGACCTCGATCGCCGGGTCGACCTCGCTCTGATGCACGGCGGCGTGAGCGAGATCCAGCGTCTCGGCGGACTCGCGGGTTCCCACGCCCGCGATCGTCGCCCTTCCTCTCGCGACGCGGGGTCGAGCGCCGAGCGGAAGCGCGTACGCGCCGTGCAGATGCGAGCAGATCGCCGCGGGCGCCCCCTTCCCTGCAGCCATGCTCGTCGTCGCGCCACAGTAGTCGGCAAGCGACGCGAGCGCGCCATGGCAGGTCTCGAGGAGGGACCGCTTGGCTTCGGCGTCGAGCGAGTCGAGCGCTGGCGCGAGGGTGTTGCACAGCTTGTGCTCGAGCCGGCGCACGTGGTGCTCGTCGCGGCATGCGCGCATCGTCGCCTCGCCGAGCGAGCTACAGACGCGCTGGACCTCCGACGTCGACGGCGGCCCTTCGTGGCTCGCGGAGGAGGTCGTCGCCCAAGGGAACGGGAGGCCGACGACACACGCGCCGTCGCGCGATGCCGCGGGATACGTGAGCGGCGGCTTCGCGCCTTCGATCACGACATCGGCACGCTCGACCTCGCCAGGCTCCGCGGGTGCACCGCAGCGCTTCACCCTCACTTCGATCGGCGCTGCCGGCGCGAGGGCGGAAGCCGTACCGCCCGTCGCGCACGAGGCGAGCACGCGTTCACTGCTCCAGTCTTCGCTCGCCTTCTCGTCCTCGCCGTCCTCGTCGACCTCGACCCACGATGGATGACCGTCGTGCCGTTCGCCGAAGTACGTCGTCGCCTGAGCGGAGCCGTCCCCCGAGAGCGCGTTGATCCTCCCGCTCCAGCGCGTCCTCCACGATACCCGCAGCACGGCCCCATCCGCGCCGACGACGCGCGTCGGCCGGCCATCAGCCCCGAGCACGAGCGCCGTCCCCGTTCCGGCCGCGAGCTGCACCGGATCCTGGACGTAGAGCGAGGTGATCCGCTTCACGCCTCCGAGCGCGTCTCTGTCCGTGAAGACGGTGACGGTCTTCCCGTCCGAAGCGGCGAACCGAAGCGCGCGCACCTCGGCGGGGCTCGTGAAGAGGTCGTATTTGCCGTGGGCCGGATCGATCCCCACCGCCGGCCCGCGCGGATCGTCACGCGAGCCCGCACAGGCCACGCCGAGCAGCAGCGCGGCGCCCACCAGAACAGAGCAGCGAGCACGTCGCATCGCGAACCTCCTTGCGCGAGCCCAGGCAATCCCTGGTCTGCCGCAACGAGATGCGAGCGGTGCGCCATCCCCAGCTCCGAATCGTCAGCGCACGAATGTTGCGCGCCGCGGAGCTCCCCCGACGTTTCTTCGACGTCGAAGGACTCCTACCGTGGTCAGGCTCACTTCGACGTCGAAGTCTTTCGACGTCGAAGAAGCTCGCTACTCGCCGGTACCGGCAGGGCCGCTGCGGGCGGCTTTGAGGCGGGCGGTGGCGGCGGGATCGTTGACGAGGAGCTTCTCGACGAGGCCGAGGACGGCTTCGTCGTCGGGACGCATCGCGGTCTCGACGAGGCTCTTCACGTGTGGGCTCGCGTCGACGGCACCGTCGATGGCGTGGCCGACGCTGACGGCCTTCACGAAGCGATCGAAGAAGGCGCCGTCGCCGCCGACGATGTTGAACTTCGCGTTCGAGAATGCCTGCGCGAGGATCTGCGCCTGCGCGGCGGCCACGCTCGTCTTCGCGTGGATCGTCTCGAGCTCGATCGTCTTCTCCTTGTCGAGGCGGAGGCGGAACTCCTCGTGGACGCGGCTCGCCTCGTCGAGCGCCTTCATCGAAGTGGCCTTCTCGGCGATGCCCGCAGCTTCGGCGACGAGCTTCTCGCGCGTGATCTTCGCGAGCGCGAGGCCCTTCTGCTCCTCGCCCGACGCTTCCGCGACGAGCTTCTCGCGAAGCGCCGCGGCCTCCGCGATCCCGAGCTTCTGGACCGCCTGCGCGTCCGCTTCCTTGACCTTCACCTTCGCGAGGCCCTGCTTCTCCTCGCCGGCGGCCGCGGCCTGCATCTTCTCGAGCGCGACGCGTGCATCGACCAGGCCCTGCTTCTCCGTCGCGACGGCGTCCGCTTCCTTCACGCGCGCCCTTGCGAGGCCTTCGGCGGCGGCCTCGGCCTGGGTGCCCTCGGCGAGCCGGATCTTCGCGCGCGCCAGCTTGTCGGCGGTCTCGAGCTCCGCGTCCGCGGTGACCGCCTTCTGGCGAGCCGCATGCTTCGCGACCTCCTCGGCGGCCTCGGCCGCCTTCACCTGCTTGACGAGCGCGGTCGCGGCCTCGGCCTCCGCCTTGATCTTCAGCGCGTCGCGCTCGCGGTTCGCGCCTGCGATCGCGCGCACGTCCTTGATCTGCTCCTCCTCGAGCGCGACGGTCTTGTCGACGGCGATACGTGCGCGGACGACGTCCGCGATCTCCTTCTTCTGCTGCTCGACTTCCTTGTCGCGCGCGATGGCCACGAGGGCGACCTCGCGCTCGCGGCTCACGACCTCGAGCTGTCGCGCCTTCTCGACGCGCTCGGCCTCGACGGCGATCTCGCGCTCGCGGTTCTTCTGCGCCACGGCGACCCCACGCTCCTTCGCCTGCTCGGCGATGAGCGCCTCTTCCTCGTTCTTGTGGTGAACGATGTGCGTCTTCTTCGACTCGTCGCTCGCGACCCGTGCGGCCTCGTTCTGCTCGCGCGACTGGGCGATCGCGATCTCCTTCATCTTCTTCGCTTCGGCCTCCGCGCGGCGCTGCTCGAATGCGAAGACCGCCTCGTCGGCCTTGAGGTTCTCGCTGCCGATCTCCATGCGCTCACGCTGCCGGAGCTCGTTCGTCTTCACGTTGTGGGCGACGGTGATCTCGGTGATCTTCCGGATGCCGTCGGCGTCCATGATGTTGTCCCTGTCGAGCGCCTCGAGGGGCGTCTGCTCCAGGTAGTCGATCGCGGCGTCGTCGAGGATGAAGCCGTTCAGGTCCTTTCCGATGACCTCGATGATCTTGTCCTTGAAGTCGTCCCGCTTCGTATAGAGCTGCTCGAAGTTGAAGTGCTTGCCGACCGTCTTGAGGGCCTCGGCGAACTTCGACGTGAAGAGCTCCTCGAGCGTCTTCTGATCGCTCGCGCGCACACATCCGATCGACTGCGCGACCTTGAGGACGTCGTCGGCGGTCTTGTTGACGCGGACGAAGAACGTGACGTTGATGTCCGCGCGGATGTTGTCGTTGCAGATGAGGCCTTCTTTGCCGCGGCGATCGATGTCGATCGTCTTCACCGAGAGGTCCATCGTCTCGGCGCGGTTGATCACCGGGTAGACCATGCGACCCGTGAACGAGACTTCGGCCTCGGTGCCCATCGTATTGACGATCAGCGCCTTGCCTTGCTCCACCTGGCGATAGAACCGCGAGAACATCGCGAGAACGCCGAGCAGGATGATGAAGAGCGCGCCGACGATGGCGCCGACCATGATTGCAGTCTCGGACATACGGACCCTCACTCCCTGACGCGCGCGCGGTCGGCCGCGTGCATCCCCAACTCCAGGGGCGCGGAAAGGGTCGCATGTCTGTGCAGGGAATGGAGCCCTTTTTGGGCGCACCTCCGTCGGGAGGGGTTACACGGTGCGAGGCAGCTCGAGCACCCGATGGCGACCGGCGTGCTCGTGCAACCGTGCAACTACCGAGAGCGGCTCGTGTGCGTCACCGGCGACGGCGGATGAAAGCGGCGACGCCGAGGAGGATCCCGAGAGCCGGGAGGCCCGTGCTGGCCGTCGTCCCGCTCGGGCTCGCGGAGCAGCCGCTCGAGGAGGCCTTCTTCTTCTTTTTCTTCGCGAGGGGCTCCTCCTCGCCCAGCGGATCGCTGCTCGAATCGTCGTCGTTCGAGTCATCGTCGGCGGACGGAGGATCGGAGTAGTCGGAGCTCGAATCGCTCGCCGACGAGCCCGTCGGCGGCGGCGCATCCTGCGGCTTCGTCTCGCTCGGCGTCTCCGTTGGCGTGTCGCCTGCACCGACCTTCAGGGGTACGGTCTTGTCGGGGCTGAATCCGTTCTCGATCCCGTCGAGGTCGCACTGCGTCCACGCCTCGCCGCCGTTCGCCGAGGCGCGGAACGCAACGACGTAGTCGCCGTCGGCGACCGCGGTGACGCCGCCCTCGAACGTGATCTCGATGCCCTTTGCATCCGCGATCGCACGCGCAGGGAGCCAGCGCATCTTCGTCGGCGCGCTCTTGGGCGCGATGCCGAAGCGACCGAACGGCTCTGCACGCTGCTGCATGTTCGCGAACGTGACCTTCGCGGTGAGCTTCGCCTCGGTCCCGGCGGCCACGGGCTCGAGCTTCGCCGTCTCGATCTTGCACGAAGAGACGGTGCCGCCGGACTTGTAGCCCCACAACCCGGGCGGGGCGTAGGGGAAGTTCCGGAGGACCGGCTTGTCGATCACGATCGGCTTGAATGCGTTCGGCGCGAACTGCCGGATGAAGTCGGCGTGACGGCCGAGCGGCGCGACCTTCCACGCTCCGGCGGAGCACTCGCTGACGTTCTGCGCAGCCGGAGAGTCCTGACCCGGACGACCACGGCCACTGTCGTCGGCGGCCTTCGGCGCGTTCTGCGCAGGGGGAGCGGCCTCGGGAGCGATCACGAGACCGGAGAGGCCACACGTCCCGAAGATGTCGAACCCGGCGATCTTCGTTCCGGTGCTCGAGCAGACCGGAGCGCCGACGTCGCCGCTGCAGATCTCGCTGCCCTTGGCGGGGAAGATCGTGCTGTGCATCTCCGTCTCGGACGTCAGGCGTCCGACGATCGACGAAGCCTCGCCCTTGTCCGGATCGAAGAAGCCCTTGCCGTCGACCGACGCGATGCCGTTGACCGCATAGCCGTCGCGGAGCGGCGCGTGCGTGATGACGGCGGGCGTCCCGCCGATCTCGCGATCGATCTCGACGATCGCGATGTCCGCGTCCGCGCCGTCGGGGACGTGCACCGCGGTGATCTTCGCGCGCGCGCCCTTGCCGTCCTTGTCGGCGGCGCGCCCGAGGACGAGGCCCGTCTTCGCGCACGACTTCGCGGTGACGGCGACCTTCGCGCCGAGGAGAGCGCCGGCGCACTTCGGAGCCACGTTCGCCTGCGTCGAGTCGAACAGGTAGACGACGGGCGACTCGATCTCGCTCGTACCGCCGGTGACGTCGTGCTGGGACTCCTCGGCGTCGTCCTCTTCGGCGGGCGCGCAGGCGACGAGGCTTCCGGCAGCAACGACGAGAAGCGAAAGGGCGAAGGCGGTGGTGGCGGAGCGCATGCCTGACACGTATCCAAAGGTCGTACCATGTGCCCTTGTTGTAATTCTGCGCATTTGGAGCAGCGCCGCTGGATCGATGGGCCGCCGGAAGCCCACCCTTCCGAACCAGCCTCGCCGTTCGGGCTCGCGTCGCGTCAGGCTCGCAGGGCTTCAGGCTCGCACGGCGGGTGCCTCCCGAGCGACCGGTCAGGAAGCGCGGCGTCGCCGCTGACGGAGAGCGAGCTTCACCGGCGTCTCGCCGACGAGCGTGATTGCCCAGCGATCGAGCGCGTCGTTCAGGATCGGAACCTCTCCGAGGATGGGCGCGACCCGCCAGGCGACGCTGTGCATCGCGCGGAGAGGCAGCTCGCGACGCGAACGCTCGGGGATCCCTGCGAGCCGGCGTAGGTCGCGAGGGACGAGAGCTGCGGCTGCCGGTCCGAAGATCGTCGCGGCGAGACGCAGATCGAAAGAGGTCCGCGCAGTGAGCCTGGGACGAAGGAGGAAATCGATCGTCGCCGCGGCCTCGGCCGAGACACAAAGACGAGGCCGCATCTCCGAGAAGTACTTCCGGTACGCCGCCACCGAATCGGGGACGATCGCGCGTGGGATCCCGATGAGCTCGGCGGCGACGACCTGCTCGGCGAGGTAGCGATCGCGCTCCGCGAGCGTGAGATGGCCCGCGTAGGCGCGGTACGCGGCGAGGAACGAGTGGATCTCGGTGCAGTGCACCCAGAGCATCGTCTCGGGATCGTTCGCGTCGAACGGCCTGCCCGTCACGGGATCGATCCCGCGGACGCGTTCGTGGATCTTCCTCACCCGAGCCGCGGCCGCGCGCGCCGTCTCGCGATCGCCGAACACGACCGTTGCCACGTATGCCGACGTGCCGCGAAGGCGCCTGAGCGGATCTCTCCGGAAGTCCGAGTACTGCGCGACGCCGGCCATCGCCAGCGGGTGCATCGTCTGGATGATGAGCGCACGCATCCCGCCGATCAGCGCGACGGGATGTCCGACGACCTTCCAGCTGACGCTGCTCGGCGCGAAAAAGCGGTCTTTCGGTACGGCGTGCTCGAGGTCGGCGCTCATCGCGTGCTCACCGCGCGCTCGTCCGGCGCGGCTGTTCGTCGAGCTCGTCATCGAGTGGTGCGACCGTGAACTCCTGTTTGTCGGCGTCGTAGCCGACGATGACCGCCTGATCCCCGCGCGCGAGCTTCTCGCCGGTATCGATCCGGACCCGGACGACGACCCCAGCGCCTCCGTCCTCGAGCGTTGCTTCACCGAAGCGGTCGGTGACGGTGCCCGTGCGGATCGTGCAGACCTTCCCGACGAGCGCGTCGTGCGTCGTCGCCTTCTGCGTGGTGAAGACGCGCGCGAGCGGCCGCACGACGAGCGAGGTCGGGAACAGCGCGAGGATCGGAACCAGGATGAAGATCGCGACCTTCGCAATCGAGAGCGCGATGCTGGGCGCAGGCGGCAGGAGCGCCTCGGCGGCTTGCATCCCGAGCATCGAGAGCGCCCAGGAGAAGACGAGGATCGCGCTCAGGACGACGGTCGCGGGAGCGGACCGGAGCTTCAGCGCCGCGACGATCCCCGCCTGTCCTCCCGGCGTCTCGGCGCCATGTGCATCGGCGCCGTCGAGGTGTCCGGCAGCGCCCTCGAGCATGCCCTTGGTCGCGCCCTCGAGCATGCCCTTGGTCGCGCCCTCGAGCGCTCCCTTCGCGACTCCGTCGAGCGCAGCATCGGCAGCAGCGTCGACGGCGCCGTCGCCGAGGAGGTTCACGTGAGCCGCCCCGACCATCACGAATACCCAGTACACGAGCGCCACGCCGAGAAGGACCGTGTACACGACGACCGGGAACGAGAGCGCAAGCGCCGATAGATGCTCCATCTCCTCCTTCCGAGCGTACGTCATCGGCTCGGTCGACGAAGATTCTTTCGGAGCGTAACATCGGCAACGCGATGCAGAAGCGCCCGCTGTTGGTACTGGCCGCCCTCGCTGCGGCCACCGAGCCGGACCTCGGGCGCGACGCGATCGCGCGGCTGAAAGACCGCGTCCGCGAGAAGTACACCGACGATCCCATCGGCTCGACGCTGACGACCGTCCTCGTCGCGAGCTGGCTCTTCTACCGCGCCGAGCGCGGAGAGAACCCCAAGGTGAAGACCTTCCAGGATGCGCTCGTGTACGTCGCGACGAACCTCTCCGTCGGCTACAGCGACATCTTCGCGAAGACGCCGGCGGGCAAGACGATCGGCTCGGCCCTGATGATGTTCGGCCCCGCGATGGCC
Organism: Pseudomonadota bacterium; assembly: GCA_023402175.1. GTDB lineage: Bacteria > Myxococcota_A > Polyangia > Polyangiales > Polyangiaceae > Labilithrix. Next base: position 13,704 of record JAEXCN010000284.1, on the reverse strand, counting down.
ACGCGGCTCTTCGACGAGCCCGGCGCCCCGAAGAAGAGCGCCGCGGACACGAAGGCCATCATCGAGCGCCTCGACCGGATCATCGACGCGCTCAGCGCGGGCCGCTAGCCTCAACGGCGTTCGGTCAGGTCGCGAAGAACGAGAGGTCGAACAGGATCGCCGTCAGAACACGAACGGCGCGCAGCCTCGTGGGCGCGCGCCGTCGTGGTCTTGCTCGGTCTACTACTCGCGACCTACTACTACGCGTTCGCTCCGCGCATCAGTCGCGGCGCCGCCCGAAGAGGCGGAGCAGGAACAGGAACATGTTGACGAAGTCGAGGTAGAGCATCAGTGCCCCGACCAGCGGCATGTTCGCGTGCACTTCCCCGCTCGCGAAGACCTCCTTCAACTTCTGCGTGTCGTACGCCGTCAGCCCCGCGAAGAGGAGGACGCCGATGATGCTGATGAAGAAGCTCAGACCGGCGCTCGCGAGGAAGATGTTCACGAGCGACGCGAGGATGACCCCGATGAGCGCGAAGATCGCAAACCGGCCGATGGGACTCAGGTCTCGTTTCGTCACGAGCCCCACGACCGATAGTCCCGCGAATGCGCCTGCGGTGACGAAGAACACCGACGCGATCGACGCAGCGGTGTACACGAGGAAGATGACGCTCATCGTCACGCCCGTGAGCGCGGCGTAGGCAAAAAACATCGCCGCGACCGTCCCAGTGCTCGCGCGCACCGCGGCTTGATTGAAGGAGAACACGAGCGCGAGCTGCGCGATGATGAGGCCGAAGAAGACGAGGCGATTGCCGAGGACGATCTCGAGCATCGCCGGCGAGCTCGCCACGAGGAGCGCCACGAGCCCGGTGAGACCGAGCCCAGCCGCCATCCAGCGGTAGGTTGCCCAGAGTGCGTCACTGACGAGCGCCTGCCGCCCGGGCCGGGCGATTGCACCTGCGGGATACCCCGGTTGGCCCCCTCCCCAGGGGTACGTGGGGTCCGTTCGTCGTCGATCGTCGTAGTTCATGGTGCCGCCAACTTACGCATCGCGTGGCGATCACGTAAGGGCGGCCATCGACTGCGACAAGCCCAGGAGGGAGCGCATGAGCTACCCGGCAACGTCGTCGTACACCAGCATTGCGTCGATCATCTTCGGCGCCATCCTCATCCTGCTCGGTCTCGCATTGGTCGTCGTCGCGACGGGAATCAGCGGCGACGCTCGATTGTTCATCCTTGGCGGGTTTGCGGTCGTCGGTGGTGCCCTGAGGCTCACCACCGCGCTCGCGGCGGACGCGCGTCAGCGTCGCAAGCATCCCGTCGATCCTTCGGATCCGCGATGGCATGGCGGCGCGGGGCTCGTGCAGCTCGCGGGGAAGCCGTGCGCGGAGTGCGGCGTGAAGATCGTCGTCGCGTACGAGGCATACTGCTGCGAGGCATGCATCCGGCCCGTCCACCTCGATTGCCGCGACCTGCATCACGCGCACGCTCACGCGCTCGATCCAGCGTGGCCCGAGGCTCCAGCAGCGGGCGAATGAGCTCCGCCGGAGCAGAATGCGTGTGATCGAAATCCGAGCCCGAGCCCGAGCCCGCGCCCGACGCGGTCCAAACGCAGTCACGCCTGGACAGAGGCTCCGTGACGGAGTCGGCAGCGCTCCTGGACGTCTACGTAGGGCTCGAGCTCACGAGTGAGGTCGAGCACACTGCTGGGCGAGCGGGCGCTCGTGCGCGTCGTGTCGACGCTGATGACCGCGCGCGAAGCTTCGAACGCCGTTGGATTCGGGCTCGGGCTCGGAGGCGGCTTGACCGCATACGCTGTCGTCGTCAGCGCGCTCGTTCGCGGAGCGCGTTGGCGGCGAAGGCGAGGCCCTGCGCATTCAGCTCCACGTCGAGCGCCAGGAGCTTCTTCGCGTCTGCTCCGAAGTGCGGCGCTTCCTCCGCGATGCTCGCCCACCAGGCTTCGGCGAAGCGCTGCTCGAGCGCGGCGACCGGCTCGTCGGTCTTCGCGCCGCTCTCGACCCAGGCCTCGGCGCGATCGATGAAGCGGCGAAGCTGCGTGGCGATCGCCTCTTTGTCCTCGTACGCGTCGTAGTGCGTCGGGCACACGAAGCGCTCGCCGAGCGCGAGCACCGCGTCGATGCTCTTGCGCGCCTCGACGGCATTGAAGCCGGTCGGGCTCGTCGAGGGGATCGCGAAGCGGCCGCGCGTCTGGAGTGCGGGATAGACGAGGCCGAACGTGTCGCCCGTGTAGACCGTATCCGTCGCTGGGTCATCGACGATGAAGTGATGGTACGCGTGGCCGTACGTGTGGTGCACCGACAGCTTCGCGCCGCCGAGCGCGAACGTCTCTCCGTCCTCCAGCGCGCGTACGCGCTCGGCGGGGATCGGCGCGATCGTCCCGTAGAGCTCGGCGAAGCGTCGCTCGCCGTAGACCGCAGTGGCGCCTTCGACGAGGCGCGCCGGGTCGATCAGGTTCTTCGCCGCGCGCGGATGAGCCAGCAGCGTCGCGTTCGGACAGGCCGCGACGACCGCGCTCGCGCCCGCGGCATGGTCGAGATGCGCGTGCGTGACGACCAGGTAGCGCACGTCCTCCGGCTTCTTGCCGTGCTGCTCGAGCGCTGCGAGGAGGCGCGGCACGGCGTGCGCCGTGTGAGCCTCGATGAACGCGCACTCGTCGCCTGCAAGGCGCAGGTAGCAGGCGGTGAAGCCCGGCGTGATGTCCGCGTCGATCGTGAATCTGGAGTGGGTCGGCACGGTCCCATCCTATGTCGTGCGCGGATCGCGCGTGTACCCTATCGCGCGCGAGCCCTAGCGTCGCCTTCGCGCGACCCGTCTTGGTCGCGTCGGTCGCGCCCGCGAAGCACAGCGGATCGTCGCGACGTCGTCCCTGGACGCCCGAGGATCCGGCCCGTGGTCGGGGTCTTCCCGCACACGCGACGAAATGCGGATGCTCCGTGAGCAACGTGCGTCAGAGGCGCCCGGCACGTTACGCGCAGAGAGTCTCGTCAGACATCGACGGCGCCGAGAGACCGCCTCACCGCTCCCCTCTCCTCGGCGCTCTCTCGCGCCTTCGATGGCTATTGGCTCACTCGAGCCGGAGATCGCCGGCAGGGCCGATGTTCGGCTTCTTCCGCGACGCCCACGGCACCTTCGCGACGTCGATCTCGACGAACGACGAATCCGCCGGCGTCCACGTCGGCGGCACCGCCTCGTGCGCCGTCGCCAGCGTCTTCGGACCTTCGCACGCCACCGCACCGGCCGCGTCGACGCGACACGCGTGGACCGACTCCGTCGTATCCGCGCCGGAGAAGTCGCCCGTCATGTTCCCCCAGCGAACGTCGCGGTTCAGCACGCGGATGAGCGCGACCTCCTGCCCCGTGCTCGACTTCGCGAACGCGACATCCTCGAACATCGCCGTGCTCGCGTGCATGCATCCCGGATCCGTGTGGTAGCGCGACCACGCGCGGACATCCGTGATGAACCAGCCCTTCTCCGTCTGGAGGAGGAGCACGGATGTCTGCTCGTCGAGGGTGTCGATCGTCGCGAACGTCGCGTCCTTGAACGGCCCTGTTTTGAACGCCGCGTTCGAGAAGCCCTTCGGAGACTGCTTCAACGAGCAGTGCGGCCCCGCGATCTTCCCGGGGTAGACCTCGTCGGTGTACTTTGCATCGATCAATGGCGTGATCGCCTTGTCGTAGGCAGCGCAGAGCTCCGCGGCAGTCGCGAACGGCCCTGGCGGGACCTCCGCCTTCGCGATCGGCTTCGCGGGCGGCCGTCCGTCGAGGCTGCCGATCGCCATCTTCGGGATGTGCGCCGGGTTCGTCGGTGCGCCGCCGGCGCGCCCCCAGACGCGGAACTCGGAGACGGTGAGCTCGCGCCACTTCTTCTGTGTTCCGGGCACCGTCTCGAGCACCTCGAGCTTGAAGTCGCCGCCGGGTGCATCGAGCTCGATCGCCTGCAAGGCGCGGTTGTCGATGTCGAGCGGCGCCTCTGTGAGGACCTGCCCCTCTCGCGATATCCGCACCTTCTTGATGCGGTGATTCATCGTGAAGAGGTCGCCCTTCGTCGCCTTCTTGTCGAAGCCGGGCGTGATCTCCACGCGAACGACCTTCGCGCTGCTCGGAACGCGGAACGCAATCCAGCCCTTGAGATCGCCCGTCTTGCTGTTCCACGCCGTCTCGGGCTTGCCGTCGACGAGGTGCTCTGGATAGTCGTGCGGGTTGTCGACCTTGGACGAGACGGCGACCGTCGCATCGACCGTGTGCAACAGGTCGACAACCGGATCCGGATCGACGGGCGGCGCGGCCTTCTTCGCGACGTCGGCGCCACTCGCGATGGGAGCAGCATCGGGCTTCGCCGCGTTCGGCTTGCACGCTGCCGCGAGGAGCCCGCAGGCGAAGAAGACGAGGCACTGCATGCGTGTCGTATCCACCGGGTTCCCCCTTTTTTGGACCCCATGCCTACATGGGCCCTCTTTCGTGATCCCCATGACTACATGGGGCCTCTTGCGTGATCCCCATGACTACATGGGGCCCCTTCTCGATCGCGCACGACGTCAGGCCGGAGCGGCACCGTGCGTGCGAATGCGTAGCACGGAGCGCGTCGAGCGAGCCAGAGTGGGAGCCTCTCGCACGATTGGGCGCGCGCGTATCGAGCGGCATCGACGCGCGCGGTATGAGGCGGGATCTCAGGGCTTCGGATAGCTCGTGAGCTTCGCTGCAAACACGGCTCGCGCGTTCGGAGCTTCGCTGAGCCCCCACAGCCAGCCGCTCGCGTGATCGACCATCAGATCCTCGGGCGTGTTGGACCAGCGCGACGTCGCGCTCTTCTTGCCGGCAACGCGATAGAGCTCGCCGCCGTCGGCCGCAGGTGCGCTCGAAGAGAGATAGAACGTCCCGTCGATCGAAGCGGCTCCCTGCACCTGCTTGTGGCTCATGAGGAAGGCCTCCGTCGGGAACGTCGTCTTGCTCCGCAAAAGGCCCGTGCTCGGATCGAGCGGCCAGCGATACACGCGCCCGGCGAGCGGGCCGGAGCACGCCGTCGTGCTGCAGTACTCACCGGAAACGAGCGACGGAGGATTGCTCTTCTGGTCGAGCGACACGAACGAGAAGATCGGCTTGCACGCGGACGTGACCTCGTACTTGCCGACCTGAGGAATCACGTATTTGTAGTTCGCCGCGCGGCACGTGTTGCCGGTGCAACCGAACGCGCCGGCGTCCGTCGAGACTCGGAGGATGTGCGCGAGATCGAACACGCGGAACCCATGCGCCGTATCGGCCACGTAGAGGTAGTGTCCGAACCACGCGATGCCGCCAGCGTGGATCTTCACCGGATCGAACGTCGGCGCCGCGGCAGCCCCCTTCGGCGCGACGAGCAACGCAAAGCGGTACTTCGGCGCGGCCGGATTCGACGTGTCGACGAAGGCGATGCGCACACCCTCGTTCGACGCTCCGCCCTCGGCCGAGTCGTAGAAGCTGACGAGCACGGCGCTCTTGCCCGCGACCTTCCCGCTCGGATCGGCATCGGCGGTGCCGGTGATCCCCTGCGGGATCCACGCCGTCGACGCGTCGTCGTCGTTCTGCCAGCGGAACGCGTACGCGATGCCGGCCGGGCCGCCGGGGACGCTCGTCGTCTTCGTCGCGGTGCGATTCGCGTCGGCGAGGACGTCGGCGAACGTGACCTTCGTCGTGATCGCCTCGAGCGCCGTCACGAGCGCGGGCGTCGTCGTGCCGAGGCCGGCGGATTCCTCGAGCGCGAACGCGCAGCGATCGACCGGCGCGAGGCCGGAGCCTTCCGTGAAGCCATTGGGCGCGGCCGTGCACCCAGAAGCCTGCACATTGCACGAATCCACGAACCGCTGCACCGGCGGCGCCCCCGTCTCGGCGTCGGCGTCGTCGGTCGGCGTGTCCCCAGGTGACGACGAGCCGTTCGAGCGATCGCCTGTGCTCTCGCCCGGAGGCGTCTCGCTCAGGGTATCCGGCGCGGGGACCGCGGCTTCGTCTCCTCCGTCGGACGAGCAAGCGACGACCGTGGCAGCGAGCGCGACGACGAGATTCCAAGCAATCCGGGCCATGTTCGCTCCGTTACATGAACGCGGCGTACCAAGCACGATAGAGCCCTTGGAACGACGGACCCCGCAGCAGAACGGCCTGTCCGACGCTGAATCGGGGGCAATGCGCGCACGCCCTTGCGCAATTCGCGCGAGCACCTCCGGGAGGGGTGGACGACGGCGATCTCAGGTGGTCAACGGACGATCACCGCGCGGCAGCCGCACGCTCGCCGGGCCGAAGGCGCGACGACGATCTCAGTTCGCCTTCGCCGCGGGCTTGTCGGACTTCGGCTTGTCGGTCTTCGCGGTCTTCTCCGCTTTCGCCTTCTCGCCCTTGTCGGACTTCTCGCCCTTGTCGGTCTTCGCGGGCTTGTCGCTCTTCGACGGCTTGTCGCCCTTGTCGGCGGCGTCGCTCTTCTTCGGCTTGTCGACCTTCGCCGCCTTTTCCGTCTTCTCGCTCTTGTCGCTCTTGTCGGTGGACGCCGGCGACGTGGAGCCGGAGGCCGAAGCTGTCGTCCCCGCGGGCTTGGGGTCCTCGTGCACGATGATGCGCGTCCCCGGGTTCTCCTTCGTCGCGCGTACGCCGTGCCAGCCCTGCGGGAGGTTCGGTCCTGCCCAGGCGAAGATCTGCTTCGCATCGTGCGGCGTCATGTTCACGCAGCCGTGGCTGCGCTCGCGGCCGAAGCGTGAGTGCCAGAACGCGCCGTGCAGCGCGTAGCTGCCCTCGAAGTACATGATCCACGGCACGTCCTGGATCGAATACGGCCCGTCGCTCGCGCCGTCGTCCTCCATCGTCGCGGCGATGTGCTTCTCGCGGATCGTGAAATCGCCCTGGACGGTGCGGTGGTCCTTCGACTTGTCCTCGTCGTTGTGCCGACCCGTGGAGACGATCGTCGCGTAGACCGGCTTGTCGCCCTCGAACGCGATGAGCGACTGCGTCGAGAGGTTGATGTCGATCCACTTCTCGCCGGGAGCGAGGTTCTTCGGCGGCGGGCCCGGGCGCGTCACCGCGGCGTCGATGTCGCGCAGCCACCATCCCTCGTCGGTCTCGAAGTAACCGCGGCCTTCGATGGTGACGCTCTTGCCGGTGAGCTGCGCGATCGTGAAGCGATCGACCGGCTCGCCTCGTGTGAGCTTCCCGTCCTTCTCGTCGGCACGCGACGGATCGCCCGGCTCGACGCCGTAGCGGCGCGCACGCGGGCTGACGACCCAGCCGAGGGGGAGATGGCGCTTCTCGCCTTCCGCCCCGATCTTCACGCCCTCGAACTCGGTCGCCGGCTTGTGGACGAGGATGTGATCCGACGGAGCGAGATACCCGGCCGTGTTCCGCCAGAACTTGCCCGACGGGGTCGAGAGCTCCTTGTCGAGCGACAAATAGAAGCCGCGCACCATGCGCACGACGACGAGCCCACCTTGCTCGTTCGTCCGGATGTCGTCGATCGTCACCTGCGGACGCTGGCCGTTGTGGTTCTTCAAATACCACGGCGTGTCCGGATCGCTCGGCGGAGGCGGCGGCGCCGGCTCGCCCTCCTTCGGCTTCTTCGTCTTGCCGACCGCGAGCCCCTTCTCGAGGTCCTTCCGCTCCTTCCTGAGCGGGCGACGGCGATAGAGCGGCGCGCCGTTCGTGAGATTCAGACCGTAGTCGTAGGGCAGCGGTCGATCCGTGAACGGCGGATGGGGCGCGGTCTCGAGCTCCTTCGAGCTCAAGTCGGTCGTCGCGTACTTCCCGCAAACGAAGCCGCCGGTGACGAGCTGGTACCAGCCCTCGGGGCAGTTGCTCTTCTTGATGACTTTCGGCTTCACCGCGAGGACCGAGCCGCGACGGATGTACCCGAGGCGCTGCGCGCTCTGACGCTCTTCGCTCGTCTTCGAAGGATCCTTCGGGGGCCACTCGGTCATGTTGAGGACCGGCGTGACGAGATCGAGCACGGCGATCTGCGGGGTCGAATTCGGGTCCTGGGCCCCGGCATCGATCGCCTCGACGGACACCGGCCCATCATCACCGCTCGTCGCCTCTGCCGTGTCCGACGCATCGGCAGCATCCGCCGAGCCGGGTTTCTTGCAGCCGCTCGTCGCGATGAGGATCCCCGCGAGGAGGAGCGGCGCGAGACGCACGGCGACGTCGACGCGATGATCGCTCTTGGCGTGGTTGTCGACGGGCACACTCACGGGAGCGGACCGCACGTACGATTTGTACGTCGCGCGCGCAAGTGGAGGTCGGGATGCCTCTGAAACTGCCTTTTTATCGGCAGGTTCGCGGACACCACGCGACGCGCTCCGAGGCGCGCTGCGAAGAGATGGCGCGCGCCCGTAAAGCTCATCCGCGAGCGCTCGCGAATCGGTGTCGGCGTGCAGCCTGCACTACGGCTCAGCGCGAGCCGGACACGCGCGCGGCGGGCGTGAACGACCGCGAGCCGGGGACCGTCACAACGTCCGATCCGCTCTTCGGAGGGATCGAGACGGCCGGCTTGCACCAGCCGCGCTGGCGTTCGAGCTCCGCGGGGAAAAGCTCCCGCAGCATCGCACCGACGCGCGCCGATGCGCGCGGTCCGTTCTGCTTCCCGAGCACCGCATCGAGATCCCGCGCGAGCTTTCCGGCGCCGTCGTACCGACGATCGCGGTTCCGCTCGAGCGCATGCAGGACGATCGCCGCGAGCTCTTTCGGCACGTCCGGAGCGAGCACCCGCGGGTCGGGAATCGGCCCGCAGTGCACCGCGCGGACAGTGGCGATGTCGGTCGCACGACCGAAGAGGCGCCTGGTCGTGAGGAGCTCCCAGAGCGTCGTCCCGAGGCCGAAGACGTCGCTCCGGCGATCGAGCGGCAGCTGCATTATCTGTTCGGGAGAGAGATACGGCAGCTTCCCCTTGATCACCCCGCGCAGCGTCGTCGTCGCTCGGTCGCGGCACTTCGCGAGCCCGAAGTCGATGAGCTTCACCTCGCCCGTGAACGTCAGGAAGATGTTGGTGGGGTTCACGTCACGATGGATGATCCCGAGCGGCAGTCCACGGTCGTCCTCGAGCCGGTGCGCGTGCTCGAGCGCGTCACCGACGCGCGCGGCGATCCAGGCAGCGGCTTCGGGATGAAGTCCCATCCCGCGCGCGACGCACGCCTTCTGGACCTCGGCGACCGTCGTCCCGAGCAGCAGCTCCATCGCGATGAACGCGTGGTCGCCATCGGCGCCGTGCTCGAACGTGCGGACGATGTTCGGATGGACGAGCCGTTCGAGGAGGCGCGCCTCGTCGAAGAACATCGCGAGCACGTCGTCGTCACCTCGGAGATCGTCGCGAACGACCTTCAAGGCGACGAGCCCGCCGTCGTCGATGCGGCGCCCGAGGTAGATCGTCGAGAGACCGCCGCCTGCGATCTTGCCGAGGACGTCGTGCCGTCCGAGACGATCCGGCCGCGTGGGGCGTGACGAGGTCGGACGAACGCGCGTCAGTGACATCTCTCGGCTGCGCGACCAATGCACGTAGCGGGCCTGTGCGCGCACATGGCGGAGAACCGCAATCGAGGCGATGGGTGGTGGTCGCATCGTGGGACATCTGCTGGTGACTGCCCGCTTCGCGATGAGGGCAGCGCACGTCAGCGCGCGACGGTGGCCGTCGCCGTGACCAGCAGCGATCGCGAGATCGCGCGGCGCGAACGCGAAGCGTCCATCACGAGCGGACGAGTACGCTCTCGTTGCGGAAAAATCGGCCGATTCACGCGCGAGTCGCGTTGCGGCTCATCCGTTGGCTGCTACGAAAAGCCGCCGGCGCGACGAGCGAGAGCTCGATGCGAGACGTCCTGCACTGGACTGCTCTCGACAGGCAACTTGCGCGCCGAGATCACCGGAGGGCGCACGATGAGCATCGACGTGACGAGCGGAAACGATCTCGAGCTCTGGCACGTGCAGATCGGCGGCGGGGTCCGCACGATGACGCTCGACGAGCTCGATCAGGCGTTCCAATCGGGCGTCATCCACGAGCGCACCATGGTCCTCCGCTCCGGCGCGCTTCATTGGACGACGCTCGGTGACGTCGCCGGGATCGACGAACACCCGAACAGCATCGCGCCCGTCGCGACCGACGTGTCGTCGAACGTGATCATCCCGCCGCTTCCCGCGCCGAGCTTCGACGTGTCCTTCGGGACCGAGGAGCTGCGCGTCTTCCGGCCGAAGCGGCGGATCGGTCGTGCGGTCTTTGCCGCCCTTGCCATGTCGCTCGTCGCCGGCGCGGTGTTCGGAGTGAAGTCCTATGGCCCGGACAGACTGCAGGCGAAGCTCACCGCAGTGACGTCGCTCGTGAAGCCGAAGGACGGCGAGAGCGCACGCACCGCGGCGATCGTCCCCGCAGCCGTCGCCGAGCCGCAGACGGCTTCTGCATCGCTGCCGCCGCCAACACCGGTCGACAGCCTGCCGTCCGCAACGCCCGCCGCTGCCAGCGTCTCGGTCGACTCGCTGCCGTCGGCGCCGCCCGAGAAGGCGGACAAGAAGCGCAAGAAGAGCACCGAGCCTTCGAAACGGAGAGCCGCTCCGGCAAAAGCGAAAAGCAAGCCGTCGACCGATCCGAGCGGCCGATTCGATCCGCTGAACGGCAACCTCTGACCGCGGGCCTCACGCCCTTCGGCCAGCCGGTCCAGATCGACGGTGTCCGACTGCACCGCGTAGCCTCCGTGCTACCGCCGGGTCCGGACGAAACTCTGTTAGGTCAACATCACAAGAGGTCGGGTATCATGAGCGAACATGCAGCCGCCCTCTCTTCCCCATCTGTTTGGACAGCTCAAAGAGTCCGACAATTGCGCGCGTCTCCACAAAGCGTTCGCTCTAAGTCAGTTTGCTGAAAAGGTTCGCTATTCGCCGACGTACGAGCCGGACACCAGGTGGTCCACTTGCCTAACACTCACCTCAGAGGGCGACGCGGCAAAGGCAGAGGCGATGGCAAAGAACAGTTTACCGGCCCCTGCGGTGAACATGGCGATGTTCGGCCATTTCTATCATCGTGGTCTTCTAATAGATCCGGACGCGTCGGATCTAGATGTCATCACTGAACTCCTGCAAAACGATTTGCTGGAGAGACGCTGCTCATTCATCCCCTTCCACGGGCGTGCACTATACGACGCGTTCAATCGAATCCATCCGGCTGGCCACATTGCTGAACTTGACGCCAATCAGGCATATGCCCTGCTCCAAGAGGTCGGGTGTGGAGTATGCCAGTTCAACAATACGGTCTTTGGCCCTCTCGGAATCCTTCAATCCCAATCGATCCGATGGCTCGACATTGCAAGTTCGCCGCCGCTCTGGCACTCACGAGACAGCGACGGTATAAAGAAACATCGAGTTCAGTTTGTTCCGCCCGACATCTCCCTCGTGAGAGCATATGAAGCGATAAATACCGTCCTCGGTACCAGCGGCAGCGCCGGCCCATGGAGCGCGGCGCTGCTCAAGCATCTCTTCCATGATACCCGGCATCCTCCCGGCTTCGGAATCGAGTTGGCCCGCATCGTAGCCGAGTGCACTGTCGAGGCAGACCTCCGAGCGATGCTAACCGTCGCTCTAAAGACGCCAGCAGGGAAGGGCCTGCGGGAGTTGCTCTCTTCTCCGCCGAGAAAGAAAGGTCGCGGCGAAGGATCTCCCGAGAGCGTCTCAGCACAATGCTCGAGCAATGAGATCATTCAGCTTCTTCTAACGCTCTCGGACGAGTTGCTTACCGAGGTTGTGGATCATGCTTGCCAGGCAGGTTTGCTTACTCTCGAAGAGAATGAGGTCCGTCGGCCGCCCGACGAATGGCGGTTCTACTTCCACTTCAGCGTTAGCCCATCCATTGATATCTATTCGTCCGCACTGTCAGTCCATGGCGTCCAGATTACCACGAAGCCACCTGGAGTTACGCTCGCTCGTCTAATCCGCGAGGGATATGCAAAAGACGGCGCATTGGCGGACCTATCATGGAAATTGCGAGTCAACGAGAGCGCGAGCCACGCGATTGCGATGAACGAGTGCCTTCACAAAGAAGGCCCAGAACGACTGTTTGAAAGACTTGTCCTCCCAACCCAACCCGTGGCCGAATATGTTGCACGAGAGCTTTTGATGAGCCCGGGGGCGGCTCGAGACGCAAGCTTCCTCTCTCGCGTCTTGTGGAAAGTTGGATTTACACAGCCCGCACTCAATGCAGAACTAACCAGTGCAGCAAGTCATCTCCAGCAATTTGAGCAGGCGGTCTTAGGCTCTCCACCGCTATTGACCGAATTCGCTCGCGACGAGATCCGAAAGAACGGGGTAAATCTTTGGGTTCACCTGGAGGGTTTTCTTGAGAAGATTGTTGGGTTCACGTGCTGGAGTTTCGGCCTAGATCACACGAGCCCCGAGAACGCGCGTTTCAATGAGAGACGCGCTTGCGACTCGGTCTCAAGTGTCCTCGGCAGCGAAATTGTTACTTCTGATGGTGCCGTTCTGCCTTGGGATGCTGGCGGAAGGAACACGTTCAACGTTCTTCTCGCATACTTGAATGCGTCAGGACGTTGGCTGGAAGACGCTGCAAGCGGACGCCTCGTACCCGCGCAGAAAGAGTTTCCTGAAAGTGAGCTTGGGCATTCAAGGCGCGAACTTGCACTCAAACACAAGCAACTCTGGGCAGACTGCAGCCGACCGATGCTTGAATCATATTCATCTAAGCTTTCGGAGTTCATTCGACTAGTGAACGCAGCATCAATCCCGTCTGTTCGGAACGGCCTTGACCACAAACGCGATCGCGCCGACTTTCCACCGATCGATGCAATGATATCGCTTGCGTCGCGTATGCGACGCGCGTTCGAAATCGCTGATGCCAGCGGGCTCTACCCGAAGAGGTGGGCACTTCAGAGTCGCGGCTCGTCCAGAACGGGACGATCTTGGTTTTCAATGGTCGACTATCGCGGCCAATCCAGAACAATTTTCGGCCCACCGCATCTCTCCGGCCTTAACCGCTCCATCAACTACGCCAACGAGTACATCATATTTCCTACACTTTTTGACGCTGCAGATTCGGATCTTGTGTTTCCAGTAGATGTAGAAAGCGCACTCACAAGACTCTGGGCTGGATATCCCACAATTAGAAGGATATAGTTCCACGACGACGATTTTCAGACGACGGCCTGAGCCCGGGCTCCAGCGCCGTGCACCTCAGCGGTGGCGGCGGGTACCCGACAAGGCAAAGAAGAGCGAGCTGCGGCCTGGAGCGCGCTTGATCCAACGTCGCCGATAGCTGGGCTGCTCTACGGACGATTGGTGTACCCCGACTCCGCCATGTGCGCACGAAGATGAGGCCTGTCCTCGTCAATGATGTGCCATAGCTGGATCAACGATGGCGCTCGTGGCGTCACGTGCGATGGGATCGTCGAGACCAATCGAGCAGGTAAGGCCGCAGATGCGTCACATCAGCGACGCGACCCCGCCGCACGGGACGTCGACCATCTGCGTGCCACGTCCTGCGTTGACGCGATGTCTTCCGCACGTGACGACGATGTGCCCGCCCTGCACGCGCTTGTAATCGCCGTCGACCATGACCGTCATGAGCGAGCTAGGCACCTCGATCGTGCCCGTCGTCGGCGGAGGCGCCGCCGGACGCGGAGCCGGAGCCGGAGCCGCGGCCACCGGAGGCGGCGCGGGCTCGGGAGCCGCCGCCGGCTGCGCGGTCGCGGTCTTCGTCGCGGTGCGCGGC
>JAEXCN010000488.1 GCA_023402175.1 Pseudomonadota bacterium | reverse complement strand
ATAGCACTCGTCCCAAAGCCGACCGAATCGCTCTCGTCTCGCGTGAGAGTGCTCGCCAGGTCTCTCGGTGAGATCGACCCCTGCCGCTCGGAGACGGTCGACGAGAGCCGGGTCGATCTTCTCCAGCTCGCGCGCCGTCGCGACGTCTTCCTTCTCATGCGCATGCAGCCAGAGCAGCTCCGTCCGCGCGTGGGCGTTCTCGACGATCTGCTCTACGACCCAGGGCTTCGCCATCGACCACCTCCGGCGCGGTCTCAGCGAGATGCGTGCCGCAACGGCGTGCGCATGATGTCGCGAGCTTGGGATGACAAGCGCCCTGGCCCAGGCCAGATCGGGCCGGCCCCGGGCCACTTGCGCTGGGAAAAGTGATCGGCCCCAAAAAACGGCTTACGGGGTCCTCGTTCGTCGGGCGAACGTTTCGACGATCAGGAACCTGCATCCGCACTCGTTCGCCGGGCGAACGATCCCGAGAGGAGGATGTCCCCGAGCACGAGGAATCTTCACCGATGCCCCTCGACAACGTGAATGTGCGGACCAACGCTGTCGTCCATCTCGCGTCCGTGAGCGCAGTCGGGAGCCTCGCGAACGGACGCACCGAAGCAACCCACCCGCACGAGCCCCACACGCGCGCCGAGTCGTGTCGCCACGACCTCGGCCTCCATCGTGGCTCCTGCACTCGGGTCGCTCGTGTCGAAGTCGCGTCGCCGGGACAACTCCCGCGATAGCAGCTCCCTCACGGCGTCCCGGTCAGGACGCCCGATGCTGCGTGCGAGGCATCGAGAACGGGGATGACCCATGACCAACATCACGAACAACACGCCCCCGATCCTCGCCGAGGCGCAGAAGGGTCCGGCCGAGAAGCTGCTCGATCTCGTGCTCGGCTCGTCCGCGCACCTCTGGCACAACCGGCCCGGCCTCGACGTCGGCGGAACGTGGCACGCGAAGGGGCCCCCACGTACTCGTGGGGACGTGAAGAGACGTGGGGCGAAGAAGGATGTCGCGTCGCGCGGTACACCCGTTGCGCCCGGCCTCTTCGTGCCCGCTGCAGAGCGTCTCTACGCGCAGCTCCTCGACATCTACAACCTGAACGCGGAGCTCATGGCGCGCTTCGCGAGCTACGCGCTCACGCAGACCGAGTGGCGCGACCTCAAGGTCGCATGCGCCGCGCTCATGCTCGTGCAGCCGCACGCGGGTCAGCCGATCAAGGACGACGGCGGCTCCGTCGCGTTCCACGACGACGACTACCGCGCCGTCGGTGAAGCGATGGCGCTCTTCTACGAGAAGAAGAGCACCAAGATGCTCACGCCGAAGGCCGTCCTCCGCGTCGCGGAGCTCCTCGAGAATCCGGCGATCGCCGAGCTGAATCGCATCAACGGCTTCGCGGACCCCGCTTCGAAGAAGCCGCAGCTCGGACGCTGGAAGCGTGCGGCGGCGCGCTGGCTCGCGCTGCGCGAGAAGAACCTGCCGATGCTCCAGGGCCTCGTGAAGGCGGGCTACAAGGAGACGATCAAGAACATCGCGCGCAAGGCCGGCTACAAGCCGGAGAGCGCAGCGTTCTTCGAGATCCTCGGCTGGAAGCAGAAGCAGTCGAGCGCGGGTCACCGCACGATCGGCCTCTCGAACCTCGTGCTCCAGAAGCGTGAGCGCTTCGACGGGCTGTCCGAGGCGGAGATCTGCGAGGCGATCGTCACGCAGAAGCTCTCGCACAAGGACGTCGTGGGTCGACTGCCCAAGGACGTGGGGCTCACGCCGGCCATCATGGTGGCGCTGCTCCCGTCGCTCTCGGACCGTGACCTCCGCATGCTCACGCCCACGCTCGAGGAGCTCGGCCTCATGACCGAGCCCGAGATCCGCCAGCGCTGGGAGAAGGCGATCGCGGAAGCGACCGACCAGCGTGCGCTCAACATCGCGAAGAACGTCCGGTCGAAGGACCTCCGGAACAAGCTCGAAGAGGCAAGTGACAACGCGGCAAAGAAGGCCGTTGCTGAAGCATCGGCAGAGCAGCCGATCGACGTCATGTTCCTCATCGACAAGTCCGGATCCATGGAAGGCGCGATCGACAAGTCGAAGGAAGCGCTCTCGCGCATCCTCGCGGGCTTCCCGCAGGACCACGTGCACATCGCGAGCTTCGACACGGTCGGTACCGTGCTGAAGCCCAAGGCCTCCACCCGTGCAGCCGTGCAGCACATGCTCGGAAGCATCAAGGCGGGAGGAGGAACCGTACACGGCTCGGCGGTGCGCGTGCTCCATCAGACGGGCGTCCGCATTCCGCCTACGCGCAAGCTGATCGTCATCGTCGTCGGCGACGAAGCCGGAGAGGACGGCGCGCAGCTCGCGAAGGCATTCAAGGACTACGGCTACGACGTCGCGGCAATCGCAATGCTCGTGAACGTCTCGTCCACGCGTGGAATGACCGTCCAGTCGTGCGCGCGTGTGATGGGCGTGCCGTACAGCGAAGTGCAGATTGATCAGTTCGAGGACCCGTACCAGGTGCCTCGCGTGCTCCGCGCGCTGCTCGAAGCTCCCAAGCTCGGGCCCGGCGCGCCGGCTCACGTCGGCTGGCTCGAGCGCGTGCTCGCGACGCCGATCCTGACGCTGCCTTCGTAGCTGTCTCGTGACGCTGCCTTCGCAGCCATCAACCCCAACCCGAGGCCGTGTGAATCACACGGCACGCGCTCCCGAACGTCGCGCAGGGGCTTCGGGTCGTCATGGACTACTCGAAGTTTCTCGGAAAGAAGGAAGAGGCCGTCCTCGCGTACCTCGGAGGTCCCTTCGCCTACGGCAAGGACCGCCGGCTCCGCGTGGACGAGCCTCGGCCTTCGATCGGTTTCCACCGCTTCGAGATCAAGGGCCGCGCGGCGCGTACGCTCGGATCCGACGATCCTGAGCTCTCCGGCCTCCCGCGCGTCCGCGGACACCACGTTCGTGGATGGGTGACGAGGTCCGAGCTCCGTGACACGCGCGAGCGTGTCCACGGCGTCGAACGCGTTCATCTGTTGCCGCTCGGGGAGCCCTCGCCTCTCTCGATCGTCCGCACGCGGCGCTGGTACTCCGGAGATCTCGTCTTCGAGTCGCTCGACTTCGACGGCGAGGTCGAAGAAGAGGCGCGGCTCCGCCTCGAAAAGCGTGAGCCGCTCGGAGAGATGAAGGGTGTACCTGCATCGCTCCGGCTCGCTTACGGCGTCGCGCTCTCGATCGCGGTCGCGGAGCAGCTCCGCATCCCGCTCTCCGTACGCGAAGCAGCATCCGCTGGTCCTCGCATCGCAGAGCGCGGGGAGGAAGCCGCTCGCGACTTCATCCTCGCCCTCGACGCACGCCGCGCCGAGGAGTCCGAGCGCGCGCGCATCCGCGCGATCGTCGCTGGACGGCGGCCGCGCGAGCCGATCGTCGCTCGGCGCGCGAATCCTCGTGACGTTCCAACCGTCGACAACGCTCACCACCGCGCCGAGATTGCGCTCGACGCAGCGCATGCCCGGCTGCTCTCGTCGCGTAATCTCGGGAACGGGAACCTCGAGGTCGCATTCGAGTTCATGGGTGAGCGTTTCATCAGCGTGGTCGATGCGCTCACGCTCCACGTCTACGACTCCGGCGTCTGCCTCGCAGGCGCCGACGAGCTCGTCACGCTCGACAGCCTCCCGGGCGTCATCCGCGAGGCGATCAACGACGGTGTGCTCGTGATCACGCGGCGCTGAAGCCGCGGATATCACGCACCGAACAATCCCGTGAACACCAACCTCGAGAAGGACCTGTGCTCTCCGTCGAAGGACGGATGCGCCGCCGCGCTCACGAATGGAGCGTCGACGACGGCAGCGCGCATCCGTGAGGTCTTCTTCCTCGTCGGCGAGGACGGCGTCGTCCTCTGGTCGGACGCATCGAACAGTCCGGTGCTTCTGCCCGACTCGCGTGCACGCTGGGAGGCGATCTGGTCGCGTCGCGAGCGCATCGTCGAGATCGCGCACAGCCATCCGATCGGGCCGCTCGCGTTCTCGCGCGAGGACGAGACGACGATGCGCGCGCTCGTGACGGCGCTCGGTCGTCCCCTCCTCTTCTCCGTGATCGCGCCCTGTGGAATGGTCCGCCGGACCGAGCCGCTCAGAGGAGGAACCGACCTCGACACCATCGTCGAACGCGAGCCGTGGTGGACGACGCTCCTCCGGCTCGCTTCGGGGATGAGCGCGGAAGCGGATTCACACTCATCGAATCATGTTCGTCGAGTGGCGGCGACGAACGACAACGCAGACAAGGAGTAACGAAAATGGCAGTCCTGAACATCACGTACAACGGCCTCTCCGCCGATTACCCGCTCGACGTCGAATACCAGCTCACCGACCGTGACGTGCGTCGCATCGCCGTCGAGGTCGTCCGCTCGGGTGGAGTCCGCGGCCTCCAGGTCGCAAACCTCGGCGACCGCGCGTTCGACGATTACGTCGTCGATCGGTTCGACACGCCGCAGGGTGGTCGTCGCATCTACCTGCGTCCGAAGGTCCCCTTCGGCTCCTCTTCGTAACGAGGGCAATCCGAAAGTGGCGGGCCTACCTGCGCCCGCCTCCCTCTTTTCTCCCCTGAAGCCTGAAGCCTGAGGCCTCCAATGAACCGTATCGTCTTCTGCGGTGTCGGCGCGCTCGGATCGAACGCCGTCGTTGCATGCCGCAACCTCGAGGCGAAGCTCGTCTTGATCGACTTCGATCGCGTCGAGTCGAAGAACTGCCTCTCTCAGGCGTTCGTGAAGGCTTCGGTCGGAAAGAACAAGGCCGAAGCTCTCAAGCTCCAGCTCGGAACCTTCTGGGGAGTGAAGGCCGAGTCGTTCGGCGTGCGCGTCGACGAGAACAACGTCGCGACGCTCTGCGGCTCGGCGGATCTCGTGGTGGACGCGTTCGACAACGCAAAGAGCCGCCGCGTCCTCTCGGTGTGGGCGAAGAGCGCGGCCAAGCCTCTCATCCACGCGGCCGTCTCGGCCGACGGCTCGTTCGGCCTCGTCCGCTGGGACGAACGCTTCGTTGCCGACGAGGAGTCCACGCCCGGTCAGGCGACGTGTGAAGGTGGCGAGCACCTGCCGCTCATCACCGTCATCGCTGCGACGCTTGCGCGGGCCGTCCAGGACTTCGTCGCAAACGGCACCCGCCGAGACGCGATGATCGCGCGGACCGGCGTGACCACCACGAGCGAGTGAGCGGGAGCAGATGCGAGCTCGAGCACCGAGCCTAGCTCTTGCTTACAAGCTTCGAATTTCACGGCACGAGCACTCGAACCGGTGGCCGAAGCACGACGCCCAGGCCGTACCGCGCGCCAAGCGAACGCAAGGGGAAGAGGGGAAGAGGGGACGAGGGGCCGGCCCGACCGATGGTGCCCGCGCCGAGGCCGAAAAAGGCGGCGGCGGTCCGCCCCGGTTCCGGCTGGGGGGGCCGGCGCCCCACTTCGTCCTCCCTGGCGGGCTCTTCGACGGGCAGATGCGAGGGCGTCCTTGACCGTGTCGTGAAACCTCGGCACCCTAAGAAGCGATGGCGAGTGATCCCCCCTTCCGGGCGCGGCCGAGCATGCCGGCCGAAGAAGGGGAAGCGACACGCATCACCAGCTTGTCGAGCCTCGAGTCCGAGCTTCGGGCGCGAAGGCAGCAAGTCGCGGCCTATCTCGTCGTCCTGCAGGGCACGAACGTCGGCGAGATGCACAAGATCGAAGGCCCCGAGATCGTGATCGGACGCGCTGCGAGCGCGACGGTCCGTCTCAACGACGACGGAATTTCACGACGCCACTGCCGTGTCC
>JAEXCN010000096.1 GCA_023402175.1 Pseudomonadota bacterium | reverse complement strand
TCGTGTAGATCATCGGTGAGCACCTTGCGCTCCGCGGCAGCGCGACTGCAGCCCGCGCCCGGTCACGCCGCCACGCGACGGGCGTCTGCCGGCAGCCCCCCGAAGGCACGGGCGCCAGAACATGACGTCGGGATATTCCCGTCGCGCACGGCCTGCCCCGCAGCTCCGCGGACCGGCATAACGTCGATATGGTCCGCTCGGGGGCCCCAGGGGCCGGCATGACGTCGGCATGGTCCGCTGCCGCGGTGGCCGGCATAACGTCGGTATGGTCCGCTGCCCGTACGGGGGCCGACATAACGTCGGTATGGTCCGCTGCCCCGTACGGCTGCCGCGGGGGCCCGCGTAACGTCGGTATGGTCCGCTGCCCCGTACGCTGCCGCGGGGGCCTGCATAACGTCGGTATGGTCCGCTGCCCGACACGGCTCGCTTTCCAAGGCACCTGCCGCAACCTCCGGTTGCGCTCTGCCTCATCTGCGACCCGTCACCCAGGCTCTGGTTCAACCACCGTAACCAGAGCTCCCGGTCCGATCTGTGTCCGAGGGTCCCGGTCTAAAGTGTCACCAGGGGACCCGGTCTGTACCCCTCTAGAATGCGACTTCCAGGAGAGCGCCGGCGCGCGTCGCCGTCCCGCCGTTGTAGACGTCGGCGCTGCCGCGGCCGGCAACGCCGACGGTGAGCGAGTCGGTGCGGACGATGTCGAGCGCGAGCCAGGCTTGCGCTCCGAGACCGAAGCCCCCGATGTCGCCGAACACGGCGGAGATGAATGGCGAGTCGCGGGTGGCACGCATCACCATCGTGTACGAAAGACGGGCGCCGATGCCGACCCGAACGCGACCCGCGTTCTCGAGCCCACCGACGCCTGCACCGCGATAGAGCGAGAGACCGCGCTCGGTCCGTCCGAGCTCGAGCTCCGCGTCCGCTATCCAGCGCACGTACCGGCGCTCGAGGCGGACGCCTCCGTCGAGCATGGCCGCGCGGTACGGAAGCCCGACGAACTCGCCGGTCGTCGCACCGATGCCGAACGTTGGGGTGGCGTTGGTCGGTGCGGCTGTCGGGACGACCTCGGCCGGGCTCGTCGCCATGCGCGGCGGTGATGCGGTACCTGCAGGTTCGGGCTCGTCCGCTCGGGCCACCGACGGAACCATGCACGATGCAAGTACTGCGGCGACGCCCGCAGACCTCGCTGCCCCACGACGCTCTCGCAGGCTCATAGACAAGCTCCCGAGCGCGGCGCGGTCACACCCGCTTCGGTATGCGGCGTGAACACGACCAGCGCCCGTGCGCACGTCGTGGACGCGACGAGCTGGCTGCACGTGCTCCTGCGGATGCACGCGCTCTCGACGCGATCGATTTGCGGCCGCTCGTGACCTTCGCTCACGGTCCCGGTGCAGGCGCTCGTCTTGCGGTAGCGGTGATCGATGCAACGCACAGCCTCCGGATCGAATCCCGGGCAGCACGCGTCGAGAGCAGCGACCGCTTCTTCACAAGAGAGCACGGTCTCGTCGAGGTCGTCGTGGTCGCTGTAGTCGCCGGACTCGGCATCCGCACGCGTGACCTGGACGGAAGCTGCCAAGAAGAGAAGAACTGCAAAGATCGCCTTCGGAAGGCGCACTCCATTCGTCATGCAGCGCGAGCGGCTGCGAGCAGCATGCCGATGCGCGGAATCGAGGAGATCCGAGAGGTGTGATCAGCCGCTTGCACACTTCCGTCAGGCGGCCCGGCGCGCTGTGCAGCTGGGCGCACACGTTTGCTCCCGGCTACGCGCGCGCCCGCGCCGTCGCTCTCGTCACTGCGTCTGGTTGCACGAGGCCTGCTGCTGCTGCTGGCACTTGCGGAGGTCGTTGGCTGCCGACGTCGCGTCGCGTCGGCTCGCGATGCACTGCGTGACCGCCGCCGCGCCGCCGCCGACGAGCCCGGCCCCGCCGCCGACCACGGCACCGACGACCGCCGTCGGTCCGCCCCAGATCGTGCTGAGCGCGCCCGCGCCTGCGCCTACGATGGTCGCGATGAGCGGCTGGCCGACCATCTTGAGGAGTCCACAATCGCCAGATGCGGCGGCTGCGGCGATGCGCGAGTCGATGAGCTCGTTTTGACAACGATCGACGGTGCCGCTGCAGGGCGAGACGAGCTGGCCGTTCTCGAGCGGACGCGTCTGGCCGACGAGAGAGCCGGAGCCTGACGTGACGCCGTCACGATCGGCGCTGTCCGCCTTGAAGCGTGCGAGCACGCGGCTCGGCAGCGCTCCCTCTTCGAACGTGTTCTCGGTGACGACCATCACGAGCTCGGCGTCGACGCCATTCGCCGCGGGGCGTGCCGAGAACTCGATCTGCTCCGACGCCGATGCGCCCTTCCCCGTCATCGTGAGCGCGAAGCGATACTTCGTCGGATCGTTCCGATCGAGCTTCTGCACGACCGTGGCGATCACGTCGTTCTTCTCGCCATAGCCGCGGTACGTCATCATGTCGCCGTCGGTGTCCGTATCGAATCCCCACTTCGCAATTCCGAGGTCCGCCCTCGTCTCACTCGACGCCTGGAAGACGACGGCTTCGCTCGGAGGCGGCCCGCCAGCGGACGAATCCTCGCCGTCGGTTCCACATCCAACGAGAGCGCCCACAAGCGCGAGCGCGGACACGACGCACGGCGAGTAGCGGAACGGACGGTGCACGACGGGCTCCTTTCGCAAGCGTGGACCAGCCCGTGCAACGCGAGTGCCGACGCCCCCTCCGCGAATTGCCATGAGAAATTTCCCGTCGCCCGACGCAGGGCGGAACGGCGAGTTCCGGGTGGGAACCAATGGATCCCTGGGGCGCTCCTCACACCTCCGGCGCAAACTCGGACTCCTAGACGGCGAGCAAGCGCGCCCGAGGGACGTACCGACGTTATCGAGCCCGGGGCGCAAACTCGGACTTCTAGACGGCGAGCAAGCGCGCCCGAGCCCGAGGGGCGTACCGACGTTGTCGAGCCCGGGGCGCCGGCCGCCTTATGGAGCCCGGGGCGCAAACTCGGACTCCTAGACGGCGAGCAAGCGCGCCCGAGGGGCGTACCGACGTTATCGAGCCCGGGGCGCCGGCCGCCTTATGGAGCCCCGGGGCGGCGGCCGCCTCATGGAGCCCGGGGCGGCGGCCGCCCGCGTGCCCGAGAGACCTACCGCCCGGGTGTCCGAGGGCCTTACCGACGTTATGGAGCCCGAGAGACCTACCGCCCGTGTGTCCGAGGGCCTTACCGACGTTATGGAGCCCGGGAGCCTTACGGAGCCCGGGAGCCCGGGAGCCCGCGAGGGGCTTACCGACGCTGCCGCCTGCTTCTCCGGCGGCTTTTTCCCCGGCTACTTCTTCTCGTCGAGCTTCGCGAGGAGCATGTGGAAGTAGCGACGGCCGATGCCGGAGGCGTGCGCCGCCTTCGTGACGTTGCCGCCGAAGCTTTCGAGGATGCTCTTCACGTACCGGCGCTCGAAGTCGAGGGCGGCGAGCTGGCGCGCCTTCGAGAAGGGAACCGCGTCGCGGATGAGGCGCGCGACGAAGTCGTCGGCTTCCGTCGAGGGGCTCGCGTGCACCGACGGCGGTGCGGCCAGCGATTCGGGCGGGTCCTCTGCGATCTGATCGCCGAGGCCCATCTCGCCGAGCGCCTGCCAGCGCACGACCGTGTTGAGGAGCTCGCGCACGTTGCCGGGCCACGTGTGGCCGCGATAGCGCGTGAGGAACTCGGTCGGGAACGGACCCGCGCTCGGGCCGAGCGACGCCCAGAACGCACGCGCGAGGAGCTCGACGTCACCGCCGCGCTCACGAAGCGAAGGCAGCTCGATGCGCGCGACCGCGAGCCGGAAGAAGAGGTCGTCGCGGAAGCGCCCCTGCTGCACCTCGCGGTCGAGATCGCGTCGCGTCGCCGCGAGGATGCGGACGTTGCTCTTGATCCAGCCGCTCCCGCCGACGCGCTGGGTCTCGCCACGCTGGATCGCGCGAAGGAGCTTCGGCTGGAGCTGCACGTCGAGATCGCCGATCTCGTCGATGAAGAGCGTGCCGCCGTCGGCCTGCTCGAAGACGCCGCGCCGCGTGGCCATCGCGCCGGTGAACGCGCCCTTCTCGTGACCGAAGAGCGCAGACTCCATCAGCGTGCCCGGCAGCGCGGTGCAGTCGAAGACGACGAACGGCCCCTTGGCGCGCGGGCTCGCTTCGTGGATCGCCTCGGCGAGCTGCTCCTTGCCGGTACCGGTCTCGCCCTCGATGGTGCACGGGATGTCCGACGCCGCGACCTTGCGCGCCATCGCATACACGCGCTGCATCTTCGCGCTCGTACCGAGGACGCGACCGAAGCTGACGGCACGCCCACTCGCCTCGCCTCGCTCGGCGGCTACGGCGGTAACGAGGAGGAGCGTCTTGCCGATGGTGATCGTCTCGCCTCCGCGGAGGTACGCGCCGGTGATGCGCATCTCGCCCGCGAAGGTGCCATTCGTCGACTGGAGGTCCTCCACGCGGAGCATCGCCCCTTCGACCGCGAGCGTGAGGTGGCGCCGGGACACGCGCTCGTCGGTGAGCACGAGATCGCAGACCGGGCTCGTCCCGACGAGCAGTCTCGCGGCCGCGACGGTGAGGCGCTTGCCCTGATCGGGCCCTGCGGCGACCTCGACGACGAAGGCGACGCTCGGCGCAGGCTCGGGCGGCTCGCTGAGCGCACGCAGGGCATCCTTGAGTGTTTTCTCCACGTCGTCTGAATGTCAGCACAGCGTGGTCGCGATCGGAAGCGTGCTCGCCCGCCAACGATCGCGTTGCCGCCGTGACGCACGTCGGTCCCTCCTCGCCACTTCACTCGCTCGGGGTCCTCGCGAAGCGAGAGAATTCACAGAAAGCGCGGAAGACCGCGACGGAACTTGAAACAATGATTCTTCCGAACTTCCTATTCTCTCTCCGCTCCCCGCTTTCGGCGTGACCGAAACGAGCGGCGCCCGACGTCCTCGCGCCGCCGTCACATCGCGACAGGGCCGCTACGGCGGATGATCTTGGGCGCCGGCTTCTTGTCGGCCGTGAACTTCACCTCGAACGTCGTCTCTTCGTCGCGATTCGGGATCTCGAAAGATCCGGTCGGGTTCTGCGGATGGATCTTGGCGAACGCCGGATCGCTCGTGTCGAGCTGCAAGTCGACGCGCTCGAAGACGTCGCCTTCGAGCACGACGCGCGCCTTGCCGTCCGCATCGGTGCGAGTGAGCTCCTTGCCGAGATAGAGGACCGGAAGACTGCCGCCCGCGCCCGTGACGCGCACGTTCACGACGAGCTTGTGGCGGAGGCGGTTACACCGCGTGACGTACTCGGGCGGCGCGGCGGAGCCGTTGTCGAGGCGGCGGATCTCGAGCGGCGCCTCCGGCGAGCGGTAGCCGTTCGGACAGCGCACGTCGAGGAGGTACGTCGCGCCCTCGCGGCCTCCGACCGTGATTTCGGCGCGGCCCTCGCCGTTCGTCTTCGAGATGACTTGCGAGTCCGACGCGATCTCGGCGTCGCTCACGGGCGCCTTCGACTCGTCGACCACGCGCACGAACACGGTCACCGGCGGCGGCGGAGGCGCCGGCTTGCACGCAACGAGTGACGCGATGGCGCCGATCGCGACGAGCCTCAGCAGCTTCACGGCGCGAGCCTCCCGCGTTCCTCGAGCTCCATCGTCGCCGCGCGGTCGAGGGCAGCGAGCCACTCGGTGTACGGCCCCCGCTGCTGCGACGTCATCGGGATGAGCACGGCGAGCTCACGCTTCACCGCGTGGGTCTGATGCGTGCGGTACGCGTGCTCGAGGCGAACGCGCCGGAGGCGATAGTCCTCCTCGAGCTTCGCGCGAAGGAGATCCGCCGATTCGTCCGCGTCGGTGGCCAGCTCCGCCTGCCCCGCGCTGCGGTAGCACGCGGCCGAGACCTCGAACAGCGCGATGGCCTCGATCTGGTCCTGCGGCGCGAACGGGCTCCGCTCCCGCTTCGCGAGCGCGACGCGCAGCTTCTCCGCGGCGAGCACGGGACGCTGCTCGGGCGCTACGTCGGGGCACTTCGCGTCCTTCGGTCCGACGAGCACGGGCGCTTCGGGGACCGGCGGCAGACCGCGATTGACGGGCCGCGCGAGCGCAATCCCGACGGCGGTGACGACGATCACGGGGATCGCGACGAAGAGCGCCCAGATCGGCGGCTTCGCCTTCGCCATGCCGAGGCTCACGAGCTCGACGTACATCTGCACGTGGCCGATGCGGAGTGCGGAGCCGGCCTGCCACCGGCCCTCCATCGTCGCGACGCCGTCGAGCGCGGGGAGATGCGCGCGCGCGTACGGCTTGGTCGCGAAGTGCACCGCGCCGTCGTGCGCGAAGATCTCGACGTGCTCGTGCGCGCAGATCTCCGGCGGCAGCCGCACCTCACAATGGCCGGCGCTGCCGATCAGCGCGCGCTCCGCGTCGACGAGCATCTGCTCCTGCCGTCCGTCGGCGTAGACCAGACGGAAGCGGAACCCAAGCTGCGGCTCCCCGCTCATTTCATGCCTCCAGCGATCTTGTCGATCATCATCGTGGACGGAATCGCGATCAGCGTCATCGAGACGCCGATGATCATCATCGTGGGTAGAACCATCTTTCCTCGCATGTCCGAGGCGGCCTGCTCGGCGAGGTTCGCGCGACGGACGCGCGCGGTGGAGGCCTGGATCTCGAGCGCGTTCGCGACGGGCGTGCCGCGCTCTTCGGCCTGGAGGAGCGCATGAACGAACTCGCGCACAGCCTCGATCGGCACGCGCGCGGCGAGCTCCTTCAGGACCTGCGCGCGCGTGCGGCCGAGATGGAACTGCTGGAGGATGTACCCGAGCTCCTCCTTCAGGGCATCGTTCGCCTTCGCCTTCGACACGACCTGCTGGAGCGACCCGGGGAAGTCGAGGCCCGCGCTCATCGACAGCGCCATGAGGTCGATCGCATACGGCAGTCCGCGGTTGATCGATCGGAAGCGCTCGACGCGTGCGTTGTCGACGACGATGTGCGGGATCGAACAGCCTGCGAGCATCAGCACCGGCACGACGAAGTTGAATCGACCATCGATGAAGGCGACGATGCCGCCGATCGCGGCGCCCACCACGCCGGAGAGGACGATCATCGCGACGTATTCGTCGACGGTGAGGCCCATGAAGTCGCCCGCGTACGTGAGGTTCTTGTCGAGCTTCTCACGCGTCTTCTCGTCGACGATGCCGCTCACGCGGCGGCCCATCCAGCGAACGAGCGGATCGAGCGCCGCCCACGTCGGATTGAGGAGCGCGCGCTGCCGCTTGAGGCCGCGCATGCCGAGGCGGCTCGCGGTTCGGCTCGGACGGAGCGCGATCCACAGGGCGGTACCACCCGTGACGATCGCGGTGAACGCGATCAGGATGATGCGCCAGTGCATGACAGTGACGTTCATATCGACTTCCTCGTGAAGCGGTAACCGAGGTACAGCGCGAGCAGGTACACGGCGATCATCTGGCCCGCGTAGATCTGGCCCTTCAGCGTCGTCCTGAGCGGATCGAGGAAGCCGGGGAACATGCGCGGAAGCATGATCGCGATGCCGGCGGTGACCATTGCGCTCACCCCGAGCGACTGCTTCGCGCTGCGCGTCACCTTGTCCGTGTGGGCCTCGAGACGCTTGAGATCGCGCAGTGACGTGGCGGTGCCCTCGAGGATGCGCGGGAGATCGCCGCCCGTCTGCCGCCCGATGAGGAGCGCGGAGACGACGACATCGACCGCGCTCGACTGCACCCGCGCAGAGAGCGCGAGAAGCGCCTCCTCCATCGTGCTGCCGACACCGACCTGACGGAGCACGGTCTGGAGCTCCTGCTTCAGCGGCGCGGCGGTCACGTCGGTCGCGCCGCGCATCGCATCGCCGATGCTCGCGGTCGCCTTGAGCGAGTTGGCGAGGGCGAGCGCGAAGCCGTGAGCCTGGTCGTCGATCTTCGCGCGCCGCGTCTTGATCTGCCACGCGACCGAGATCGGCGGGAACAGCGCGACCCCGAGCGCGATGACGAGGAGAATGCCCTCCGGCGCGAGGCCGTAGATGGTGAACAGAACGAAGATGATCGCGACCTGCGTCCACCCGATCTTCGCGCCGGTCGGGTTCTGGAACATCGACCTCTGCGCCGCGTCGATCCGCGCCACGTAGTCCGAGGCGAAGCGACGGATCATGCCGCGCGGATGCTGGATCGAGACGTGGACCACGAGCGCGAGCGACGTGAAGACGAACGTCAGGACGAGCCACTTGAGGACCTGCGAATCGCCGGCGCGCACCGCCGTGACGAGCGATTGCGCCTTCTGCTGCCAGACGCCGGGACCGAGGGTGCTCACAGGAACGACTCCCCCGGCCTGATCAGGCCGCGCGACATGAACTCGTCGAGGAAGCTCGGGAGGTAACCGGTCGCCTCGAAGTCCCCGATCACGCGCCCGTCCTGCGACACGCCAGTCTGCTCGAACTCGAAGATCTCGTGCACTTCGAAGCGCCCGTTCGGGTCGAGCTCGGCGATCTCGGAGACGTGGGTGATCTTGCGCGAGCCGTCGCTCAGGCGCGTCTGCTGCACGATCACGTGGATGCTCCGTGCGATCTGCTCGCGGATTGCCTGGGACGGGAGATCGACGCCCGCCATCAGGACCAGCGTCTCGAGGCGGGAGAGCGCCTCGATCGGCGAGTTCGCATGAATGGTGGTGAGCGATCCGTCGTGGCCGGTGTTCATCGCCTGCAGCATGTCGAGCGCCTCACCTCCGCGGCACTCGCCGACGACGATGCGGTCGGGACGCATGCGAAGCGAGTTCCGGACCAGGTCGCGGATCGTGAAGGCGCCGCGTCCCTCCATGTTCGCGTGCTTGGTCTCGAGGGCGACGACGTGCGGCTGGTGGAGCTGCAGCTCCGCGGCGTCCTCGATCGTCACGATGCGCTCGACGCTCGGGATCGACGCCGACAGCACGTTGAGGAGCGTCGTCTTTCCCGAGCCCGTGCCGCCGGAGATGAGGATGTTCTTCTTCGCGACGACCGCGCGCTCTAGGAACTTCGCGATGCGGGGCGTGAGCGAGCCGAGGCGGAGGAAGTCGTCGACCATGAGCCTGCGCTTCGGAAAGCGGCGGATCGTGATGCAGCTCCCGCGAAGTGCGAGCGGACGGATGATGGCGTTGACGCGCGATCCGTCGGGGAGGCGTGCGTCGACGAGCGGCTGCGACTCGTCGATGCGGCGTCCGAGCGGCGTGACGATGCGCTCGATGACGGCGCGCACGCGCTCTTCGTCGGTGAACCGTGTCGACGTGAGCTCGAGGCGGCCTGCGCGCTCGACGTAGATCGTCGCGGGGTCGACGACCATGATCTCGGTGACGCTCGCGTCCGCGAGGAGCGGCTCGAGCGGGCCGAGGCCGAGCGCTTCGTCGAGGAGCTCGCCGATGAAGGCGTCGCGATCGAGCTGCTCGAGGATCGACTCCTTCTGTGCCGTCACGATGCGCTTCAGCGCCGTGAGCACGCGCGGTCGGAGGCCGGGATCCTGGACCGTCGGATCGATCTTCGCGAAGTCGAGGTTCTTGAGGAGCTCCGCGTGCACGCGGCGGCGGAGGCTGATGAGCTCCTCGGAGTGTTTCAGCTCGTTCGCGCGCGCGCGGGCGACCTCCTGCGGCGTCATCGCGACGTGCGCGGGCGGCGGTGCCTGCACGAGGAAACCCGGCGGAGGCTGGAAGGGCATCACCGGCTGCGCAGGCACACCGTTCGGCGGGCTCGTCGGCCTCATCGCAGGCGTGCCGTTCCGCGGGCTCACCGCCGGCAGCGGCGCCGGGATCACGGCATGCACCGACGCCGGCGTCGGCCTGGGCATCCCCAGCGCGACCGGCACCGCGCCGGACACGTGCGCGGGCGTCGTTGCGGGCGCAGGCTTCGGTGGCGCGTACGGGATCGCGACCGTGTGCTCTTGCGCGGGAATGGGCGCGATGCCTGACGGGCGCGTCGTGCCGCGCGGCGGGGTCCGCTCGTCAACCGGCCCAGGACGCTCACTCTGTCCCGGTCGGCCGACGGTGACGCGGAACGGACCGATGAAGAAGTGCGTGCCGTACGCGAACGAGCCTTGCCGCCGGCGCAAGATGTCGCCGTTGCACGTGAGCGTGCCGTTGTTCGAGAGGTCCTCGATGACGTAGCCGTCGCGCTTGAGGCTCACCCGTGCGTGGCGGCGTGAGACCTCGTTGCTGTCGAGCCGGAGATCGCATTGTGCATTGCGCCCGAGGAGCAGCTCGGACGAGGGAGCGCACTCCATGCTGCTGACGTCGGCGAGCACGACGCCGTTCGATTCACGCTGGACCCGAATCGGGACAAGATGGACGTCCATGCTTCACCTCACCGGTACGCCGGCGGCTCCGCGGTGAACGAGGTGACGCGCTCGATGCTGCCGCTGTAGTCCTGGTACTGCTTCATGGCGACCGCGACGATGTCGTGCGCGCGGCGGGGCGCGCTGTCGACGACGCTCGGGATGATGAAGACGGCGCCTTCGACCTCGGCCTCGTTGTTCGTGTGGCTGCCGAACAGGAGACCGAGCACCGGGATCTGCGACAGACCGGGCAGACCGGTCACGCCGTGCGTCGTGCGGCTCGTACGGATTCCGGAGAGGACGAGCGACTGCCCGAGCTTCAGGTGCACGAACGTGTTGATCGCGGAGGTGCTCCGACCGGGAAGCGCGCTCGCGCCGGGCGCGGTGAGGTCCGCGACGTTCGCATTGACCTTCACCTCGAGCTCCTTCGATGCGATGTCGTAGCGAGGGAGCACGGTGACGTTCGTGCCGAACTTGATCGCCTGGATCGAGCTCGTGATGCCGTTGGCGACGGAGAAGTTCTGCTCCCCGCCGTTCTCGAAGGTCGCCTCGCTGCCGCTCGTCGTCACGACGACGGAGTGCTTGAGGACCTTCGCCCAGCCGCGCGTCTGCGCGAGATCGAGCGCGGGGAGTGCCTGCGCCGCAGTGAGCGTCGCGGTCCCGGTCTTACCGACGAGATCGTACGTGGCGTTGAGCGCGCCGTTGCCGATGCGGCCCGGCCACGCGAGGCCGACGCCGTAGCTCGAGGTCTTGTCGTACTGCACGAAGTAGAAGTCGATGCGGACATTGATCGTGTGCTCCTCTCCGACGGAGCCGACGACGACGAGCGACTCGACCTGACCGGGGTAGAGGCTCGCGATGAGCCCGATGCGCTTCGCATCCGCGTCGGTGCTCACGCCGCCTTCGATGAAGAAACGCGGTCCGACGGCGCGGATGCGGAGGCCCGTGTAGCCGACGAGGAGCGCCTCGAGCTCCTTCTCGACCGTCTCCGGCGAGCGGGCGTAGACGTTGATCGAGTAGGTGACCTCGGTGCCGTTGCGCTTCAGCATGAGCACCGTCGTCGACCCGGGCCGGAGGCCTACGAGGACGAACTGGTTCTGATCGGGCGTCACCTTCACGTCGACGATCCCGGGCGCGCCCACCGAGTAGCTCGCGACGTCGGACGCAGGCAGCGTCTTGTTGTCACCGACGACGAGATTGACGTCGACCGTTTGCGCCTTCGCCGGCCGAGGCTCGGCGGCCGGTGCGGCCGCGGGCGCGGGCGGCGGCGGCGTCACCTGTCCTGTGGGGACTGGACGACGGCGCTGCGCGTGCGCGCCCGAGCTGGCGAGGAGCGCCGCGGCCGCGGCCGCAGTCGCGACGAGGAGCTGCGCCCTCATCATCGATTGCCTCCTCCGACGGCGATCGGGCCCGTCCTGCCCTTCGGCACCGGCGTGGCGGTCGGAGGCGTGGCGAGATCCTTCGACGACTTCTCGGTGAGGCCCTGCTGGATGATCACGTCGGGCGTGCTCCGGAGCGCGAGCGTGAGCTTCGCCTTGTCGCCGGCCACCGCGAGGAGCTGCGCCTGCTCGAGCGAGAGGCTCAGCACGGTGTCGGTGGCGTCCGTGCCACCAGTTCCCGTGCCGCCCATGGGATGGCCGAGGACGAGGACGTTCTGAAGGAGCACGACACCGACGCGGTGCTCCTGACTGCCGGGCTGCTGCACCGTGGAGATCACGTCGACGCGATCACCGGGACGTGCGAGCGAGCTCGAACGGCCCTCCGTATGGATCGCCACCGCGCGCATGCCCGGCTGCACGAGGTTCGAGAGCATGCGCTCGTCGTTCGACGCGACGATGTCGCTCCAGTTGAGGATCTGCTGCGCCTCGAGCGCCGAGGAGATCCGGAGGTTCACGATGCGCTGGCGGTCGGTGGCGCGGATCGCACGCGACTCGACGTACGCGACCGGGATCCCGCGCTCGCCGATGTCCGAGTCCTTGATGACGGCGCCCGGCTCGAGCGTGTGCACGACGGTCAGCACCTGCACGCGCGGACCGCCCGAGGCCTCGTCCTCGAAGCGCTTCATGTAAGACCAGACGAGAAAGCTCGTCACGCCCGCGACCATCAGACCAATCACCGCAGCTCGCATCGGTGACCTTCGAAGCACCGTCCATGCCGCGTGCTCTCACCCCGGGATCGCTCGTCTTTCTCCGGGTTCGAGCAGCGGTGAGAAGCACCCGTTCCCATCCGCGGGAGCGGCACGAGAAGCCCCGGATCTCAGTCGGAAGCAGTCGATCCGAACGGCATGAGAGCCACCGTGGAGCCGCCGGTCGTGGCGCGGAACGAGGCTACCCAGCTCCGGCCGTCTCTCCGGTACATGCGCGCGTCCTCGAGCGAGCCGGTCGTCGCGAAGCCGCGGGCGCTCATCTGGCGGTCGTAGCTCGCAATCGAGGCCTCGATCGGCAGCGCGCTCTCGTACACGCGGACGGTGTGCTCGCCGTTGCCGACGACGGCCGTCATCGTGCGACGGGCGTCGGCCGGTCGCGCGATGCCTTCGGGATCGCTCCCGGGTGCGTCGCCGTCGGCAGGGAACAACTGCTCGAGCGGCGTCGACGACGCATTCACGACGGTGGTCACCGCGATCGAGCCGTCCTCGCGGCGGTGCGCGAGCGTGTAGCGGACGCGATGAAGCTCCTCCTGCGAGGCGCCGTCGTCGTTCTCGAAGATGCAGAGGCTCGCGCGGGCGCCGCCCTCAGCCTCCTGCGAGAAGACCCGCTCGAGGCGGATCGGTGTGTTCGTCCCGTCGTCGTAGGCGTCAGAGAGACCGAACGCGGTCGATCGCGTCCCGCTCGCGCACTCCTTCGCGATGCGTGCCATGACCTCGTCGAGCGTGCCTCGTTCCGTCGTCTTCTTGAAGAACAGCGGCGCCCCGTTCAACATGACGCGGCGTTCGGCAGAGGGCGCGATGTCGATCGGCGCGATGGCCCCCGTGAGCGCCTCGATCTCGCGCTCGGCCCGCAGCTTCGCCTTCTGCTCGTGCGCGGCATGCGCGACCGCGGGGATCGCGATCGCGGCGACGAAGAGAATGGACGTCGTCTTGATCCCCATGAGCGCACGGAGCCCGATTCCGAAGCGTCGACCCGACATCCTCAGTACCCCTCCAAGTTCTGTTGCCAGAGCTTCTGGCGGTACTGGTCCATGCTGCCCTTCGGCGTGTCGATCGGCTTCTCGAGGCAGCCGAGATCGCGGAGGCCCTCGAAGCTCTTTCCCGAGGGATTCACGTCACCGCCGACCGGATCGGCCGACGACGACGACGTCACCAGCACGTTGAGGATCGGCTTCACGTAGTTCGGGAATGTGCGCTGCTGGCCGAGGCCGAGCGCTTGCACGATCCCGACCGCGGCCCCGACCTGCGGGGGCACACCGTTGCTGATCACCGAGGGGCTCGTGCGCGCCTCACCGACGTTCGCGCTCGCGGGCTGGCAGTAGCTCGCGCTCGACTTCGTCGCCGACTGCTCGGCCGCGCTCTCGGCCGAACGGCGCGCGTCGGCCGCGTTGCTCACGGCTTTCTCGCCGAGCACCAGCACGACGAACCAGCCCATCACCATCGCCGACTCGAGCACGTTCGAGACGCTCGAGACACCTCGCTGGCGAGCGCGCGATCGCCATTTGCGCGTCACTGGGCACCTCCTTCGCAGCGCGTCGTCTGGTTCCACTTCCACGCGGCGACGAACGGTTGCTCGTCCTCCGGCGTCGAGCTGAACTCGCCGCTCCGTGCGGGGAAGTACCAGCGGCCGCACGACCGGTACTCGCGCTTCTTTCGGAGGGCTTCGCTCGGATCGGCGGCGCCGAAGCTCGCGATCTTCCGGACAGCGTCGCTGATGCCGATCATCGTGTCGTCGACCGGCTTCTCGCTGAACGCACACGTGCAGAAGTTCTTCGGGTTCGAGCTGCCCTCGGACGGCTTCCGCGTCTCGCTCCCACCGAGCGACTGCGCGAGATTGCTCACGACCTTCGGGAGCCCGAGCTTCTCCCTCAAGTAGCTATCCGAGTTCTCGCCGAGCTTCTTGTCCTCGCACTTGTCGCGGTCGAAGCTGCACGTGACGAGCGCGCCGGTCGTGTTCCGGTACCAGTAGCCCCCGCCGGACATCTGGAGCGGCGCATGCGGCGACGCGGTCTGGCACGTCACGAACGGCTGCGCCTTGCTCGGGATCTCGAGGCGTCCCCTCGACGAGTGCGAGAGATCCGCGATCTCCGGCTCGACGTCGTCGTCGCACGATCCCGCGCGCCCGCGTGCGGCCGCGACGGCGCAGCGCATGGATTCCTCGAGCTCCTTGCATTCCGCACGGGTTCGGTCGGCGACCTCCTTGATCTCCGGGAGCTTCGGCCCGTCGTCACCACCGCCTCCCCCACCGCCGCCGCCGCCGGCCGCGCTCGTCGCCTGGCAGATCATCTGCGGCATCGCCTTCACGAGCGTCTGCGGCAGGCCCTCGAGCAGGTTCGGAGAGATGAGCAGCGGGAAGGCATGGCCGGTGACCGGCGAAGGCAGCGTGTCTTTCATCGAAAGCTTGCACGCGACGTCGGCATTGCCGCCGCCCCAGATGTCGCCCGACTCGGACGGGTCCTCGAAGCGGACCTTCACCTTGCTGTCGGCCTTCCCCACGTCGCCGGTGACGATCCCTCTCGCCTGCTGGAACGCCAGCTTGTCGACGTCGCCG
This sequence comes from Pseudomonadota bacterium, assembly GCA_023402175.1. Taxonomy (GTDB): domain Bacteria; phylum Myxococcota_A; class Polyangia; order Polyangiales; family Polyangiaceae; genus Labilithrix. The sequence continues at coordinate 134 of JAEXCN010000096.1, read as the reverse complement.
GAGAGCTTGCCGAGCGTTCCCCAGAGCAGCTGCTGCTTCGCGCGCACCCACAGCAGCTTCGTCATCGCGCGCGGCTTGTTCTGCACGTACTGGCGACAGACCTTGCAGATGTGAGACTTCGGGCAGGTAGGACA
>JAEXCN010000055.1 GCA_023402175.1 Pseudomonadota bacterium | reverse complement strand
CTTCGGTCGCGCCGCAGGAGCAATGGGCGTCGCCTTCGCGCTCGTCACCGCGACGGCTTCCGGGCTCGGCTCGACCGGCTCGGCCGGCGTCACGCTCGGCCCAGTGCTCGGGGCCCCAGGGCTCGACGAGACGACGGCCATCGGCTCCGTCGGTGCGGGCGGTGCAGGGGAGTCTGCGGCTGTTGCCTGAGCGATCGGAGGCGGCGCGGTCCGCTTCTTCAGCGCGACGGTGATCGCGCCCGCCCCGATCGCGCCCATGAGCGTGACGGCGACGAACGCGGCGATCAGCTGGGGGCGCGTGAGCAGCTGCGTCGTCCGTTTGGGGACGGCAGAGTCCCATGCGTTCATCGTCTTCGCGCCAGCGTCGACCGGGGCGCCGCTCGAGGCGATCGTCGCGGGCGCGTCCTTCTTCGCCGTCCGCATGACGTGCAGGATCCGGCGCGCGGATCCCTCGTCGGGGGCGTAATGCTGGAGCGCGAAGGCGAGCTCGGCGATCGATTGGAATCGCGCCGTGACGTCCTTGGTGAGGCACGTGAGGACGACCTGCTCGAGATCGCTCGGCAGCCCCGCAGCGAACAGCGACGGCGGAGGCACGGGGTCCTTCAGCACCATCGCGCAGATCTCGGCGATGCCTTGAGCGTCGAACGGAACGCGCCCGGTCAGCAGCTCGTAGAGGCAGACACCGAGCGACCAGATGTCGCTCCGGAAGTCGACGTCCTTCGCCGACCGCATCTGCTCCGGTGACATGTACTGGGGCGAGCCGAAGACGGAGTTCGTCGCCGTGAGCGACACGTCTCCGTTCGCTCCGAGCGTCTTCGCGAGGCCGAAGTCGAGCACCTTCACGAGCGGGCGTCCGTCGACCGTCGACGTGAGGAACAGGTTCTTCAGCTTCACATCGCGGTGAATCATCGCGAGACCGTGCGCCTCGGCGAGGGCCTCGCTGGCCTGGAGGATGTAGTCGACTGCGACGTGCGGCGGCAGCGGTCCACGCGCTTGCAGCTCGGCGTCGAGATCTCGCCCCTCGAGGTACTCCATCACCATGAACGGTTCGCCGTTTTTCAGGCGACCGACATCGAGGACGCGTGCGGTATGCACGCTCTTGAGCTGCACGGCCGACTTGGCCTCGCGGAGGAACCGCTCCGCATGGGCCGGGTCGGTCATCGCCTCCTTCAACATGAACTTCAGCGCCACGCGTTGACCGAGGTCGACGTGCCGCGCGGAAACGACGATGCCCATGCCGCCCGCGCCGAGGATCCGCTCGACTTTGTACTTGCCGCCCAGCACGTCGCCGGGTTTGACGCGAGCGCTTTCCATCCCACGCCCAGCCTATCATGGGCTGGACGCGCGGGCCTTCCGTGGGTAGAGGCGAGGCCTGGAGCGTGCATGAAGGTCGTTGTCGTAGGCGCGGGTCTGGCCGGATGTGAGGCCGCTTTTCAGCTGGCAGAGCGCGGGATCGAGGTGGAGCTCGTCGAGCAGAAGCCGAAGGCGCGGACGCCCGCGCAGACGAGCGACAAGCTCTGCGAGCTCGTCTGCTCGAACTCGATGCGCGGTGCGGCCCTGGTCAACGCGGTCGGCCTCTTGAAGGAGGAGCTGCGACGGGCGGGCTCGCTCGTGATCGAAGCCGCCCACGTCGCGCGGGTTCCTGCGGGCGGCGCGCTCGCGGTCGATCGGGACGTGTTCGCCGCGACCGTCACCGAGCGCATCTCGAGCCACCCCCGGATCCAGATCCGTCACGAGATCGTCGAGCGCATCCCGGAGGCGACGCCGGATCGGCCCGTCGTCATTGCGACGGGGCCGCTCACGGGCGACGCCCTCGCGGCCGACATCGCGCGCGTCGTCGGCACCTCGCACCTCGCGTATTACGACGCCATCGCCCCGATCATCAGCGCCGACTCGATCGACTGGAGCAAGGTCTTCAAGCAGTCGCGCTGGGGCAAGGGCGCCGACGGCGAAGCGGCGACGGAGAGCGGCGAGCGTGACGCAACGGCGGCCGGAGACGAGGCCTACGTCAACTGTCCGTTCGAGAAGGACGAGTACTTCGCGTTCGTTCGTGCGGTCGTCGAGGCGCAGAAGGTCGAGCCGCGATCGTTCGAGGACGTGCGGTACTTCGAAGGGTGCCTTCCGATCGAGGTCATGGCCGCGCGCGGCGAGCGCACGCTCGCGTTCGGTCCGATGAAGCCGGTGGGGCTCACCGATCCGCGGACCGGTCGCCGCCCGTACGCGGTCGTGCAGCTCCGGCCCGAGGACCAGGCCATGACGGCCTACAACCTGGTGGGCTTCCAGACGCGCATGACATACGGCGAGCAGACGCGCGTGTTCCGGATGATCCCGGGGCTCGAGGAAGTGGAGATCCTCCGGTTCGGCAGCGTGCATCGCAACACGTTCGTCGACGCGCCGCGCATGCTCGACGAGCGCATGCAGCTGAAGGCGATGCCGAACGTCTTCCTCGCGGGGCAGGTCACCGGCGTCGAAGGGTACGTCGAGAGCTGCGCGGGCGGGCTCCTCTGCGGGATCATGCTGGCGCAGTCGCTGCGCGGCGAGCAGATCACGCCGCCGCCCGAGACGACCGCGCTCGGCGGGATCCGCACGCACCTGATGCGCGAGACCGAGCGCTTCCAGCCGTCGAACATCACGTGGGCATGCATCCCGCCGCCTTCGGATCCGAAGCTGCGGAAGCGCGAGCGCTACCAGGCGATGGCCGATCGCGCGCTCGTCGATCTCGACGCGTGGCTCGCGACCGCTCCGCTGGCGCGTGTGGGATCGCGCCCCGTCGTGCCGCCGTTCACCTCGGCGGCCGCCGGCGCGTGACCGTCGACGTCCGTGTCTCTCAGCCGAAGAGCCCGACGGACGGCCGCGGTGGGCAAAGCCCGAAGGAAGCTGCGGCCTCTCCGAAGCGCTCGATCGACTCGCGGAGCGGGTCCGACGTAAAGTCGACGAAGCTCGCGGCGCGTTCGAAGATCGAGAGGGCGCCAGGATTCCCTACGTGCTTCACCAGCTCGGCATGGGCTTCGCGAAGCGTCGTCGCCCGATCGGTGAGCGCCCGCGCGACCTCCTCCTCGAGCGCATGGGCGAGCCGTCCGATCGCCGGATCGGCCGCGTCCTCCGCGCGGCTGGCGAGGACCGCGGTCGCGAAGCGCCTTCCGTCCCAGAGATCGCGCTCGTCGACGAGACGCACCGCAGAGAGATCCGTGACGATGCGCGTCGCCCACGGCTCCGGTAGCCACGCGCCGTGGAGGGCTCCGCGCTTCATCTGATCGAGGATCGTGGCGCCCGAGATCGCGAGGACGTCCACGTCGCCTCCCGATGCGCTGTCCTTCAGGCCGGCATCGCGGATGAAGACGCGGAGCGCGACGTCCTGCGTGGTGCCGATCTGGGTGACGGCGATCCGTTTGCCGCGCAGATCGGACGGTCGCGTGATCCCGCTCGACCGCGTGACGACGAGCGACGCTCCGCCGGAGCAGCATCCCGCGAGCACGCGGAGGCCACCTTTGCCGCCGCGGGAGTGACGCGCATGGTGGACGACGACGGCCGCGGGTCCTGCGGTGCCCGCGTCGATCGCGCCGCCGATGAGCGCCTCGGTGACGCGAGGTCCAGCGCGGAACACGCGGATCTCGACGCGAGCCGGCGCGAGGGCGCGGGCGATTCGCCCCGAGCCGAGCCCCGCGATGAGCGGCGCATGCGTGAGGTTCGCCATGACGCCGACGCGAAGGACGCGTTCGCTCTCGGCCGAAGCGCGACGCGCGATGGCCGTACCGGCCGCGACGGTCCCGACCGCCCCGACGACACCGCCGAGGAGCGCGCGGCGGCTGATGCGTTCCATCACCCGCGCCCGCCCGTGGCCGGGCGCCCATGCAGCCCGCACTCGGTCTTGTTCGACCACGCCCAGCGTCCGGCGCGCTCGTCTTCACCGTCGGCGACGGCACGTGTGCACGGCGCGCAGCCGATCGAGAGGTACCGGCGTCGGACGAGGGGGTGCTCGGGAAGGCCGTGTTTTTCGAGGTACTCGGCGACGTCCGACTTCGTCATCGTCGCGAGCGGATGAACCCGGACGAGATGTCCGTCGCGCTCGAGGATCGGTACGTGTTCTCGCGCGCGGCTCTGGTCGCGGCGTAAGCCCGAGACCCAGGCTCGCGCCCGCTCGCGAAGAGGCGCGAGCGGAGCGACCTTGTTGAGGCCGCAGCAGAAGTCCGGATCGCGCCGCTGGATGTCGCTTCCGTAACGGGCGACGAAGTCGGCGTTCGCGATGTCCGGTGAGAGGACATGCAGTCTCAGCCCGAGCTGCTTCGCGAGCTCGTCGCGGTACGTCAGCGTCTCGGGGAAGAGGAACCCGGTGTCGATGAAGACGACGGGAAGGTGCCGCGCGACCTTGCTCCAGAGGTGGAGGAGGACGGCGCTCTGCGCGCCGAACGACGAGGTGAACAGGAGATCGTCGCCGAACGTCTCGACCGCAAACGCGAGCCGTTCGGCGGGCGTCGCGCGCTCGAGGCGTTCGTTTTCGAGCTCGAGATCGAGCGTCACGCGGCGCACTCCCCGGCGCCGGTCTCGACGACGAAGCCCGCGTTCTGGCCGACGTCGTTGATCTCGTCGGCCGTCGGCGGGGCAGTGATGATCTCGCCGAGGACGGCGACCACACGCTTCGCATCGATGCGCTCGAAGAAGGCCGCAGGTGTCTCCCCGGGCTGACGCTCGGCATCGTAGCGCGCGAGCAGGCGGACGACCGCGTCCGGGACGCGGCGCGCGATGACCTTCACGACCTGTCGGCCGAAGCGCGCGCCGCGGGCATCGACTCCGCCGCCGAGGTGCAGCTGGTAGACCGGCACGACGTCCTTGCCGACCGTCTTCGCGCCGCCGTGGAATCCGAGGTCCGCGATGTGGTGTTGCCCGCACGAGTTCGGGCAGCCGCTCACCTTGATCAACGTCTTTGCGACGTCGCCGTGCGCGCCGAGCCCTTCGGCCTCGAGCTTGTCGGTGATGGCCTGCGCGACGGCGCGCGAGGAGGTGACGGCGAGGTTGCACGTGTCTGCGCCCTGGCAGCTCGTCACGTCGCGCGCCGTGTGCAGATCGAGGCGCGCGAGGCCGGCGGTCGAGAGCCGGGCGAAGAGCGCGGGGAGCGAACGCTTGTCGACCCACGGGACGAGGATGTTCTGGTCGATCGTCAGGCGCACCGTGCCATCGCCGAACTCGGTCGCGATTCGCCCGAGCTGACGAAGCTGCGCGCTCGTGATGTCGCCCAGCAAGAGCCGCACGTACACGGCGACGTAGGCTCCGTCCTCGGGCGAGGCTGCCGCGGTCTCCGCTTTTTGCGTGACGACCGACGATGCGCGCCAGGCGAGGTACTCGGGCGTGCGCTTTCCGTCTTCGGTCAGCACCGGGCCTGCCGGCTTGCTGACGAACGGGACGGGGAGCGTGAGCTCACCCATCGCCTCGGCGTCGACCTCCGCGCGAATCTCGGCGTACGTCGAACGGAAGCCGTCGTCTCCGAGCTTCTTGAGCACGTACTTGAGGCGCGCGCGTGCGCGGTTCTCGCGATTTCCGAGCCGGTGGAACAGACGCACGATTGCCTCACCGACGCGCCCGAGCTCGGACGCGCGGATCCATTCGTGGAGGAGGAGCGCGTTGCGCGGGGACGACGAGAGCCCGCCGCCGGCGACGACGCGGAAGCCCTTCTCGCCGTCCCGAACCTCCGCGATGAGCCCGAGGTCGTGGATGGCTGCCTTTGCGCAATCGTTCGCGCAGCCGCTGAACCCGATCTTGAACTTGCGCGGAAGGCTCGCCGCGAGCGGGTGGCGGAGGAAGTGCCGCGTGATCGCCTCGGCATAAGGCGAGACATCGAAGGGCGCCGACGCACAGACCTCGGCGAGCTCGCACGCCGTGACCGCACGCACGGAGTTGCCGCATGCCTCGCGTGTGGTCAGGCCGGCCTCGTCGAGCCGTTGCATGACGGCCTCGACGTGCTTCAAGGAGACGAAATGGAACTGGACGTTCTGGCGCGTCGTGACGTGGCCGAACCCTCGCGACCAGCGGTCCGCGACGTCTGCGAGCGCGACGAGCCCGGCTTCGTCGATCCGTCCGAACGGGATCTTGACGCGGACCATCTGCGTGCCCTCTTGGCGCTGGCCATAGATGCCGCGGACGAGACGGAACGCGCGGAACTGCTCGGGCCCGATCTCGCCGCGTTCGAAGGCCTCGAGCGTGGCCACGAACTCGTCGATGTCGCGCGGATCGGAGAAGCGAGGAAGGGTGTTCGTCGTCATGATCGTTCCGTTCGTTCGTAGGGAGGCGCGCTCACACGCCTGTCATGCTCGCGGCGTGACCGCGTTCGCGTCGGCATCGTCGGCGCCGTCTTCGAGGTATCCGAGCTCGGCGAGCTTCGCCTTCACGCGGGTGATTGCGGTGGCGACGTCGATGGAGCTCGTGTCGAGCGTCAGCTCCGGCGCGTCCGGTGGCTCGTATGGGTCGCTCACGCCGGTGAACTGCGGGATCTCTCCCGCGAGCGCCTTCTTGTAGAGGCCCTTCGTGTCGCGCGCGACGCACTCGTCGAGCGGCGGCGCGACGTGGACCTCGACGAAGTCGCCGATCGTCTCGCGGGCGTCGACGCGCGCCTTCTTGTAGGGCGAGACGGCTGCGACGAGGACCGTCACGC